>NZ_JAUOSY010000004.1:0-550216 GCF_030549125.1 Zobellia sp. 1_MG-2023 | reverse complement strand
AGTTAACCGCACAACGTTAAGATCATGTTCTCCCTATGTGGTTTTTTCGTTAACTTGTGCAACAGGCACAATGTATATGAAAAATAGCGCAAGCAACTGACTACGTTTCATGAATAAACCTTTGCAAAGAATAATCAAATAAACCATATGAAAAATCTAGTACTCGTAATCTTCATTTTCACATCTGCACTATGTAATGCCCAAAACTACTCTTTTGTTCCAGATAGTTTACGACTAATATCCTATGAGGAATTAATGAAAAATCCACCCTCTAATGTCGGGTTGGTGTATTATGAAAACGGAACACCAACAACATTTAAAGAGGTTATCCCATTAGTAATGCAGAAAAAATTGACACCTCAAATGTTTGTTGACAAGGATGGAAATCATAAGATACTTGTAGTTGTTGAAGCTGAAGTGGAAACAGAAAACATATCCATAGCCTATGAAGGCATACCAGAAAAGTTGAAGAAATTAGGATATTCGTTTGGTAACTCAAAAAGTGATACCATAGTACTTATTGCACAAGGAGGCCCTTTCCCTAGATTGTTTACGGATGAAGTGAAAGCTATTTTTAAAGAGAAAGGAGAAATTGATGAAACTAAATACTTCATTATAAATACGCATCAAGCCCAGACTATAGAACCTCAAACAATGTTAGAGAAAGAAATTTCATTTGACAAAGCCAAAATGTTGGGAACAAAAACTTCCGCAATGTTACATGAGCTTGTTAGTTATTTTAAATCTGAAAATAAAAAGGTCTTTATTGTAGGTATTTCGTATGGTTGTTTTGCAGGGCAAGACTATATTTCCAAGTTTGGTAATATTGCAGACGGGTATTTACTCATGGTAGGCAGGTTAGATATTGCGGAAGAAGTTTGGAGGGCATATTCCGAAGGAATTGACGCCGGTTTTGAAGAAGATGCTATTAGTACAAAGGTAGAACAAAAGGCTGAGGATTTAATGATGATCAATTCACACAAGGTTGCTGCTGCTTATGGTTATAAGAGATATTCGGAATTGTTGAAGAACACAGACCTATCCAATCTAATTTATTACCATGCCTTAAAGGATGCCAATGTTGGTAAACTAACTGAAGATGAAATTGATTTCCTTAATACAAAAGGTGCTCATGTTGTTGGTTTTGATGATGTACATACAGCGTGGAGAACACATTTGAAGGAAGCTTTGGAATTGCTATTAGCAAAACAACTATAATCAATATCATTTTTTGAAATTATATAAACACTGCATAAATAGTTAGTTGCAGATTTCAAAGTTAAGATGTATTTATAAATCCGTTTTTATATTAATTTGGTTTATTGATAAAAAATATCAGGCTTGTACTTAACCGAAAGGAAAACCTCTTTTTACACGTTACGAGCCATATATTCGTTACCTGCAAGCACAAAAAACAATTATGGAATATTCAGTTAAAGCAAGTTCATCTTCAAAAAAGAGTGCTTCAATTCAAATTAAGCAATCGAAAATTAATTTTGGGATTACACCTGAATTTGCTGATACTATCCCAAATCCAGCAGAACTATTTTTGGGCTCATTTTCTTCCTGTATTCTTAAAAATGTGGAACGCTTTTCTGGTTTCATGAATTTTGAGTATTCCAAAGCTGAAATACTAGTAAAGGCCATTCGATTAGAGAAACCTCCTAGAATTGACAAAATAAACTATGAACTGAAGATTTACAGCACAGACACAAATTTAAATGTTGAATTGCTCAAAAAAAATATTGAAAAATTTGGCACTATATTTAATACCGTGCAGTTATCCTGTTCTATTGATGGAGATGTAAAATTAATTTATGAATGAAGGATATAAACTTTATTTTTTTAATCCTCACATTAGTAGCCGAAATAATTGGTACAATTGGCGGTTTCGGTTCATCCGTGTTTTTTGTACCGTTGGGTAATTTTTATTTCGATTTTCAATCTGTCTTGGGGCTTACCGCAATATTCCATCTCTCCAGTAATCTGAGTAAAATATTTTTGTTTAAAAAAGGGTTAGACAAAAGGTTATTATTATCCATTGGAATACCATCAGTAATTTTTGTAGTAATTGGTGGGTTTCTATCCAAGATATTCAACAGTAATTTTTTAGAAATATTCTTAGGCATTTTCTTAATAGGATTTAGCTTGTTATTTCTTATTAAGAGTAAACTAAGCATATCTCCAAACGATAAAAACGCAGTTGTTGGAGGAGCATTATCCGGCTTCTCGGCCGGCTTATTAGGCACAGGAGGAGCTATTAGGGGGTTAACAATGGCCTCTTTCAATTTAGAAAAAAGTGTGTTTATTGCCACTTCTGCATTTATAGATTTTCTGATAGATTTTTCTAGAACATTTGTATATTATAGCAATGGATATATTCATAAGCACGACCTAAAATATGTGCCTTTTTTGTTTATAATTGGTCTAATAGGCACATTTATAGGAAAAAAGATTTTAGCCTATATTCCCCAGAGCAAATTCCGTAGGCTGTCTTTATCTTTAATACTTATTGTTGGAATTATTACTATGACCAAACTGCTTTTTTAACTAAAAAAAACCAGCCACTACCAACGTATATACTAACGTTAGCAACCATAATTAAGCTCCCGGAAAAATTTAAAAGGAAAAAAAATGATCATCACATGACTAAAAGGGAAATTTCTAATTTTAAAATGATAGCCAAATCGTAATCGATTCGATTTCTGGGGATACAATTCGAACAGTTAAGCACGTAATGGATTACTTCTTTAGAATTTGTTTTTTGTTCTTACAATTTTCTCAAATAGCCTATATTATCATAAAGAGGTATACAATGGTAGTGTAATCATGGTAATAGAGTAGTTGTTTGTTTTCTTACATTTAAATAATAGAGAATTAATATTTGGTTAAAAGGCTGATATTTAGTTTGCTCTAATTTTAACAGCTTTATAAAATATTGTTATAATGAAGTTTTTAAATTTTTCGCTACCGTATAGGATAAAGATTTTAGGCTTATTTCTTTTAATGGCAGTATACATTTCATGTTCAGAAGAAAATGGTGTAGATATCTTAGAAGCTGATGACACCGAACAAATAAAAAATGATAATCTCATAGTTTCTGGTAAGCCGGAAAATAATGATTTTGTAGTAACCGCATCTTATGAGAGTTTGTTCACCGTAGATGCCAAAACAGGAAAAGAAACACTTGTATATACATTTTCCGATCAAACAGATGTAGAGAAACTTGCAGATTATGATGAAGGCAACCTATTTGTTACTACCGACGATAATAGTGTAAACGCAATAAATCTTGCTAACAAAAATCTACTGTGGAGTACTCCAATGCTAAATTATGATACGAGTAGTTATGGTATAACGCCACCTGCCTGTGTAGATGGCATATGCTATGCATCGGGTACTTATGGAGTTGTTGTAGCTTTAGATCAAAATACTGGAGAACTTTTATGGTATTATTCAACGGACCCAAATGGGGATTTGGATGATGGTTTAAATGAGAATAGAACACCTGTAGTTCATAATGATAGGGTATTTGTAATGTCTGAAGAAAGCTTTTATGGGTATTTCCCTACCTATCTGCATATTTTAGATAAAGAAACTGGGCAATTATTACAAAAGATTGAATTTCCTGAAGATATAGAAGTTATCAATGAACCATTGATAGTAAATGACATCCTTTACATATCAGCTAAAAATCTATATGCTATAGATTTACAAAGCTTAGAAGTTATATGGATTTTTGAAGCTGAAAAACTAGGAGATATACATATTTTAAACAATAAGTTAGTGGTACAAGGGGAGCCAATGAGGGATACGGTTTATTCTTCACTCTTCTGTCTTGATTCACAGACAGGTGAATTACAGTGGGAAATTGAAACTGGTTTTAAGGCCATATGGTCACCAATTATTGTGGAGAATGTGGTTTATGGTCTTTATGATCAAGGTAGTAGTTTATCTTTTTATGATTTAAGACCATATGCAGTTTCTTTGAGCAATGGAGAACAACTTTGGTTTAGGGATGATATCTCCGTTGATAACAGTCCCGTTTACGCAAATGGACAATTGTTTTATCATGGGCATGCCATTAATTATACTGATGAAACTAAAGATAATTCAGGTATAATGGCATTGAACGCGAATAATGGAAATATAGATTGGTTAAATCCTGCTTTTAGGTTTGGTACATCAATGGCTCCATTAGTAGTAGGTCAAAACGGTGTATTTGGTCCATCTTATTATAGAGGAGGAAATTGAACATGCACCTATTCTAATCTTCCGTTACTTATCTTGACAGGTTAGTAGATGAATATCTCCCAAAAGAAGCAAGAGCAAAAATACTGAACCAATAAAATACTAACCGCCTCTGCAGTGGTTTAAAAACATAGACTCCTTTTACACTTCGGAATATTCCTTTACCTCTATTAATATCTTGCGTTGTGTTTCTCTGGGAAATTTAAATTTTAGCTATAGTCATTTTTATTCCCATCACTATAAAAATCAAGCCACTAAGCAGCTTTTTTAACCTTCACACAACCCCTCATTATCATTTGGAACTATGCTAATAGCATTTGAAAATAATGAAGAAAGTATAGGACCTTTATGGTGAAACAAAAGAGATTTGTTTATTTCTTATATCTTCAACGTTAAAGTTGATCTTTACAAAAAGTTGGATACAAGTAAAACATCCATATCTAGCATAATACCAATTTGAAACGGGTAGCCTATCAACTGCACTACGTTATTTGTATTAAACCATGTCTCTCAGCAAGAGAACTAAGAAAGACAATCCTGGCATTGACCAATCAACAGAATTTCTGCACTGTTTACTTTGTGATTTGCAACGGTAGGAATAGTCATGTTCAAATTTAAACACTCGGTTTTACCACAATCCTGACATTGAAAATGTGGATGCGTATCTGAATGTACTAAAGACGTACACCCTTTGCACTTTGCATACCATTGTAGTCCATCTTTTCCTTTAAATGAGTGCACCATACCCTCATCTTCCATTCTCTCCAAAGTGCGGTAGACAGTTGTCTTGTTAATCTCTGATTTTAGGCGTTCTATCAAACTAATGGCAGATAAAGCACGTCCTTCTTGCTCAAATATTTCAAGCAAGCTAGTAACAGATTTTGTTCTTCTGGAAATTCCCATGATACAAAATTACTGCAACCAAGTTGTATTAACAAAATTTTC
Source organism: Zobellia sp. 1_MG-2023 (assembly GCF_030549125.1). Lineage (NCBI taxonomy): Bacteria > Pseudomonadati > Bacteroidota > Flavobacteriia > Flavobacteriales > Flavobacteriaceae > Zobellia > Zobellia sp. 1_MG-2023. The sequence goes on along the minus strand of NZ_JAUOSY010000004.1, from coordinate 545,020 downwards.
TTTTTATTATTGCAACTTGGTTGCGTTAATAAATATTTAGAATGAGGGAAGCCACATTAAAACCGGATAGAATCGGTATACTAGCAAGTTCTTTGTGTATGGTGCATTGCATTGCTACACCGTTTATATTTATAGCCCAATCCTGTTCAACAGCTTGCCATGAAGCTACTGCAACTTGGTGGGGTTCATTAGATTTTCTTTTTCTTTCAATTTCACTTTTTGCCATTTATCAATCTACCAAGAACTCTTCAAAAACCTGGATAAAATATGCTATGTGGGCATCTTGGTTTGTTTTACTTGCTGTAATCCTAAACGAAAAGATTCAACTTATTTCTCTTCCGGAAATTGCTATTTATTTCCCCGCTTTCGCACTCATACTATTGCACATATACAACTTAAAATACTGCCGTTGTCAACCGGATAACTGTTGCTCAAGATAAATTACTATGAAAAAATATACCGATGAAAAAATTGGAGATAACCATATACTAACAACTATTGAAACTCCTTTACTTTCCAATGCGTTTGACAAAGCGGACGAAGAAAAAATTGAAAATATCCAGGTCTACTTTTCAAAAATAATGGAAGAATTAGGACTAGACCTAAAAGACGAAAGTCTATCCGGAACACCCTATCGCTTTGCAAAAATGTATGTAAAAGAATTGTTCTATGGCCTAAATCCTAACAATAAGCCTAAACTATCTACATTTCCCAATAAATACGGGTACAGAAAAATGCTTATTGAGCATGATATTACTATTGACTCCTCTTGCGAACACCATTTTTTACCAATAACGGGACACGCACATATTGGGTACATCCCTAATGAGAAAGTTATTGGTCTATCCAAGATAAATAGATTGGTTGACTACTACTCCCATCGTCCGCAGGTACAAGAACGCTTATGTCTGCAAATTTTAAATGATTTACAAGAAACGTTAAATACGCAAAGTGTTATTGTTGTTCTAAACGCAAAGCATCTATGTGTATCATCTAGAGGCATAAAAGACAAAGACAGCTCTACCACTACTATAGAATATGGTGGTGATTTTATGGATATAGCATGCCGAAATGAGTTTTTTCAAAATCTCAGTAAAAAATAAACGGATAACATGAGATATCCCATAATGATTAGAGCAATGACTAAACTTACTCTAACAAATCACACATCTTTCTAGGTTTTAAAAGCACTGTTCCATTTGCAACACCAGTGGCAATTATGGCTTCATAGCTTATAGTCTAAAACAAGCTACTCCTTTAAATTTACTACCATAAAAATTAAAGGATGACTTACCATTTCCGTTTACATGGGTTTACCAATAAAATTGCATTGCTGCTTTTCTTACTAGGAATACATTCTGCTTTCTCGCAGGATTCCATTCCATCGCAATCAGATAGATTACAACAGTATTTAGGGTTTTGGGTCAGTTCAGTTGACCATAAAACGGATAGTGTAGCCACTACGCCTCTAATAAAAATGAACAACTATCCTAAAATAGACAATACAGCAATGTCCGTTGATGTATTTCAAAGCGATGGAAAAATCTACAACCATACCTTAACAGAGCTTATTGGGTATGATACAAAGACCGATTCTATTTTTGCATTGGGCAAAAGCGCTCAAGGCGATATGTTTCTAGGGAAAGGTGGATTTACCAGCGATACAGATTGGATAATGAAAGACCGGGACTTTACCGGGAAAGAAACCATGACGGTTACTTTTGATTTTAAAGATCAGACCGATGTGTATTTAAAGGGAACAAACCCAAAGAACGAAATTCTTTGGCAAACCCGCTACATCAAGAAAAATCCAAAAGATAAGAACATAGGTATTCAACTGGTTTCGGTACATAAAGAAATGCAGAAAAACCCTCAGCAGACCTTGAAGTATCTAGATAGAATGGGCTATAGCTACATTGAAACCTTTGTTTATAAAGACCGCTCCTTTTATGGTCTATCTCCTCTAAATTTTAAAAAAATAGTAGAAGAGAACAACCTGAAATTTACAGGATCTATGACGTTTTACAACCTTCCTTCCAATGATGACGGAGCTTGGAAAAAAGCCATGGATTGGTGGAAAAAATGCATAGAAGACCATAAGCAAGCTGGCGTAGAATACCTAACTATATCCAACAATCAAATTAAAGAAATCACCACCCTTGCCCAACTCAAAAGGTATGCTGAGTATTACAATGCTATTGGAAAGCTATGTAAAGAAAGGGAGATTGCATTCGCTTATCACAACCATTCTGATGAATTCAAGAATCTAGAAAATCAAGTTATCTATAATTATCTCCTAGAAAACACCGATCCAGAGTATGTTAGTTTCCAAGCCGACCTATATTGGATGCATTTTTCCAATGTTGACCCCATTGACTATTTCAAAAAATACGGGAACCGGTTTATAAGCTGGCATGTAAAAGATTACGAAGAACTCGGCCAGAGCGGGAAAATGGATTTTGAAGCATACTTCAAATACGCTACAACAGCTGGTCTCAAATATGTTGTGGCAGAAGTAGAAGCTTTTAACTACCCTGTTTGGTACAGCATCAATTCCGCATGGAACTATTTATACTTCAACATCTTATAATAACACACTCTCAACACTTAAACTTTATGAAAACCAGAATTTTACAATTAACATGTTTTATCATTATAACTTTAAATCATATGGCTTTTGCCCAAGACCAATTTAAGGTGTTGTTATTCACCGTACAAGACACTTGGCACTACGAGTGTATTCCAACCGCAGTAGATGCTTTTCATAAAATGGCTGCTGAACATCAGTTTAAATTTGATTGGACGCAAAGTCCTGAAGGTCTTGCTGAAAAATTACCTTTCTATGATGTGGTTGTCTTCCTAAATGCCGATGCCGATATCTTAAACAATGACCAATTTGAAGTCCTAAAGACACACATTCACAACGGGAAAGGTTTTGTGGGAGTCCACTCAACATCCGATAGTGAGATAAGAAATCCGTGGTTCGATAATCTGGTAGGCGGAGTTTTTAAAGACCATCCACAATTTCAGGCCGCCGTACTCACCAATCACGATGTCAATTTTCCTTCTAACCTACACCTGCCGGAAAAATGGTTGTGGAGTGAAGAATGGTACAATTTTAAACTCTTAAAATCCGAAAATATAAAAATACTTCTATCGGTAGATGAAAACACCTACGATTATCAAAAGGGATATGACGAAACACCACTGGAAGGTATGGGCGAAAACCATCCTGTAGCATGGTACCAGTTTTACGAAGGAGGCCGTTCATTCTACACCACACTCGGTCATAAACCGGAAGCTTTTCAAGACCAAACCTATATAAATCACTTATTTGGTGGTATTTATTGGGCTGCAAATGGCAAAATAAAAGAATAAGGCGGTCATAGATGCACCGCTAAAAAATTTTGCTTTCACGCTCTTAATTACTCTGTTGGATATTCATTCCGTTAACTAAACGGTAGACTCATCTTTTCTAAATTAGAGTCTACCGTTATTTATCGTTTGCTGAAACCTTATCTAAGCTATAGAAAATTACCTCTCTCATTTCCTTTATACCTAACTATCTTATCCACTAAGTATAATCCACTTCAAGTGCTAACAAGAGTGTTTTTTTCCATTACTTTGCAAAATGGATAATTTCGAAGATTTCAAAATAAAAAAGCAGTTACAAAAGGCCATTGTAGACTTGGGGTTTGAAACACCAACACCCATTCAACAAGAATCATACTCCCCTATTCTTGGTGGCTCTGATTTTGTAGGAATCGCCCAGACCGGAACCGGAAAAACAATTGCGTTTCTGTTGCCTATTTTACAAAACTTGAAGTATTCGGACCAGTTGCATCCTAGGGTGCTAATTCTAGCTCCTACCAGAGAATTGGTAATTCAGATAGTTGAACAGATTGAAAAACTTACACCTTACCTAAGCGTAAGGACTTTAGGTGTATACGGTGGTTCCAACAATATAAACCGACAAAAAAGAGCCGTTGCCGAAGGTCAGGATATTATAGTAGGTACCCCAAGAAGAACTTATGATTTGGTCCTTTCTAACGTATTACGACTAAAATCAATTAAAAAATTAGTGATTGATGAAGTTGATGTTATGCTGGATTTTGGATACAAAACACAGCTAAGAAACATCTTTGAATACCTGCCCACAAAACGTCAGAACATTCTTTTCTCCGCTACTATGACCACGTATGTGGATCAATTGATGAACGATTTTTTAATCAACCCAATTAAGAAAACCATATCCATTAGCGGTACACCATTGGAAAGTATTAGCCAAGAAGCATATGCAGTACCCAACTTTTACACCAAGGTAAATTTATTGAACCACTTATTGGCGGACAAAGACGAGTACCATAAAGTATTGATTTTTGTTGCCAGTAAAACCAGTGCCGATCGTCTTGCTGAAACATTGGATTTTGAATCTGAAATTTCAGTAATACACTCCAGCAAAGAACAAAACCATAGGACTAAATCCATAGAAAAATTTGAGAGCGGCAAAAGCAGGATTCTTATTGCTACCGATGTTATTGCCCGTGGTATAGATATTGAAAAAATTAGTACCGTAATTAGTTTTGACACCCCTTTTTATCCAGAAAATTATATTCACCGTATTGGTAGGACAGGTAGAGCCGGAGAACAAGGAAGGTCTATTCTTTTCTATAGCGAAAAAGAAGCCGAACTAAAGGACGCCATTGAAACGCTTATGAACTATACCATTCCGTTTAATGACTTTCCTGAGGAAGTAGAAATAAGTTCTGAACTCACCCCTGAAGAAACGGATAAACCCTTTGACCCCAACAAAGAACTAGAAGAAGACTCCGAGGTTAAAAGAGGTGCTTCCTTTCATAAAAAATCCGCTAAAAACAGTAAAGTTAAATCCGAAGTAAAAAGTTACGAGAGAAAACTAAAAAGGAAGTATAAAAAGCCACAAAAACGAGGGGATAAAATTCAAAACAAGAAAAGTAAACGAAAGAAAAGATAATGTTTTTTTGAGTTTTGGACTTGGCTGGAAATGTTCCAATATAACTTACTAAAAAAGTTAAAACTTTATGTACCAATCCAAACTTTAAGATACTTCTCTAACCTGTACCCAACTGTTTATATAACCTATCTCTTATTCAATATTGTTCGACTATAATTACTTAATGGAATTTGCTCTTCACTTTTGTACCTTACAAGTTAAATTGCAATAATCCCAAAAATTGTATCCTTTCAGCTCAATCTGTCTATTTCTTTGTGTATTTAGAAAAGATGCTATATTTTTTTGGTAGAAACTTAAAACAAAATTCTTCGTTCATTAAGAATTTGTAAATTACAGGCACAAATTATATCATTACCCTAAATATGATACCAGAATATTTGTATAATGCAAAATTAAAGACTTCATCTAATGATTTAGATGACTTTAAAGCAGTTTACAAATTCTTCAAACCTAAACTCTTTATAATTGCCAATAGCTACGTTCCTTCTAAAGAAGATGCTGAAGAAATTGTACATGATGTTCTTATCAAACTTTGGGAAAAACGAGGCAAGCTTGATGTAAAATCTAATTATGTTGGGTATATCTATAGCATGACCCGCAATGCCTGTTTGGATTATTTAAGAGCCCATAAAAACAAACTTTCAAAAGTACTCATTAGCGACCAACAAGAACTTTGGCTCAATTACAATGCATTATCTAACGATGCTTACTCAACCATTATAGTAAATGAATTACAAAACTTGGTTGATAATGCTATTGCCGATTTACCGGAAAAATGCCAAAAGGTTTTTATAAAAAGTAGAGTTGACGGTCTTGGACACAAAGAAATTTCCGAAGAATTAAAAATTTCCACAAAAACAGTCGAAAACCATATAACTAGGGCTCTTAGAGAACTACGCGTGGTCTTAAAAGAGTATCTTCCCATCCTTTTTTTCTAATTTTTACATTTTCAACTAGGGGGTAATTCATCTATTTACGTCATGTAAATAAATACTGCTCAACATCAAGATGAATAAAAGGGATATTATAGCTTTGGCTGAGAATCGACTTTCTGAAAAAAGAAAGCAGGAAGTCATTAAATGGTTGCTGAAGAACCCTGAGCGGCAAGAACAATACCACAAAATAAAAGCTAAACATGTAGCTAAACTACTGAGGGAATCTCAAAAAGCAACTAAAAATAGCCGTTTTACACTCAGCATATTTCAATACATAGGCTATGCCGCTGTTTTAACGATCTTGTTTTCCTTAGCATTTTTATATAAACCTACGAAAGACAGCATAAAAATAGAACAGCCTTCTCTTCTTATGTCCACAACTTCTGTTGGTGAAAATAAAACCATAGAACTATCTGATGGCACGGTAATAATGCTCAATTCCAACACTTCCATCTCATATCCGTCCATATTTAGTACAAACAATAGAGAAGTGGTTTTACAAGGTGAAGCCTTCTTTGATGTTACTCATGATGCTAACAGACCTTTCATTGTGAAAACTGATGGCGGCATGAAAATTCACGTTTTAGGAACCAGTTTTAATGTTAAATCCTATCCGGAAGACTCTCATATGGAGACTACCTTGGTATCTGGTAAAGTAAGAGTCGTAGAGGAAAAGGACAATAAAACAGTATTTTTAAACCCTTCACAACGCGCTACTTATATAAAGAAAGAAGACAAAATTATCATCGATAAGGTAGACACGGAAGTTTTCACCGCTTGGCGAGAAGGAAAACTTGTTTATGATGAAACCCCTATTCGTGAGGTAATTAGCGACCTAAAAAGAAAGTATCATATTTCTATAGCGGTTGCTTCTCCCACAATCATGAATTATAAGTATACCGGTACTTTTGACAATCTTACTATAGAAGAAATTTTAGACCTCTTTGAGGTATCATCACCTATAAACTACAAACTAACTCAAAACAAAATCACACTACATATGACAGAATGAAACTAAAAAAAGAAGAGGAAAGTGCGGCAACACTTTCCCCTTTGAAAAATTATTTAACTACTTGGTAATTAAACAACTTAAACTATTCAAAATTATGGAAAAAAAAGATAATTTTTTTTCAAAAATCCCTATTGTCCGGATAATGAAAATCTACGTCATCTTATTGACAATTACTTTAAGCAAATTATTTGCCTCTGAAGCTAATGCCCAAAGTATTTCGTTGGACTTGAACAACGTAAAGTTGAAGAAGATACTGAACGAAATTGAACGCAAAAGTAACTACAGTTTTTTCTATAATAACAGCATAATCGACGTATATAAAAGAAAGTCGTTAAGTGTTGAGGAAAAAAACGTTACCGAAGTGTTGGAAACCCTATTTGAAGATTCTAACATAGATTTCAGTTTTGTTCGTGATCAAATCATATTATTTCCCAAGAACAACCCAGAGATCAAAGAAAAAATTGAAAGTCTTCTTAACAAACAAGTACGTAACACACCATCGGTTTTAAGTCCAAGTAAGATTAATGAGCTTATAAAATCTAATGTTCAGTTTTCTGTTAGCGGGCTGGTTTCAGACCATACCGGAGCACCTATACCAGGTGTTACCATTTTAGTAAAAGGTACTTCTAAAGGAACAGTTACAGATTTTGATGGCAACTATAGTATCATGGCAGATACTGGAGATATACTTTCCTTTAGCTATATTGGCTTCACTACCAAAGATGTTCCTTTAAATGACCAACAAATCATAAATGTAACCCTAGAGGAAAATGTAGATGCCCTAGAAGAAGTAGTGGTTGTAGGTTATGGTACACAAAGAAAATCAGACCTTACTGGTGCTGTTAGTGCCGTGAGTAGTGAAGATTTACTAAAGGCTCCTGTGAACAATGCATTGCAAGGTATGAGAGGTAAGGTGGCAGGCGTAAATGTTTTCCTGAATTCGGGTTCGCCCACGGGGTCACCAAGAATTGTTATTCGTGGTGTTGGCACCATTAACTCATCTTCTGACCCACTTTATGTGGTAGATGGTGTAGTTATGGATGACATAAAGTTTATTAACCCGAACGACATTGAGCGAATGGAGGTCCTAAAAGATGCATCTTCTGCCGCTATATATGGTGCTAGAGGCGCAAATGGTGTTGTTCTGATTACCACAAAACGAGGTGGTGAAGAAGGAAAGGTAACCATTGGTTATGATGGATTTATAAGTGTAGGAAACATTCGTAAAAAAATGGACCTGCTGGATGCAGATGAATGGTTGGAGGTTGTTAGGACCGGTATGGAGAATACCCCAAAATACAGACCGGACTCCCCTGCCCCGGTTTTCACAACCAATGACCCCAATTTGTTTGATGCGAACGGAAACCCACTTTACAATACAGACTGGCAGGATGAAGCCACAAGAACAGCCTATTCTACCAATCATCAATTATCCGTTCAGCAAGGAAATGAAAAATCTTCTGTTGGTGTTTTTCTAAATTACTCCCATGTAGAGGGTATTATGTTAAACAACAAATTAGATCGTATTAGTGGTAAAATTGCTTACGATGTCACTCCTAAAGATTGGTTGAAAATTGGTGTAAACCTGTTGGTCAACGACGTTAAGGATACTGAATTTGAAGAAGGTGGCGGAGGTCAATCCCCACGTAGAACCATGATTGAAATGCCTCCTATTTTTCCGGTTAAATTTCCCGATGGAACTTGGAGTAATAGCCAGATGATTTCTGATGCCTATAATTTGGAATCTATGTCCAACCCTGTTCATGTACTTGAAACCCAAGAACGTTTTTGGGAACGGAACCAAATGTTCGGGAATTTCTATATGAGTTTTAATATCCTTCCCGGTCTAGATTTCAGAACTCAATTTGGATTTGACAAAAATATCAGAAACAAAAAAGAATATTCGCCCAGAGATTTGGTGAACATTTCCTCCCCTGATGGTTATGCAAGAATATTTAATGAAAAGAGTCTTTACTGGCAACAAGAAAACTATTTAACCTACAACAAAGAGTTTGGCAAACATAGAATCAATACTATGCTAGGACTCAGTTGGCAAGAGCGAGATTACGAATCTTCCACTATTTTTGCGAGAGGTTTTAGTGATGATTTCTTTCGTTACAATAATATTGGTTCTGCCAGCAATCCAAGCGCACCCGAATCTGAATTTGAAAAATGGTCTCTTAACTCCTATTTCGTACGAGCAGGTTATACGTATGATGATAAATATTTAATTACACTTACGGCAAGAGCTGATGGTTCATCACGTTTTGGTAAAGACAACAAGTACGGGTATTTCCCTTCCATAGGTGTAGGCTGGAATATTAGTGAAGAATCATTTATGAAAAATGTAGACTTCATTGACCGTTTAAAATTACGTGGCAGCTACGGTATTACCGGTAATACGGAAATCCCTCCGTATAGTTCTTTGGCCACTGTTTCTTCAGGTACGGTTTTGATGAACGGGTCTCGTGTAAGCGCCAGTTCCGTAAACCGTTTGGCAAATCCAGGTCTTGAATGGGAAAAAACCAGTCAGTTAGATGTTGGAGTTGATTTGGCCGCTTTTAATTACCGTATGCGTTTTGAGTTTGACTATTATGATAAACTTACCAAAGATTTATTACTGGATAGGCCCGTACCATATACTTCTGGTTTTACCTCTGTAAGAGATAACATTGGCTCAGTATCCAATAAAGGAATTGAAGCTATGCTAAGTGGTGAAATTATTCGTAGTGCTGATTTTGGATGGGAATCTTCTTTGAATATGAACTACAATAAGAACACAATTGAAAGTTTAGGCGAAAACGACGAGGACATTGAACCGGGTCCATTTTGGGTTTCTGGTAGTCAGACCATACTTCGTGTAGGTGAATCGTTAAGTTCTTTCTATGGTTATGAAAGATTAGGAACCTGGGGTACAGATGAAGCTGCAGAAGCCGCTTTGGTTGGCTCCGTACCAGGAGAAGCTAAACGTTCAACGGATAAGAAAATTTTGGGAAAAGGTTTGCCAGATGTAACCGGAAGCTTTATTAACAACTTTAGATACAAAAATTTTGATTTTACTGCAGATATTCAGTTTGTTGCAGGCGTTGAAATCATGCAACAATTCTACCACTCCACTGAAGACCGTAGTGGCATAGCTAATGGTTTGTTTACTATTCTTAACGATGGCTGGACAGAAAACAATCAAAACACCATGGTCCAAGAAATAAGAAACCAAGCTTATGCTGGCCAAAATAGTCAAGTAGATAGTAGATGGGTTGTTGATGGTTCATATATAAGAGGTAATCTTTTCTCCTTAGGATATACCTTTAATGAGCAATTTTTGGAACTAATCGGGTTAAATAATCTAAGGGTTTATGCCAGTGCAGAAAATGTATTTGTAATACATTCCAAAGATTTTCAGGGTTATGACCCTGAAGCCACTTCTTGGGAAGGCAACCAGTGGGGTCAGAATATTTTCTTCTTCCAATACCCAAAGCCTAGAACATTCACTTTAGGTTGCAGCCTTAAATTTTAACCCTTAAAAAAGAAAATCATGAAAATTAAATATATAGCTTGTTTAATATGCCTTGTTTTCCTTGGTTCTTGTGACGATTTCTTAGAGGAAGAACCTTTGAGCGAAATTAGCTCTGATCAGTTCTTTTCAGAACCTGACCATGCATACAGTGCCGTAAACTCTTTGTATAGAAACGGAGCGCCCAATATGACCGATGGAGGTGTTTACAGTGGAACTCCACTAATGTTAGGCGCCTACATGAGTGGGTTCTTCACAAACGAATATGCAGGTCAAGAGTTACATGTGAGCAATACACAACAGTTAACTTTAGATGGAGATAATATTGGTGGATACCTTCAAGATAGATGGAAAGAATTGTATCTAGGCATTTCTAGAGCAAACAATGCCATTAAATATATTCCCGAAACTCCGGAATTAAATGATTCACAAAAGAATCAATTATTAGCCGAAGCCAAGTTTTTTAGGGCTTTCTCTTATTACTTTTTAGTAAGATGGTTTGGGCCGGTCCCTTTAACCACTGAACCTTATGAATCAATAGACAACCTTTATCTCGAACGTAGTTCTGTTGCGGATATTTATGGTCTAATAGAGTCCGATCTTACCGAAGCTTTAGAGCAAGGGAATCTGCCAAAACTAAGCATGGTAGACAATGGTAAAAGGGTTACATCAGGCACAGTGGCCACTTTATTGGCGGATGTTTACCTAACTATGAGCGGTAATCCCCTAAATGCCGATAGATATGCAGATGCCGCTTCTCTGTCCCAAAAAATCATCAATGGTGAATATGGCTCTTATGCGCTAACACAACATGACGAGGCTGACGGTTCTATAGATTTTGAAAATTCTGCTTATAATAAAATGAGAAAAGGGGATGCATCTCCCATAGAACATATTTATATTAAAGAATACGATCCAGAAATAGGTACGTCTATATACCCTAGATATTCCTATCCAGTAGCATTAGCTTCAGAAGTACTATATGATATTACCAATGGGGCCTACCAGCCTTCAAGTCAGTTCTTGGATTTCTACAATCCTGATGAAGATTTAAGAGCTCAAGAAAGACAGTATTTTCATAGTACATATTTGCCAACTGGCCAAACATTTGAGACCGCGCCTTTTGTTTGGCATGATGATACCGCCATTTTTGACACTGCAAATTCAGGAAAGGATTTTGTAGTATACAGTTACTCAGACGTTCTTTTGATTGCAGCAGAAGCTGTTGCCATGAGTAGCGGTGTTAATACAGATGCTGTAGATTATTTAACACAAGTAAGAAGCAGAGCGTATTGGAAGCAAAACCCTGCTACAATAAGTGCGGAACTATCTGGCTTAGGAACGGATGCTTTTGTTGAAGAAGTTTGGAAAGAAAGGCATAGAGAGCTAGTTTTTGAATTTAGAAACTGGTTCGATATTGTTCGAACCGGTAAATTTCCAGTAGCGAACGCCCCTGGTTCTATATCTTTTGTTAATGCAGTAGGTCATACCACCGAGCAAGGCAAACAAATTGAGCAGAAACATTTGTTGTTGCCATTGCCGGGACCGGAATTACAACGAAATCCTGCATTAGGAACTGATAACAATGGCTATTAACCAAACTAAGCCGATTTTCAGAAACCCTCTAACTTTTGTTTGAGGGTTTTCTTTTTTAGTGATGTTTGATTTTCAAATAGTATCATATTAAGATAATCTCGCCCACACCAGTAAGCCCACCAAACTTCCTATTCCTAATCGGTTTTGGCCTGTAGGACATTGCTGAAAGAAGGCTGCGTTTCCGTAATACTCCCCGCCCCTTTTTTATTCACTTTAAAAATAACGTCCTTTTCCGTGGTGAATAATAAAACTGAAAAAAAATGAGTTTTCAGGTTAGATTTTAAGATAAGAAATGCTTCGTCCAGAGTAAGCTCTTCTTCTTTATCCTCCGTCTCTTTTGACCTGTAGCTAAATTTCAACAAGACTTTAAAACCATCTTTGGCATAGAGAGGTCTCAAAAAAATATTCTTAAGATTTGGTTTACCTATGGTCTTTGCCATGGTCAACTTAGCAAAACTCCCCTCTTGGGCACTTTCTTTTACCTGATTCCAAAAAAGAAGAAACTCATCCTGATATGTCATACATAGAGATTTTGAGGTAGCTTTTTGCATTTCAAAACTACTACTATTTATTTGATACGGTAAACTAAAACTAGAGACCTAAAGTTTCATGCTAGCCTTTCTTTCCATAAATTTACAATACAGTTACTAAAGCAATGGGAAAACAATTAGACTCTATCACTCCTGAACTAAAAGGGTTCATTGAAAAACAAAAAATCTTTTTTGTTGGCACCGCTGCCGATAGCGGAAATGTAAATGTGTCCCCAAAAGGTACAGATTCGTTTAGGGTCATAGATAAAAACAAGATTGTCTGGTTGAACTTAACCGGCAGTGGAAATGAAACGGCCGCCCATCTACTAAAGAACCGTCGCATGACCATTATGTTCTGTGCTTTTGAAGGAAAACCTTTAATCTTACGCCTATACGGAACGGCCAAAATCTATCATAAGCGAGATACTGATTATCATAAGTATATAGAGCGTTTTCCAAAAAATATTGGAGCTAGACAAATTATTGAGATGCATGTAGAACTTGTACAGACCTCTTGCGGTTTTGCCGTACCATTTATGGAATTTAAAGAAGAACGTACTACTCTAAATGATTGGGCCTCAAAACAAGGGGAAGACAAAATTAAGACCTATTGGAAGAACAAAAACACCACCAGCATTGACGGCTTTGAGACAAATATTCTAGAGCCTTAACCCAAAATAGCTTATTCCCTATCCTATCTCACTAAACGCCCCGTTATATTACCCGCCAATATATTGTTTACTTCGCTTACCGTAGCAAGGTTAACATCTCCTTCATAAGTGTGTTTTAGGGCACAGGCAGCGCTTCCAAACTCCATGGCCTTATAATCATCAAATTTTTGTAAACCATATATCAATCCGGCAGCAAAAGCATCTCCTGTACCTATTCTGTCCACCACATGGGTAATGTCCAAATCTTCTGTTTCCCGGAACTCAACACGGTTCCACATTCTAGCCCGGATTTTATGCCAAGAAGAATTTAATGAGGTCCGTATTTTATCGAACACTTTTTCAATCGTGGGGAAAGTTTCCATCAGTTTTTTGCTAGCTTCAATGAAATCATCGTTACTATATCCAAACTGTGTACCTAATACCTCGTTTATTTCATTAACACCACCAATAAAAATTGTAGAATAATGTAGCAGTTCAGTTAAGGCTTCTTTGGGGTCTTGTCCATACTTCCATAAATCACTACGGTAAGTAGGATCGGCAGATACGGCCATTCCTTTATTTCTTGCCAATTTCAAGCCCTCTTTAAGCGTATCAAAGGCTCCTTGAGATAATGCTGGTGTTATTCCGGTCCAGTGCATCCACTCCCCTTTTTCCAAGGCTTTTTCCCAATTTACCTTTGCCGGTACAATTTCGGAAAATGCGGAGTGAGAACGATTATAAGAAATCATACTAGGCCTAATTACGGCTCCAACCTCAAGAAAATATACTCCCAAAGGGCGTTTTGAAAGAACTATAGAAGAAGTATCCATACCAAATTGGCGAATATACGCCAGTGCGGTTTCTCCAATGGAATCTTCGGATACCACACTAATATGCTTTACCTCTCCACCAAAATTGGAAATGGAAATGCCAACATTTAGCTCGGTTCCGCCAAAATAAAACTCAACAATATTAGACTGTATAAATTTTTTGTTTCCCCGCGGAGAAATACGCATCAACACCTCCCCAAATGTTATAATCTGTCCCATACCCTAAATTTTGGGACTAAATTACCCAATGTGAAGGAAATAATAAGGGCCGATTACAAAAGATTTTCTGGCAAGGCCTCATAGGTATGCAAGAATCCAAAAGACCAATTTATCATCTAATAACAAGAAACCTATTAATTACTCAGTTTCCCCTCCTATACCAATATTTTTGAACGTCTGTATAATGAGCTGCATTTCGTTTTCATGTAGGTGATTGTCCGAAATGGCCATATCCTCAAGAATTTGAGCCAAAATTTTCTTTTTAGGATATGACATGTTATGCAATGCCACTAGCGCCTCATCTGTACTGGTTTCTTTGGCTTCATTAACCAAATTAGGGCTCATTCCTATTCCTTCCTGAAGTTCTTTCATTTCTGCCAGCTCACTAGGAAGAACCTTGCCATCTGCTAAAATAACCTCATTGCTCATTACAAAAATGGCTTTCTTTTCCGTTTCTGTAAATTGTACGTTATGTACTGTTCCATTTTCCATAGTTGTGTGTAGTTTCAATTATTCATAGATTTGAAGATATAGGCCATAAGGGTCTTTTCCGTAGTGTGCTTAAACCCATCTGAAATTGCGGTCATCTCCAGAATAGTTTCAAGATTACTTTTCTTTTCCTGAGACATTTGTTTCAGAATTAAGATGGCCTGCTCACTTTCAATATTTCGGGCTTGCATAATAAAATTACTATCAAAATCAATTTGTTCCATTAATTGCGTTACCGCGTTGATTTCTCCAGTGTGTACTTGTCCATCTGCTAAGATTACAGAATTTACAACATGTACCATAGCCAGTTTCTCTGCCAAGGTAAAGGCTTTTGTTTCTTGTTGCATTAATTGTTAATGGTTTGTGTTAGTAGCCGTAATATAATGAATTATCCGAAAGTGCTACTCTTAGTGTTTTAAAAATTCGATGCAAAAAACATACAAGTTTTAGGATTTGACATAATCACCTTCAACCTATCACTAGCAAATGCATATTTTGATTCTAACGTTTTAAAAACAACTTCACATCTAATTAAACTCTACCAAGTAAATTTTAAACAAGATCATTCAAAAGGAAACTAGAACAAAACCATATTTAGTTGAACTATAAAACGTTGCTATTAAACAGTTACCAAAATGGATAAAATTATTTATTTACCATTTATATTATTGTAAGATATTCATTACTTTTATTGAGACGAAATCAATCTACTAAATGATAGAACCTAATATCTCAGGTATTGACCAAGAACAAAATAAATTAAAAAACAAATTCTCAATAATAGGCATAGGGGCCAGTGCTGGTGGATTAGAAGCATTAAAGTCTTTTTTTGACAACCTTCCTTTAAAATTTGCCCATAGCTTTGTAGTTGTTCAGCATTTAAGTCCCGATTACAAAAGTTTAATGGGAGAGCTTTTGGCTAAGAACACAGACATGCCCATTATTGAGGTTACTGAGAAAACCAAAATAAAGTCAGGGACTATCTACCTTTTGACACCTAAAAAAAACATCTTTATTAAAGATGGTTATTTAATTTTAGAAGACAAGCCAACCACTAGGACCTTAAATCTACCTATAGATTTATTCTTTAAATCTTTGGCGCGTGAAATGACCAATAATGCTATTGCTATCATTCTAAGCGGCACAGGTAGCGATGGTACTTCCGGAGCAAGAGATATTAAGGAATACGGCGGAATGGTAATGGTGCAATCCCCAGATCAAGCAGAGTTTGAAAGTATGCCTCAAAATGCAATCAACACTAACTTGGTTGACTTTGTCCTGCCTACCGAGCAAATGGGTGAAGAACTTCAGAGATTCCTTCAACACCCAGCCGTTTATGGTTCCTTGGAGGAACATATTCTAAACGATGAGGAAACACTGGTTAAAATTCTGAGCTTTTTAAACAGTCAGACTAAATTAGACTTTGAATACTACAAAAGACCTACCCTAGTACGTATGATCGCCCGAAGGATAGGGATAAACCGTTTAGAAACCCTTCCAGAGTATAAAGACTATTTATTTGAAAGACCAGAAGAAGCGCATTTTCTGGTAAGGGAGTTTTTAGTTGGGGTCACCAGTTTTTTTAGAGACGAAGCTGTTTGGAATGTTCTTGCCACCGAAATCATACCAAAAATAGTAGCTAACAAAAAAAAGGGAGATACCATTAAATGCTGGTGTGTTGGGGTTAGCAGCGGTGAAGAAGCCTATTCTTTGGCTATTATTATTAATGAACTCCTGATAAAGTACAATAAAAAAAATGTAGTTAAAATTTTTGCTACCGATATAGAAAAAAACCATCTGAACGACGCTGCGAAAGGTATGTACAATGAAAGTACTATTGCCAATATTTCCGAAAGACGGCTAACGATGAATTTCACCAAAAAAGGAGATTATTACCGTGTTAACGAGAACATTAGGCGTATGGTCATATTTAGCAAACATAATGTGCTCAAAGACCCTCCTTTTAATAAAATGGATATTTCTCTGTGCAGAAATATGCTTATTTACCTTCAACCTGCAGCACAAAACAGAGTTCTTGATGTTTTGCACTACTCACTTAATTTAAATGGAACCTTAGTTCTAGGTAGTAGCGAATCTCTAGGAAGGCAGAAAAACTCATTTGCTGAAATACATCGGAAACAAAAAATTTACAGTAACATAAGACCTGCAAAAATACTTGGTCTACAACCTTACGGCCCAAACAAAACCCAAAAAAATCCGTTTGGTCTAAAAACCATGAGTTACGAGCGAAATACAAGGCAGCTTATGGTAGAAGCCTTAAGTGATAATTTAGACCTTGCCGCTATTCTAATAGACGGTAATTTTAATATCGTTGATGCTTTTGGAGACCTCAATAATTATATAAGCTTACCGAACAAGGGGTTTAGCATGAACCTATTAAAAATGGTTCCTGAGAACGTGGCAACAGTTTTGAGCTACTCTTTAAGAAAAGTTGCAGGAACCAACCAAAATTTAAGGCACGAGAACCTTAATTTCTCAACTGAAAAAAAGCCCACCATTGTTAATATGCATGTGGCATCCTTTAACAACCCCCTAAGTAGCAATCCTCCGAATTTTTTAATCATCATCAAACCTTCGGACATACAAAAAATAACAAGCCCTACTCATAACGAGAACGAAAGCACAAATAATAGTTCAAGGGAAATAGAATTAGAATCCGAACTAAAAGAAACAAGGGAAAGTCTTAAAAACATGATTGAAGAGGTAGAGACTAGCAATGAAGAGTTGCAGGCTACCAATGAAGAGCTCTTGGCTTCTAATGAGGAATTACAAAGTACCAATGAAGAACTACAAAGTGTAAATGAAGAATTACATACCGTAAATACGGAACTTCAGGAAAAATTAGAAGAGCTAGCTCTATTAAATTCAGATTTGGACAACCTTTTTCAAAGCACGGACATAGGAACCATTTTTCTGGACAATCAACTGAGAATAAGAAAGTTTACCCCTAGCGTTGCCAAGCATTTCAACCTAATGGAAAGTGATGTTAATCGCCCTCTAGAACACTTTGCCAGTACATTTCATAAGTCCAATTATAAAAACTTCATTTCAGACATTAAAGCTGTAGTCGTAAATGGAGTTTCACAGCAAAACGAGGTGAAAGATGCAAAGGGGCGTTGGTTCTTGCAAAAAATAGTTCCATTTCGTGATTCCATCGGAAATATTGAGGGGGCAACCCTTAGTTACGTAGACATTAACGAACTTAAATCTGCGGAACAAAAGCTTAAAAATCAATTACTTGCATTTGAGCAAACATCAGACAGTTTTTGGGATTATAACTTAATAAACAATACCTATTACGTTAGCCACTCAATCCGCCATATTCTAGGTTACGAGGCAGATGAAGTTGAAGAAACTCCTGAGTTCTGGAACCAACTGGCCCATCCGGAAGATCTAGAGACCCAAGACAATACCATGCAAAAACATTTGCAAACCAACGGTAAATACCCATATGCAGTAGAAATAAGATACAAACATAAAGCTGGTCATTATGTAACCTTGTTCTTAAGAGGCAAAATAGTTGAATGGACGGAAGATCACAAACCCAAGAGAATGCTGGGTACTACAACCGATGTTTCTATGATTAAAAGAATGCCTCAATTAGAGCAGGAACTGCTTGATAAAAATATGGTGTTTGAACAGGTTCTTGAAATAACCATGGCCGGTTTTTGGGATTGGAATATACAAGAAAATACAGAGTATTTGAGTCCTACTTTTAAACGAATGTTCGGGTATGAAGATGACGAAATGGAAAATACACCTGAAGCATGGCAAAATATCATGCACCCAGAAGATCTTCCAGGCGTGCTAGAAACGTTTGATGCCCATGTTAAAAGTAAAGGAGAAGTACCCTATGATAATGAAGTTCGCTATTTTCATAAAAACGGAAGCATTGTATGGGTTTGGTGCAAAGGTCAGGTAATAGAATGGGGTGAAAAGGGGGAACCTATAAGAATGGTTGGTAGTCATATAAACATTACTAACTTAAAACGCCTATCTCAAAGCAACAAAGAGCTAGAACGTTTTGCTTATGTTGCAAGTCATGACTTGCAAGAACCCTTACGTACCATACGAGATTTTGTAACGCTATTTAAAGAAGAATATATAACTTTATTAGACGATAAGGCCAATACGTATTTGGCCTTCATAGAAGAAGCCTCGTCAAGAATGGGCGAATTGGTAAGGGTTATACTTGCCTATTCAAAAATAGGGAGTAATACCAGGCCAGAACCTGTAGACCTAGAAACTATAGTAGGGAACGTAATGAAAGACCTTCGTATGCGTATTAAAAATACAGGTGCAAAAATCAAGGTTAAAGACCTCCCCGAAATATCAGGACATAAATTAGAACTTCACTCCCTTTTTCTTAACCTTATTGGTAACTCAATAAAATTTACTGATAAAAACCGAAATCCGATAATTGAGATAGGAACCTTGCCCTCAGCAAAAGGACATCATATTTACGTAAAGGATAACGGTATTGGAATGGAAGCAAAAAATCAACAACAGATTTTTGAAGTATTCAAAAGATTACATAACCAAGAAGATTACGAGGGAACCGGTATTGGCCTTGCCCATTGCAAAAAAATTGTGGAACTACATAACGGTAAAATTTGGGTGGAGTCCAAAATTGGAAAAGGAAGCACCTTTCACTTTAATCTAAATTAATAACTTGTCTAGACTATGATAAAATCTATTGTACTTGTAGATGATAACAATGCTACGAACTTTATTCATGAGACCTATTTAAGACGCGTAAATTGTGCCGAAAGAGTCTACTCTTTCACCATGGGCAAAAAAGCTCTTGAACATCTTATGAATTCAAAAGTTTTTCCCGAACTCATATTTGTGGATATTAATATGCCCACTATGGATGCTTGGGAGTTCATGGAATTATACAAGGAATTGGATGTAGCGCTTAAAATCAACACAAGGGTTATTCTCTTGACCACCTCCATAATCCCATCTGATAAAGAAAAAATGGAGATGTACCCAGAAATTGATGCTATGATGTACAAGCCATTAAACGAATTAGCTATTAAACAGATTATGGTTGAACATTTTAACCTTACTCTTTAGGCTATCTTAACCTTTGTTCATTTAAATATTTATAGTGTGGGCTTGTTTTATAGACAACCTTTGAGTCTGAACCATCCTTTTTTTAGCTTGTCCAGGTTATACTGAACAGGCACTAGTTTTCTGGATGGCAGTTCTTTTCACCTTAAAAAAAAGCCAACCCAAAAAAACGGAGTTAGACTATTCTTAAGAACAAAGATTTAGGGCCCGTTGAAGATTATTAGACTATTGGAGAGTGAGCTACCCTAAATACATCCTCAGAAAAACCGCCCAGTATGACCATCAAAGTTTCTGGTCGTATTCTATGAAAACATCAGCATTGGATATAAATCTGCCGTTGAAAACCAAGAGTATTAAAAGAAGCGATATGGAATTTGACAACCTACCATCCGCACAATATCTATTTCATTACTCAAAATCATTACTACACGGAGAAATAATCATATCAAATTCCGCGAATTTTAGCATGGATTCAGAAGCGGACTTCAATTTATAGGCCCGCTCAACCACGGTATAAGAATGTTTTAAATCTTCCATTCTTATTTTTTTTAGTGGATTTACATAGACCCCGATAATTTTATCGCACTTATTCTTTAATGGTTCAATGGGAAAATTATTGAGAACACCTCCGTCAATATAATAAGCGTCGCCTATTTTGGTAGGGGTAAACATTCCCGGAAAGGAAGCCGAGGCCAATACCGGTCTAATGAGCTGTCCTTTATGAAATATTTTGAGTGTACCCTTTATAATGTCGGTACCCGTTACATAGAGGGGGTTCTTTAATACACTAAAATCATCCTTGGGGAAAAATTCCTTGAAATTGTCATAGTACTTTTCCGTATCTAAAAAACCTGGTTTGCTACGGGCGTACTTTTGTGTACGAAAAAGGGGTATGGTTTTAAAAAAATGCAATATTTCGGCCCAACCAACTCCTCCTGCATAGAGCGCTCCCACTATGGCGCCGGCACTGGTGCCGGATATATGTGTAGGGAATATTCCGTGCTCTTCCAAAGCCTTTATAGCACCAATATGTGCTACTCCCCTAATTCCTCCTCCTGAAAGTACAAGACCTATATTCATTTTTGTACGGTTATTATGCGAATTTAGGAACTACATCCCTAGAAAAATATGATGCATATCATAGATGACACTACAAAACGGGACTAAATATTTTAGCAAGTCCCTCTTTAAAACGCTCAGACTTGGGCCGTTGCGTAAATTCCTTATAATTTATTTCATGGCTAATTTTGCAATCATTTAAAAAATCACGCTTTAGCTCCCTTGTCAACTCTTTATCATAGGCCAAAACATTGACTTCGTAATTTTGTTCAAAACTCCTCACATCAAGGTTGGCGGTACCTATAGTCGTCAGTTCATCGTCCGTAAACATGATTTTACTGTGCAAGAAGCCATCAGGATATAGATAAATTCTAACTCCGGCTTCCAAAAAGTTTTCAAAATACGAGCGCACACTCCACCTAACCAAAAAACTATCGGAATTGGAAGAAAGTAAGATCCTGACATCAACCCCGCCCAAGGCGGCTACCTGTAAAGCTTCCATAAGGGCTTCTCCGGGAATAATATACGGGTTTACAATGTAGACATACTTTTTGGCACCGTTAATAAGTGAAAAATACAGCTGATGCACCGACGGAAAATCTGAATCCGGGCCGCTTGAGACGGTCTGCACAACTGATTTTCCAATTTTTGGTATGGTTGAAAAGTATGACAATGTGAGCATATCGTCCTTTCCACTGGCAAAGCTCCAGTCCATGGCAAATACCGCTTGAAGGCTATTAACTACAGGTCCTCTTAGTCGTAAATGCATATCGTGCCATGTTCCCAATATCGGGTCTCCGTTAATATACTTGTCCGATACGTTAATACCGCCCGTAAAAGCTGTATGCCCATCAACCACAACTATCTTTCTGTGGTTTCTATAATTAATGGATGAAAGCAGCCTTTTGAACCGAATTGGCAAAAAACTAAAAACCTCTACCCCAGCTTCCTTAAGCTGGTTGACATAGGCCTTACTTAATGTATTGCTGCCCAAACCGTCGTATAGGAAACGTATTTCAACACCTTCTTTTATTTTTCGTTGCCAGAGAGCCAGAAACCTATCGCCCAGCTCGCCTTGCTCAAAAATATAATATTGAACGTGTATAAACTTTTGGGCTCCTTCCATAGCTTGAAAAATTGCATCAAAGGTTGCCTGTCCATTTTTTAAGGAGGTCAGCTCGTTACCAAAACTGGGTAAAAAATTAGAGTTTTTAGCAATGAGCTTTACCAGTTTAAGGTGACCTTTTATCGGCTCGGGCACATTCTCCCCATTATTTCGGTCTATATCATCACAATATGCTTCCACCTTTTTTAGGTATGCCGAAATCTCTTCGGTTTTTTTAAGGCGGTAAAACTTATTTTTTCTTCTGTTACGCCCCAGAACGAAGTAGAACAACATACCGCCTACGGATATGGTAAAGATGGCTAAAAGCCAAGCTAGGGTCTTTGTTGGGCGTATACCATATAGCAGTAAACGACCTACTAAAAAGAGGGCCAATGAAAAGTAAATGATAAGTGCGATGGTCATATTGCAAATGTTATTTTGCCCAATGCAAACAAATCACCTTATCAGGAAGACCTACTCACTTATGCGCATTTCAAAATTTACCACACCTCCATCAATAGTAGCATGGTCCAAAACCCCTTTTTTGTAGAAGTATATATTTTCTTTACCATTAGCATTAATTTTCTTGTAGCTATGGTTTCCTAGGGGTACTATGGTATTCATAGTACCATCTTGTTCCGAGTAACAGTAATCAATATGCTTTGGTTCCTTAAAATACAGCAATATTGTAGTATAGGCTATAGAATCTTTCAAGGTACTTTCCCTTTTATTCTTTACGATGAGATATTGATTGTCTTTCCACAAGGTGCTTGTCTCCGCATGAGGCTTATGATTTACCAAAATATTGACGTTGGCCTTTTGAAGGTGGTCATTGTCAAAACTTACATCATATTTATAATCTACCGCTATAGTTGTCAGAATTTTGGTTTTAATGCTGGTAAAACTCTGATATGTAGTTACTGTACCCAAGGTCTTTCGGCTCACTTCTAAACTACCAATTGGCTTGTTCTTGACTAAAATATCGTATTTCAGTACCGTATCGGGAATAAGGCCGCCCATAATGCTGACAACAAAAACAAGTCCGATTACATATTTGACCATAATATTAAATATAGAAAGGCATTTGCTCAAGTACAAATTACCTTAAATAATACGGTCTCCCTTGACAAATATCATAAAAGAACGTAAAGTTTTTTTTAGATCACAATCATTAATTATAAGATAACGACACATTACCTAATGAAGGTCATAAGACCTATAACCAAATTCAACTAGAAGGGTTATGCAAATAGAAAGCCCTCAAATCTAACCTACCTACACGGACGCATACAGGTTTAGAAAAGAAGGCTATTCTAACGATTAGTGTTTATTATGATATCTCTACTTTTTTCGGACTATGTTTAGCTTCTTCTTTTTTAGCAATTTTGAATTTGAGAAGACCATCTTTGTAGGTTGCCTTTATTTTGTCGTCAGCTACACTTTCAGGTAATCGGAGTGATTTTTGAAAAGAGGTATAACTAAACTCCCTACGACTATAGTTATCTTCATCTTCTTCTATAACATTGGAGTTTTTTGCTGAAATGTTCAGGTACCCGTTATCGATGCTCACGTTAAAGTCTTTCTTGTCATAACCAGGTGCCGCCAGTTCAATTTCAAAATTTTCGTCATTTTCCTTAACGTTCATGGCCGGCTCTTCTAATTTCCCCAACCATGAACCTCCATTAAAAAAATCGTCGTTGTTGAAAAAATCATGGTTTACAAGATTCCCCCAAGGTCTTTTGTTAAATTTAATTAGTGACATAATCTTAACTTTTTTTAGTTAAACAATTAGTGTACAGCTAAAGTAAAATAGAAGCAAAACCAAAAATATGACATTCGTCAGGGTGTAAGGTTTTAACAAAAAAATAACAAGGACTTTGACAAACTAGATTTCCGCACTCAATTTCAGCATTTTACCGCTTAGCGTAAACAACCATCGTAATTGACCAAGTATTAAATGTGCCTCTTGCAAATTACGCTCCTCCCCCACTTTTACGGCATTTTCAAAATCCCATGCTATTGTCTTAAACTTAGAACGGTTACTTTTAAAAGATTTCTCGTGATGTTTGAGCGAAAAATTATCTTCCGTTTTCATATGGGCCAAAGTATCTGTGGTACGACCCAAATTTTCCATTATATGCGCTACCGCAGACCTAAAACCTTCTGATGCTTCCGTAGTACAATGATTCTGTATATATGAACTTAAGGAAGCCAAGGAAGATAAAAAAGAGTGACTCAGAGTTACCAGTTCATAAACCTCATTTACTTTTTTTTGTTTTGATTTGGGTTCTTGAACCATTTGTTGAAAAGCGGCACTTAGATTAGAAGTCTCTTCAAATGCTTTTTTCCGGCTTATTCTCAGTGCGGTAGGCTCCTTTTCCTTTTGGTCATAAATAAGGGCTATTTCATTTAGAAAATTTTTATTGGCCGCCAGACAGGTTCTTAAGTTGTCATTAATATTCAAAAAACTCCATGAAGGCCAAAGTACCAAAGTGGCAAAAAACGAAAGCAACGCTCCTAGAACCGTATCCAAAATCCGAAACTGAATGACCGTAACAATGTCCGGCAATAAAATTCCATAAATAAAAATTACGCTCAGCGTAACAAAAGTAGCTGCCGTCTTATAGTTTCTCTGCAGCATAGAAAAGGCCATGACCAACGAGGTCAGCCCTAGAATCCCAAAAACATAAGTATTCTGCACCAAAGCTACAATTACAAAAGCAATGGTAGCACCAATTAACGTACCTATAATCCTATCTTTTGAGCGGGTCTTGGTTAGCCCGTAACTAGGCCGTAGTATAATAATAATGGTCAATAAGATCCAATAGGGTTTCTGAAAGTCAAAGATGGTTCCTATGCTGTACCCAACCATTACCGTAACGGCCAAACGCAAAGCATGTCTAAAAATGGCCGATTTAAAATTAAAGTTACGAACCAACATTTTAAGGTCGTAATCTTGCAAGGTTATAAACTTACGTACGTAACTCTCATCTATAAATTGCAATTCCTCTGTTTTGGCCTCATTGCGCAACCAATTGATTTTTCCAAGCAACTCTACCTGCTTCTCTTGATACTCGTAAAGATTCTGAAGCATTAAATACGGGCTAAGATTTTCTTTTTTAGGAATACTTTTAAGTTGATTTATATTAGCCAAAATCTTATCTAAATACGGCTGTAGTTCTACTGGTGGTGGTAATTTTTTTCCGTGCCTTCCGGCAAAAGCAATACGTTCTAACTGTTCCGCGATCTTAAAAATAAGCTCTTGAAAACCGCTTTTGTATTGACTGTACGTTTTAAAGACCACATCCATTTGGCTATAGTTAATGGGGTTGGCAATTGCCGCTTCCAGCATTTCCACCAATTGGGCCAGAACCAGTAATTGTTTTCCGTGGTAAACGGAATACCGAGATCTTTTTCGGTTAAGAACTAACATCTCCCTTAAGGTTTCATGCTTTTCTATAAGCTGCTCCTGTAGCTTGTTCAGTTCGGACAATAATTTTTTCCGGTCAGAATCTGGTTCTACCAACTTTCCCCTAACTCGCAAAAATTTGGCTGTCAGCAGATAGGTTTCCCTAAATATTTCCTCAATTTCACCTTTAGGGTTTATATAATGCCAAACCATAACCACCAACAAGTACCACAAACTACCTATACCTACAAAAAAGGCATATTCATAGGTGTTAAGCACCTGAGGTTCATGGGCAAAACTAAGAACCAAAGCCAATAGACCGGAAAAGCTGACTAAAGTAGCCCTAAAACCAAAAATGGATATATAGGCAAGCAGGAAAGAAAGTACTCCTAGAACTGGAATCAAAATATAGGCCGGCAAATTCAAATATCCCCCAATAAAACTAATGATGACCACCAATACCGTAGCGCTAAGTATACCCGTAATTTTTTGTTTAAAGCTTCCATTAGCATTACTGGGTGCACTCCACAAAGCTCCAAAACAAACGGCAAGACCTATTTCTAGTTGATTAAAGTAAAGTCCCAACAAAATAGGGAAACTAACCGTAACGCCCACCAAGACCGCTTTTGAAAAATCAGTGCTTTTCAAAAACTGAAAAAGCTCCCTTAAACTATTTCCCATGTTTCCATACATTTATCCAAAACCATGCTTTACGGTTCAAAGATAGAAGATAACTTTGGCGTACTTGAATATGCAGGGTAATCTTTATTCAAAGCAACTTCCTTACTACGGATAGAAAGTGTAGAAGGATGCAATTTGTTTGGGCATTTTCCTTTTTTTAATGCAATTCCTGATATAACTTTAACTTTAAATTTGCCGCATGAAGAATACCATTTCCATTAGAGTTGCCGATTTTCTTAAAAACTACCCGCCTTTTAACGAGGTAGCCATTAAGGAACTAGAAAGTCTATCTGAAGAAATAAGTATTGTCTACAAGATAAAGGGTGAAGTAATCTTTGCCATAAACGAAGAGGCCCACCCCTATTTTTATGTAGTTCATAAAGGTGCCGTAGTACTTACCAAAGAACCCAATGATGAAGTTGTAGATTTGTGTGATGAAGGTGATATTTTTGGTTTACGCCCCCTTATTGCCAATGAAAACTACAAAATTGGAGCCAAAGCATATGAAGAGACCATCTTATATGCAATACCTATAGCGGAGTTTAAACCCATCATTAAGGATTACAAGGAAGTAGGTAATTTTTTAATTGAAAGCTTTGCCTCCAATACCCGAAATCCTTATTCAAAAAGTTACAGGGGCAAGCTTTACGAAGGCACTCCCCAAGCCAGTGAAAATGGCGTAGGAGACAAAGAATTGCTTGATTTGCAAGGCGTACCCTATTCAAAAAAACTAATAACCTGTTCAGAGAATACCACCATAAAGACCATAGCGGTTAAAATGACCGAAAAAAAGGTGGGCTCCGTATTAGTAGTAAAGGACAAACTTCCCGTGGGCATCATAACGGACAAGGATTTAAGGAATAAAATCGCCACTGGTCTTTTTCCAATAACTACAAGGGCCAAAAATATCATGAGCTCACCGGTAATTACGTATCCAAAAAAAATGACCGTTACCCAAGCACAGATGGCCATGATGAAAAGTGACATCAGCCATTTATGTCTTACGATGGACGGAACCCCAAATACAGAGGCCGTTGGTATCATTAGTAAACATGATATTATGTTTGAGCTGGGCAACAACCCCGCAGTGCTTTTAAAAGCAATAAAAAGAGCAAACGGATTTAAAAAATTAAAGGCGGTACGCAGAAGAATCATGAATCTACTGCAAGGGTACCTAGATCAAAATATACCCCTCACCTTAACTTCCAAGATTATTTCTGAGTTGAACGATGCCTGCATCAAGCAAATTATAAAAATAGCCTTGGATAAGATGGATGCCCCTCCACCGGTTAAGTTTGCATGGTTGGCCATGGGTAGCCAAGGCCGAAGCGAACAATTGCTACACACCGATCAGGACAACGCCCTGGTCTTTGAAAATGTACCCGAAGACCAACTCACAGAAACAAGAGACTATTTTTTGGCACTGGCAAGAATCGTTACCAAGGGCCTTTTTGATATTGGATACGAATATTGTCCGGCGGAGATGATGGCTTCCAACCCGGAATGGTGCTCAAGCTTGCAGGAATGGAAAGAACGTACACTCCATTGGATTACCAATCCCGGGCCGGACCAAGTACTCTTATCCTCCATATTTTTTGATTACAACCTCTCTTATGGCGATTCTAACTTGGTAAACGAGCTAAGTGCTCACCTTTTTGAAACTACGGAACAATACCCCAATTTCTTTTTGCATTTGGCAAGCGGTGCACTCCAAAGTCCGTCTCCCAGTGGCTTTTTCAGAAGCTTTTTGGTGGAAGAAGATGGTGAATACAAAGATTTTTTTGATTTAAAGCGAAGGGCCTTAATGCCTTTGATTGATGGAGCAAGGGTATTAGTGCTCTCTCACCAAGTAAAGTCCATCAACAATACTGCAGAACGCTTTGAAAAGCTTGCGGAACTGGAACCCAACAACCAAGAACTATTTTTGGCCTGCTCCTACGCTACCAAGGCTCTATTAAAGTTCAGGACAAAACACGGTCTTTTGCATAATGATTCCGGGCGTTTTATTGCTTTGAACAAACTTACGAAGGAAGAAAAAATAAAATTGAAGCGTAGTTTTAAGACCATAAAAGATTTACAGGAACTTCTTAAAATTCGTTTTAAGGTCACAAACCTATTGGGCTAATGGATTTCTTCAAAAAGCGAAAACAGAACTATCCTGACTTTTGGATGGACTATGAGGCCAAGTTTGAAAAGAAAGTGGATTATACCCTGTCCGAAATACGTTTTGTGGTGTTTGACACGGAAACTACCGGCTTTGACTATGATACAGACCGCATTCTATCTATAGGAGCACTATCTTTAAAGAATAATAGTATTGCTGTAAACGATAGTTTTGAAGTGTTTCTTTACCAGCATTTTTACCATGCCAAAAACATAGAGATACACGGAATTTTACAAGAGGAAAGACAAGAGCGTATAACGGAACTGGAAGCCCTGATCCTGTTTTTGGAATATATTGGAAATTCGGTTTTGGTGGCACATCACGCAGGCTTTGACAGAAATATGATCAATCATGCGCTAAATCGTCATGGTATGCCCGATTTGAAAAATAAATTTCTGGATACATCGGTATTGTACAAGCGTACACTAATCAAATCTCCATTGCTTCCCGTTAAGCCACAATACTCTTTAGACGAACTCGCAGAGAAATTCGATATATCAAAAAAAGACCGGCATACCGCTTTAGGCGATGCCTACATTACCGCAATTGCTTTCATTAAAATTGTTCAGAAACTAAAAACCAAGAAGAAATTTTCCGCAAAAAAATTACTCAAATAGTAAATTTACCTCTTTAAGTAATCTAACACATTACCCTCTATACGATTCTGTATATCAGATATATCTGCCTTAACAAATACTTCTCCGGTAATATTCTCGTAAAGTTCTATGTATCGGTCAGAAACAGACTCAATATACGCGTCTGTCATTTCGGGTAAAGACTGCCCTTCTAAACCTTGAAAATTATTCTGAATCAACCACTGACGCACAAATTCTTTGGACAACTGCTTTTGAGGTTCACCCTTTTCCTGCAACTCTTTGTATGTATCCGCATAAAAATAACGCGAGGAATCAGGGGTGTGAATCTCATCTATCAAAACAATTTTACCGTCTTTGGTCTTCCCAAATTCATATTTGGTATCCACAAGAATTAGCCCTCTTTCTGCTGCAATTTGAGTGCCTCTTTCAAAAAGGGCCCGTGTATATTTTTCAAGAACCTCATAGTCCTCTTTGGAGACAATACCTCTTTTAAGAATATCCTCTTTAGAAATATCTTCATCATGATCACCCATTTCGGCTTTGGTGGCCGGCGTAATAATAGGCTCAGGAAATTTATCGTTTTCCTTCATACCTTCCGGCATTTCTACACCACACAACACACGTTTGCCCAATTTGTACTCCCGGGTCGCATGACCGGACTGATATCCCCTTATCACCATTTCCACCTTAAAAGGCTCACAAGCATGCCCTACCGCAACATTTGGGTCCGGAGTTGCCATTAACCAATTAGGAACAATATCCTTGGTAGCATCCATCATTTTAGTAGCAATCTGGTTCAGAATCTGTCCTTTATACGGAATACCCTTGGGCATAACCACATCAAAAGCAGATAAACGGTCTGTAGCTACCATAACCAAAATTCCATTTTCTAACTCATATACTTCACGCACCTTTCCTTTATAAACACTTTTCTGGCCGGGAAATTCAAAATTGGTATCTGTAATGGTACTGCTCATTGGGTATTGGTAATTTTCTGTTGTAAAAATTATTTTATTAATTCTGGTGCTCAATATTCTTGTAGGCGTCAATAACCTTTTTCACAAGTCTATGGCGTATAACATCTTTATCGTCTAGATAAACAATTTCTATACCTTCAGTATTCTTTAAAATCAAAAGGGCTTCTTTTAAACCCGAAATAACCCTTCTTGGCAAATCTATCTGCCCGGGGTCTCCCGTAATCAAAAATTTAGCGTTCTTACCCATTCTGGTAAGGAACATTTTCATTTGGGCGTGGGTAGTGTTCTGAGCCTCATCCAGAATTACAAAAGCATTATCCAGCGTACGTCCGCGCATAAAGGCCAAGGGCGCAATTTGAATGATGTCACTCTCTATTAAATGGGCCAATTTCTCCGATGGAATCATATCTCTTAGTCCATCGTACAATGGCTGCATGTAGGGGTCTAACTTTTCCTTTAAATCCCCTGGCAAAAACCCTAAATTCTCACCAGCTTCTACCGCAGGTCTTGTTAAAATAATACGCTTTACCTGTTTCTCTTTCAGCGCTTTAACAGCAAGAGCAACCCCGGTATAGGTTTTACCCGTACCAGCGGGACCAATAGCAAAGACCATATCATTTTTCTTGGCAGCATCTACCAGTTTACGTTGGTTAACAGTCTGTGGTTTTATCAACCTGCCATTAACACCGTGCACCAAAGTTTCCCCACTATTTTCAGGAGACTCATAGTCCGAAGAGGTATTGCTCGTAAGCACTCTTTCTATGATGTTTTCATCTAGCTTGTTGTACTTTCCAAAATGTACGGTAAGCATATCAAAACGGCGCTCAAATTCCTCTAAGAGTTCTTCATCGCCATAGACTTTGATTTTACTTCCACGCGCCACTATTTTCAACTTTGGAAAATACTTTTTAAGCAGGTCTATATTTTCGTTCTGTTGCCCAAAAAATTCCCTCGGGCTTATCTCGGTAAGTTCTAATATGAGTTCGTTCAAAAAGTAGAGGTGTTAAAATGAAAGCCTGTGAACATAATATTTCGCTTGGCTGTTTTTTTGTTATAATTTTGTTTAACAAACTTAACGAAAATTTCAGTTTGCCTAACTAAAACATATCAACATTACTGTATGATAGCGAACTTAAATAATCTAATTCATTTATTTTCTAACAGCATCCTGCACACCTTTCTTCACAGGTTTAGCGTGGTCATTACGGTTTCACGCCCCATTATCCCATTGCCTCAAGTTATTCCAACTCCTATTTTTCCTGATGTAAATGAAAATAATTTATGAATCCGATTATAACGCTAACCACAGATTTTGGTCTTAAGGACTATTTTGTAGGTACCCTAAAGGGAACCATTTACAAAGAACTTAGCGATGCCCGAATTGTTGATATATCGCACAACATTAGCCCTTTCAACATTCAAGAATGCGCTTATATTTTGGAGAATTCGTACAAACATTTTCCTGAAGGAACCATACATATTGTGGGTGTAGATTCTGAACCCACTCCGGAGAATCAACATATAGCCGTTCTGGTGAACGGACATTATTTCATTAGCGCCAATAACGGGGTCATTGGTTTGATTACAAGCGAAATACAGCCCGAAAAAGTGGTAGAATTAAATATTCCCAACCCCAGCCACGGTTCTTTTCCCGTCTTGGACGTTTTTGTTCAGGTGGCCTGCCATATTGCACGTGGAGGCACATTGGAAGTAGTAGGGAGGCCTTTTGACCAACTGAAAGACCTTCGTGAATTTTCGCCCACGGTTACGGACAATGGCAATAAAATAATAGGTAGTGTCATTTATATTGATGCTTATGGAAACGTGGTGACCAATATTAGCCGAAACTTCTTTGAAGCGTACCGCAAGGGGCGGGATTTTGAAATTACCGCTCGTACTACAAAATTCACCAAACTCCATAACAAGTATAGCGACATTATTAATTTTGACTTGGATAAAAGTCAACGTAAGGGAGCAGGAGACCGTTTGGCCTTATTCAACAGCGCTAACTACATTCAACTGGCTATTTACAAAAGCGATTCCAATACCGTTGGTGGCGCCTCCACCCTCTTAGGCTTGGATTTTAGGGATACCGTCACCATTACTTTTTCATAACAATTGTAAAAAACAAGCCCTGTTGTGGCCAACAATTGCCGTTTAATTTGAAATTGTTTATAAATTTGATGTTATGCTTTTTAACATAAGCTGAAAAACAACCTCAAACTTAACTCTATAGTGTTCTTAAAAAAAGGAGCATTTATAATTTGAAGTCACCTATGCTTGCCATTTTTAAACGCGAAATACAATCGTTCTTTACCTCTCCCATAGGGTATTTGGTCATTGGGCTTTTCCTTACCCTTAACGGATTATTTCTTTGGGTCTTTAAAGGCCCATTTAATATTTTTGATTACGGATTTGCAGATTTAAGCAACTTCTTTCTATTGGCGCCTTGGGTCTTCCTTTTTCTGATTCCGGCCATTACCATGAAGAGTTTTTCAGAGGAGAAAAAACTGGGCACCTTAGAACTGCTTTTTATTAAACCCCTTTCTATCTGGCAGACCGTTTTAGGAAAGTTTTTTGGAACCCTTACTTTAGGGATTATAGCACTTGTGCCCACATTGCTGTATGTGCTCACGATATCCCAACTGGGTACTACCGTAGGAAATCTAGATATGGGGCTGGTGATAGGCTCCTATTTTGGCACGCTGTTTTTAATGAGTTGCTATACTGCTATAGGGCTGTTTACCTCTACGTTGTCCGAAAATCAAATTGTTGCCTTTATCATGGGATTGATACTCTGCTTTCTATTTTATTACGGATTTGAAGGTCTATCAACCATTTTTGGAAGCGGAGATACCTCGGTTTCTATAGCAAGTCTAAGCATGATGCACCATTTTGAAAGTGTAGCAAGAGGAGTTTTGGATACTCGTGACCTAGTCTATTTTATTACGCTAACGCTTTTCTTTCTTTTTCTAACCGTTGTTCAACTTAAAAACACCAATCGGTAATGAAAAAATCCCTTACCCCTATAGCTGTAGCACTTGTTGCATTAGTTGTAATCAATGCCGCTGCCACTTTCTTATATACTCGTTTTGATTTAACCGAAGACAGGAGGTATACACTATCCGAAGAAGCAATTCATACCGTGGAGGCTTTTGAACGCCCGGTGATCATAGATGTACTTTTAGACGGAAACCTCCCCCCTGAATTTGTTAAACTAAAAACGGAGACGCGTCAGTTACTTGAAGAATTTGAGTCCAAAAACAACAACATAAAGTTCAGTTTTGTAAACCCGCTTGAAGACGCCGCACAGATTGATGGCACTATAACCGATTTACAGTCTCTGGGATTGACGCCCGCCCAGATTACAGTAGAAGAAAACGGCAAGACCTCCCAAGAAATAGTTTTCCCTTGGGCCATGGTCAACTACAACAACAAAACGGTAAAAGTTCCATTATTGAAAAACAAACTAGGAGCTACTACGGAAGAACGTGTGAACAATTCTGTACAACATTTGGAATACGCCTTTGCCGATGCTTTTTCCAA
The DNA here is from genome assembly GCF_030549125.1 of Zobellia sp. 1_MG-2023. NCBI lineage: Bacteria > Pseudomonadati > Bacteroidota > Flavobacteriia > Flavobacteriales > Flavobacteriaceae > Zobellia > Zobellia sp. 1_MG-2023. Next base: position 511,618 of record NZ_JAUOSY010000004.1, on the reverse strand, counting down.
AATAAACATTACGGAAAAGAAACAGATTGCCGTGCTAAAAGGAAACGGAGAGCTAGATGACATTTATCTAGCCGATTTCCTAACCTCTATTAAAGATTACTATAACATTGGGGCCATAACGTTAGATTCCGTGGCTACCAACCCTCAAAAAACCCTAGACCAGCTTAAAAGCTACGACCTGGCCCTGATCGCCAAACCAACAGAAGCTTTTACCGATGCCGAAAAATATGTATTGGACCAATATATCGTGAATGGCGGAAAATCCATTTGGCTCATAGACCAAGTGAATATGGAGCTAGATAGTCTTTTCAATGAAAGTGGTTCTGCTATGGCTTTGCCAAGAGATTTAAACCTAAACGACTTTTTCTTTAAATACGGGGTGCGTATCAATCCCAATTTGGTGAACGACATGTATTTTACCCAAATTGTACTTGCCTCCGGAGAAGGAAACTCCTCCGAATACAATCCTGTGCCCTGGTTTTACAATCCTATGGTTTTCTCTAAAAATGACCATCCTATAAATAATAATCTAGAGGCACTACGGTTTCAATTTGCCAATTCTATAGATACGCTGGCCAACAACAATAAAAAGACCGTACTCTTAAGCAGTTCTCCCCTGTCCAAACTAGATGGCGCACCCAAACAAATTAATTTGGATGTAATTAATATGTCACCCAAAAAGGAACTCTATAACAAAGGAAACAACCCTATGGCTGTTCTTATTTCGGGGGAATTCACATCGGCATTTAGCAATAGGGTCAAGCCCTTATCGTTAAACGGCACTTTGGAGAAAGGAAAAGAAAACCAAATGTTGGTAGTATCGGATGGAGATATTATCCGTAATCAAATACGAAATAATAGGCCTTTGGAATTGGGTTATGATAAGTGGACGAACAACTATTATGGTAACAAAGAATTTTTAATAAACGCCCTGAATTACCTTTTAGACGAAAAAGGACTTATAAACATTCGAAATAAAAAAGTTGCCGTACCCTTTTTGGATGCACAAAAGATGACAGACCAAAAAACCAAATGGCAGCTAATAAATATTGGCCTTCCCATAGGGTTGACACTTCTTTTTGGAGCTTTTTTCAACTATTTTAGAAGACGTAAATACGGGGCCTAGATGTTAATAAGTTTGTTTCGCTAAAAAATGCATTTCAAATATCTTTGTTTCATTCAGGTTTTAGAAGACTTGGTTTAAATTCGAGACATTTTAGACACTATATCCCACAAATTGAAATAACGATTCTCCTATGAAATTCATAGTATCCAGTACGTATCTCTTAAAGCAGTTACAAGTTTTAGGTGGTGTTATCAACAATAGCAACACACTACCTATTCTAGACAATTTTTTATTCGACCTAGACAACAACAAATTAACGGTCTCGGCTTCTGACCTTGAAACTACAATGAGCTCCGTACTAGATGTAGATTCGGATAACCAAGGTACCATTGCCGTTCCGGCAAGGCTTTTATTGGAAACCTTAAAGACTTTTCCTGAGCAACCGTTGACCTTTGTTGTAGAAGATAACAACACGGTAGAAATTAGCTCTAACCACGGTAAGTACGCTTTGGCGTATGCAGATGGGGCAGAATTCCCTAAAGCGGTAGAACTGGCCAACCCAAGCTCTACTACGCTACTTGGTGACATTTTAGCTACCGCAATAGACAAAACCATATTTGCGGCCGGTAACGATGATCTTAGGCCCGTAATGAGCGGTGTGTTCTTTCAATTCTCTCCGGAGAATTTAACTTTTGTTGCTACGGATGCGCATAAATTGGTGAAATACCAACGTACGGATGTTACAGCTTCACAAGTTGCCGAATTTATTATGCCTAAAAAACCTTTAACTCTTTTAAAGGGAATTCTAGCAGGCAGTGAATCTGACGTAGTAATCGAGTACAATGACAGTAATGCCAAGTTCAGTTTTGAAAACACAGAGCTTATCTGTCGTTTGATAGATGGAAAATACCCTAACTATGAAGCGGTAATCCCTAAAGAGAACCCTAATGTGCTTTCTATTGCAAGAAATCAATTCTTAAGCTCCGTAAAAAGGGTTGCTATTTTCTCCAATAAAACTACGCACCAGATACGTTTAAAAATTGCCGGTGCTGAACTTAATATTTCTGCGGAAGATATTGATTACAGTAACAAGGCCGAGGAACGCTTGACTTGTTCTTACCAAGGTGATGATATGCAAATTGGTTTTAACTCCCGTTTCTTGACCGAAATGCTGAACAACCTAAACTCGGACGATGTATCATTGGAAATGAGCTTACCGAACAGAGCAGGTATTCTTACTCCTATTGACGGACTTGATGAAGGTGAACACGTAACCATGCTTGTAATGCCGGTTATGCTGAACAGCTAAACGATATGCACCAAAATATAAAAGCCCCAAGAATTTCTTCTTGGGGCTTTTTAATTATATAGGTTTTCACTTCTATGAAATAAACGGAATGGTCATAAATGTATTCGGTTTTTCACCGTTACTGGCTCTTACCGCATTTACTATAGGCATAATAAAAGCTACAATTCCAATAAAAATCAAACTTAAGATACCAAGACCTAAAAGTAATATGGCAGGGATGCTTAAAATGGTAATTAGCAGTACGCTCAATTGAAAATTCACAATAGCTTTACCATGCTCATCCATACCCGTTACGGAATCTTTGGTCGTTAGCCACAGAATTAGCGGCACTACCAATCCGCCAAAACCTGTAATATAGGTTAAGAACTGCGATAAATGTGCAATTACCAATAATTGATTATTCTGTTCAAGTGTTTTTTGTTGATTGATGATTTCCATTTTTTGATTGTTTTAGGGGTTCTATAGATAAGACGAACAAAAACACAAAATGTTACAACTACCCGAACTTGCAAACGAAAAAATCCCGTAAGAGCGGTATCTTACGGGATTTTGAATTACTTTTTTGTATGCAATTAAAGCTTTCGCTCCAACTTGATCAGCTTTTCCCTGCTTTTGTTTATGTTCATTTTTAATTTGCTCAGCTTCTTTTCAATTTTGGCAACATCATTAGGAGAAAGTTTTCCTTTGATTTTGTCCACTTCCATTTTGTCGCTGATCTTAGAAACCTTCTTCTCGTCCTTTTCCAATCCCTTTTTTAAGGAGTTGATTTGGCCGGTCAGTTTTTCGTATTTCTTATTGGCCTTTTCAGATTTCTTTTGCGCTTTTTTTGCTGCTTTTGCTTCTTTTTCAGCAGCTTTTGCCTCTTTTTCGGCCGCTTCTATTTGCTTTCTAATTTCCTTGGCCTCACGTTCCGCTTGCTCAACCTGGGAAATTGAATCCATCTGAACCTCTCCTTCTTCCTGCGCGAATGAAAAAGTTGTAACCCCAAAAAGAATCACCACAAATGTTACTAATCGCATCTTCATAATTATATAATTTAAATAGTTAATGGAGGACGAAGGTACTTATTTTCCGTTATTCAAAAACATTCGGCCCATAAATTTTTGATGTGCCGCAAAGAATTTCCATCTACTTGTTTTTGCCTATTTTTGCAAAAACTTTTTGATGATTCCTAACGATAATATTATAGCATTGGCCACCCCTTCAGGAGCTGGTGCAATTGCGGTAATCCGTATTTCCGGGGCAACCGCAATAGATACGGCCGCTGCTTTTTTTAAATCTGCCTATGGTAAGGATTTAAGAAAAAAGAAAAGCCATACCATTAGTTTAGGACACATAATAGAAGACGATAAAATACTGGATGAAGTTCTGGTTTCCGTCTTTAAAGGCCCTAATTCCTACACAGGGGAAAATGTAGTTGAAATATCCTGCCACGGCTCATCCTATATTCAGCAACAGATTATTCAATTGTTTCTAAGAAATGGTTGTAGGACAGCGGATGCAGGGGAATTTACCCTGAGAGCGTTCCTTAACGGCAAGATGGATTTAAGTCAGGCCGAAGCTGTAGCGGACCTGATTGCCAGTGATAATGCCGCGAGCCACCAAATTGCGATACAACAGATGCGAGGTGGTTTTAGTAACGAAATTAAAAGCCTGCGCGCCGAGCTTTTGAACTTTGCATCGCTTATAGAATTGGAACTGGATTTTTCAGAGGAAGACGTTGAATTTGCGGACCGTACTCAGTTTAACGACCTTCTTGCCCGTATCCAAAAAGTTCTGAAAAACCTGATAGATTCTTTTGCGGTAGGAAACGTGATTAAAAACGGTATTCCCGTTGCTATTGTTGGGGAACCTAATGTTGGAAAATCCACCTTGCTCAATGCTTTTCTTAACGAAGAACGTGCGTTGGTTTCCGACATAGCCGGAACCACCCGTGATACCATTGAAGACGAAATTGCCATTGGTGGAATCGGTTTTCGGTTTATAGATACGGCCGGCATCCGGGAAACCCAAGATGTGGTGGAAGGTATGGGCATTAAACGGACTTTTGAAAAGATTGAACAGGCCCAAGTAATTTTACTTTTGGTAGATGGTTCTAAAATTCTGGCCGATGAGGAAAAACTGAAAAACATCACCATCGACTTTGAAAAAATAAAAAACCAGAATCCGCTAAAACCACTTCTCTTATTGGTCAATAAAGCCGATACGCTTTCCGAGAGCGATAAACAAACAATAGCCCAGCACTTAGATTCCGTTAATTACTTATCCGCCAAAACAGGTGAAGGTGTTGAAGAGCTCAAAAACCGACTGTTGGAATTTGTAAATACCGGAGCGTTGCGCAACAATGAAACCATAGTGACCAACACGCGCCACTATAATTCCTTGCTTAAAGCATTGGAAGAAATTGAAAAAGTACAATTTGGCATGGAGGAAGAACTTTCTAGCGACCTAATGGCCATTGATGTACGTGAGGCTCTTTATCACTTAGGAGAAATCACAGGGCAGGTAACTAATGATGAGCTGTTGGGTAACATTTTTGCTAACTTTTGTATCGGGAAGTAAATTCTAATTTCACCTACCTCTACTCCATCAACTATATTAATTATAATAATGGAGTGTCACTAAAATAAGATTGGCTCGTAATAACCTTAGCACTCGACTCCCGAGCTATAGCTGGACATCTTTTATAGCCCGAACTCGAAATTTCCGATGTGTTCCTGAGCTGTTATAGTGATATGAGGCATTACCATCGCTGAATTTTACAAGACGCGCTTGATGCTTATCAAAAGGCGTAGCGCTCCAATACAACTCAGCTACGAATTTACCCTTGTTGTCTGCACCCTGCCCAATAGTTTTATAAAGGAGACGTAATTCATCTAGCTCGGGTAACCGCCAGCCTTCACCTAATTGTTCGTGAATATTCATGGCATCTTTCCATGCCATTGGACCTTTATCTTCCAAATATGCTATTTTTCCGGTGTTACTGGATGGGTCAATCGCAAAAATTACACCCTCGTTATGCATATCCCCAACGCCTAGTTTTAACGTGCCCCCTGCGCGATTCTCCTTTTTATTTATAGTTCCCGCACCAGCGTCAGAAACTACTTTTACCTCCTTATTTTTAACAAGTGAAGAGGGTTCTTTTGCGGAATCTTCTATTTCTAAGTTAGCAGCTGTGCGATTCTCTTGATTACTTTCAGGAGAGACACTGGCATCAGAAACTTCTTTTACTTCCTCAACTTCCGATAGTGTATAGGATTGTTTTTCAGAACCTCCAACAAACAGGTACGTTAATACTCCAAAAATAACTACAGCAGCAATTAAAAACTCAGAACGGATTTTTCTCTTTTTGTTTGCACCTATGTTCTTTATAATTTTTTGAAAGAATTGATTAATTGCCGCAATACTTTTGATAGCAAAGCCTTTTACCGCAAAGAAATAACTTTTAGTTACGCTCTTTAGGACTGCAAACTTTTTATACAGTTTCTTATCCCATTCCGCCTCTCGTGAGCTTTTTACTATTGCATCCCATTTCTTCTCCCCTACAGCCAACCAAACCTTTAATTTTTCATTGCTCGTTCTCTCTTCTTGAATATTTTGAGGCTCAACCTTCAACTTTTTATTGAAAAAATGAATAGACTTTGCGAAGAGTACAGTAGCTGCATTTTTAAGGGCTACAAACTTTTCATGTAGTTTCTTGTCCCACTCCAACTCTCGCAAGGTTTTAACTATTGTATCCCATTTTTTGTCCTCTACCGCCAACTGGGTTTCGGGCTCTTCATTGAGACGAGTTTCTTCTCTAACTACCTCTACAACTTCAACCTTGTTCTTGCTATCAAACCGGTAATTATATTTTGCCAGATCTGATTTTCTTGTAACAGTTTGGTCTACCAGGACCGTTTCCTCTTGTTTTTTTGGTTGTTGTATCTCTTTTAGAGGCGCTATTACTTCACGCTCCCTTTTCTCTACAACCGCTACTTGAGTTTTTAACTCTTTAGTAACAAACCTTTCCTCTTTAACTACACTTAAGGCCGGTGCCTCTTTTTCATTATTAAAGCGATAGTTATATTTTGCAAGTCCACTTCCTATTAAAACTCTTTTTGGAGCATTTACTGCTTCTTCATGTCTTTTTTTCCGCGCAGCCTCTTTTAGCGCATTTAATACTTGCTCTCGTCTTTTTGCTTCTATTTCTATTCGAGCCTTTTCTAATTCACTTTCCTGAATTTCTTCTTGAACTATTTTTTTGGCCTGAATCTCTTTTTCAATTCTACTCTGGTTTTCCGCTTTCTGCCTTAACCATTTCTCTTTTCTAAGCTGTTCTTTTACTTCAGCTTCCTCATGAAGTCTATTCTCGCTTTCTACTTTTCTTTTAGCTTCAACCTTTTTTGTAAAAGCGCTCTCTCTATTGGCTTTATTGTCATCAACTATTTCCTCACCAAAATCAATTGCCATCTGACCTTCTCCTCCCAAATTAAGTATGCCCTGTTCGTCTGTACTTACAGTAGCAATACTTTTTTTAATGGATGAGCTAAGCAAGCCCATAAGGAAATAGACAACCTGCGTAAAAACCTTATCCGTTGGGTTCCATTCCCCTATTGAAATAGCATCTTTGCGAAAGATCTGTACTTCTCCAAAATTAAAATTGTAATGACTAAAAGTAAATTCGTTCTTCCACGAACAATCATCTAGAAGTATGGGGATTAGTTTAGCCTCACCCTTTTTATATCGGTCTATAATAGTTCTAAATTCATCGTTTTCAACAAATTCAGAATTCATAAACGCATTACTCAAAAGAAGCAGAAATACATCCGTATGGTTCAATCGCTCTACATCTATAGGTTCCCATTGCTGCTTGTCATCAATGGCATCATTACTCCATATAGCGGTGTGGTAGTCTTTTTCTATAGATTGTAAATGGCGTAAAAGATTCTGTAGCTCCCCTTTATCTTGGCCAGTACAAATTGCAAAGATATTTTTTGTCAAATTCATTTTAAAAAGGAGTGATTGTAAGTAAAATCTTTATAATAAATTAAGTTTAAAACTACTTCTAGCTTTAATTTGAGAAATTGCACATTTAGCGGCTAAAATTAGGGATAAATATTGTCTAAACCGTACTATCAATAAATTATTTCGGTTTTGAAAAATTACGTAAAGTATCACATAACCAACCCTTTTCCGGAAATTTTAAAATTATCCAGGGTAATTAAGAGCTAACGCTTGAATTAGAAAATGACAGAAAGTTAAAAAGCTGAACAATCAAATGATTCTTCAGCTTTAAAAGACTTAAGTATGGGGCATTTAAAATATATAACCGCCTACTTGTTAATTCAAACTAGTTCCAATTTTCATTAACCACCTTTTCTATTTCAGGGTATTGAGAATCGTCTTCCTTTACCTCTTTTCTTAAAGTTTTAAGTCGGTCTTTTAAATCAGAAATAATAGAAGCATATTTTTCATCATCATATCTATTATCCATTTCTTCCGGGTCATTTTTAAGATCATAGAATTCCCAGGCTACCGGAGTAACAAAATCGGACATAGATTCAGGGTTATGGGCCCATTCCTGCTTATTTGTATTCCTTTGCATATAATCTCTACCGTAATAAAAGATAAGTTTATAGTCTTTGGTGCGTATTCCAAAGTGTGCAGGATTATTATGCTTATGGGCCATGTGCATCCAATACCTGTAATAGGTGTCTTGCTTCCACCCTTCTGGTTCTTTACCTGTTTCAAGAATAGATTTAAAACTGGACCCTTGCATATAATCAGGAACTTTACCTCCGGCCATTTCAATCATAGTAGGCGCAAAATCGGTATTATTGACCATAGCATCCGTACGAGATCCCGCCTTTATTGTTTTAGGGTAACGAACTAAGAATGGCATACGTTGAGACTCTTCATACATCCACCTCTTATCAATATAATCATGTTCGCCAAGCATAAAACCTTGATCGCCCGTATAAATAATAATGGTGTTATCCATAATTCCTTCTGCCTCTAGGTAATCAAAAATTCGTTTCACATTATCATCCACACCTTTTACGCATCGTAAGTAACGTTTTAAATACTCCTGGTATGCTAATTTCTTATACTCCGGATCAGGAATACTGGGGTCTATCTTCATATGCATTCCCATATTTCTAATTATATTTCTATGTCCTATAGAGGAGCCAATAGTATCTGTAAGGGAATTGTTCTCCCCTCTTGTAGCTATAGATCCGTTATTACCATTATACCACATACTGGATGGTTCCGGAATTTCCACATCTTCCAAATACTCCTCATATCTAGGCGCATATTTAAAAAAATCATGGGGAGCTTTAAAATGATGCATTAAAAAGAATGGCTTGGATTTGTCCCTTTTGTTTTTTAACCATTCCAACGAGATGTCGGTAATAACATCTGATGAATGTCCTTCATAGGTTGTGGCATTCACCTCTCTTACCAAATCCTCTTCAAAACGAATTTCTTTCTTTTCTCCGCCTTCCCTGCTATAAAGTGTTGGGTTATGGTAATCTCCTTGACCCGGTAATACATTATAGTAATCAAAAGCTTCTGGGGCATGTTTTAAATGCCATTTTCCTATCATTGCGGTTTCATAGCCCTGTTTTTTAATCTCTATAGGCAGGTATTGGTTTTCCGGACTTAATTTACCACTTAAGTCCACTACCCCATTTACTTGCCCAAACTGACCCGTAAGAATACTGGCCCTAGACGGGGTACAAATTGAATTGGTACAAAAGGCATTTTCCAACAAAATCCCTTCTTTAGCTAAGCGATCAATTGTTGGCGTTGGATTTAAACGCGCTAGTCTCTTGCCATAGGCCCCAATTGCTTGGGAAGTATGGTCATCGGACATTATGTAAAGTATGTTTGGCCGTTCTACTTTTCCTTTCTTTTTGGTTTGACAATAGGAAAGCGTTACGGTAAAAAACAGGAAATAAATTAGTGGGTTTTTAAATGCTTTGTGTTTCAAGGTTCTCGGTTTTGGTTAAAAATGTAATTTACTAAAAACTACCAAAACTTAAATAAAAAAGTAGCCCTTATACAACAAGAAAAACATCTCTATCTTAGAAAACTAATTCATTCATTTGTACCATAAAAAATGTCCCCACAAAATAACAATGTGGGGACATCTATACCTTATAATTAGTTTGGTTTAACCTCCAAAACAAGTTCCCGCCGTTGGTAGCTGACTCTCTACCAATGAACTACCATACCAAAATGAGTTGCACTCCGTAACATTGTCCGTAGCCCATCCAGATAAGTTTTGACTAAATAATAAAGCGTCTTTAAACATATTCTCCATATTGGTCACTTTACTTACATCCCATTCAGATATATCTTGATTAAAAACATCCGCGACAAAAAACATCCTGTGCATGTCTGTTACATTACTAACGTTCCATTCTCCTATAGGACTGTTAAAAACATCAGCGCCATAGAACATATTCTGCATTAGGGTAACTTTGCCCACATCCCAAGTAGAAATGTTTTGGTCGAATTCTTTCGCATGGAAGAACATATATGTCATACTGGTCACATTACTTACATCCCATGTAGAAATGTCTTGATTAAAATTATTTGCATCGAAGAACATATAACCCATATCCGTAACATGGCTTACATCCCAATCCTTAAGTTCGCTATTAAAATACGTAGCGTTGGCGAACATGGCATACATATCCGTAACTTTGGATAAATCCGGCACATCAGTAGCATTGAATATTAAGTTCTCAGAATTATTGAATGCACGGTTCATACTCTCCCATTTAATTGCCCCCCAATTTTCCACGGTTCGTAATTTTTTGGCGTTCAATTTCCAGTCACTATGCTGATAGATTGCAGGGAAGTCTCCCGTTATTTGTATAGTATATACTCCCGGTATGGCATATTCATGTCGAGCATTCTCACTCAATCCTGTTTCTATTGTTCCATCGCCCCAATTAACCGTATAATTATATGGTGTACTCACGTCTGGATTAGTTCTAATCAAGATATCATCAGTTTCATATGCGGTTTCCCAAGTAGTTATAAAGGCATTTTCATCGTAAGGGTCATCTTGAGGACCTTCTATTATCTCTTCCTCCTCTTCTACAACCTCCTCTTCTTCCTCTGAATTCTCTTCTTCTGTATTTTCTTCATTTGTTGGGTTTTCAGAGATAGTTTCTTCATCTATAACCTGCATGTCTTCAGTAACACTGTCCGAGCTACAAGAAATGGCAAAAATGAGTACGAATAGGCCAAGTATAATTCTTTTAAAAACGTTTAGATGGGACATATTATAATTGAGTTTAAATTATTTCTAAATCGAAAAAACTAAATAACGAGCTCAAAGTTGACCTTATTGTCTACCATACTTATTATTCGTTTTACTACATATGTATGCCATTCATGTTAGGTATGAAATATATAATGCGTCTTATTAAGTTATTTTACATGAAGCAAATCATGTTTTTTAAAGCTGATTAAAATCATGTTTTAAGAGTTACATAAATCCCAATTTTGTTGGCTATTGTCAAAAAGCGAATTTGTTCTACACACTTAAATCACCACAAAAATATTCTATGACATACGCACATTCATTTCACATTCCGGTTATGGGCATTGGCTTTACTATTGATTCTCCATTAAAAGTTTCACAATACGGGATTGACTCGGTCATATCGCTGGTAGATGATATTCTTTTGGAAAAGCTACGGAAAATGTACTCAGGAAAGCATAATCTACCCTACACGGAAATCACGGACAAACAGGAAGATTTTAGGGCAAAACGGATTAGTTCGTATTTAGATATGATTCACGACTTGGCCCAAGAAAAGTTCGAGAACTTTAAAAACTCAACTACCGAAACAGCTGATGGCATCCGGGCGTATTTTAATATGCTACCGGACAGTTCATCTTTTAAAAATGAATTTTTACGGCTTTCTGAACACACTTTTAATTTTTCTGAAATTAAGGAATGGGTAAAACAGCATATGCCCATGGGAAGTATTGATGTGAATATTATGACGAAGGTGGACAAGGACAATTACTTTAAAAAACAGAAGCTCACGTCAGAATTTAACGATGCCCATGCTGCGCTACGCGGATATGCACAGAGCAAACTGAATTCTTCCGTCATCCTTTCCGCAGGTATGAACCCAAGACTGTACAGCTATCTGGAACAATTTGATGATTTTTATCCGGACAGGAACGGTAACATTAAAAAGAAAATTGTTCTTAAAGTAAGTGATTATCGCTCGGCACTGATTCAGGGAAAATTCTTGGCTAAAAAAGGCATATGGGTTTCGGAATACCGTATAGAATCCGGTCTCAATTGCGGGGGACATGCCTTTGCTACGGATGGCTATTTAATGGGGCCTATTCTAAACATGTTTAAGGAAAACAGACAAGAATTAACAAATACGATCTTTGACCTTTTGACTAGCTCACTGCAATTGAAAGGGCGTTCCGTTCCTAACGAACCCCTACCCTTAAAAATTACGGCACAGGGAGGCGTTGGCACAGCAGAGGAACATCAATTTCTGTTGGACGAATACCAAGTGGACTCCGTAGGTTGGGGTTCCGCTTTTCTTTTGGTCCCGGAAGCGACAACAGTAGACCAAGACACTTTAGACCAATTGGCAAAGGCCAAGGAAAAAGACCTGTACTTAAGCAATATTTCGCCATTGGGCATTCCTTTTCACAGTTTAAAAGGAAATACAAAAGATGTTGAAAAAGCGGCACGTATTGCCGATGGAAAACCGGGAAGTCCCTGCACCAAAAAGTTTGTAGCGCTGAACAAGGATTTTAACGAAAAGGGACTTTGCACGGCATCCCGTCAATACCAAAATCACAAACTAAAAGAACTTAAAAGTAAAAACTTATCGCAAGCTGAATACGATTACCATTTTCATAAGATTACAGAGAAATCCTGCACCTGTGTAGGCTTGGGAACATCGGCTCTGCTTGCCTATAATCTGGACACAAAAATTGAAGGCGAGGGTGTTTCCGTTTGTCCAGGGCCCAATATGGCATACTTTTCAAAAGTATCTACGCTAAAAGAAATGATAGATCATATTTATGGCAGGGCAAATGTAATGTCGCACCCCAATCGCCCACATATGTTCATTAAGGAGCTGTATATTTACCTGGAATATTACAAAGAACAGATTTTGGAATATAAAATGATACCTACCACCAAAGGCAAAAAGCAACTGTTGTCCTTTAGCAACAATCTGATGGAAGGCATTACATATTATGAACAGCTGTTTAAAGCTGAAAAAGACCAAACAGCCTCCTATAACAACCGTACACTACAACAATTAAAAGAGTCACGGACTACCCTATTATTATTAACTGAGGAACTTGAGACAACTGAAACGAATGTAACTTTTTAACCCTAATTTTACGGAGATACTTTTACAAAGTTCTATAAGAATCCAAAATAGAGAAGCCTTACCTTGAATGGTAGGGCTTCTCTATTATTCTATATTTTATAATTAAGACAACTCTTAGAAGTTGATGTAAAACTGGTTTGTGGGGAAATAGTTTGATTCGTTTTTATCCTTAATCATAATCCTTATTATTGGCTTTGATATTTGTAACTACATCCTTCAATACATGAGTTTCTTAAAAGGTTACTTTTCTGCTCTCCTTTATTTTTTCAGTCTAAAAATACTGGAAACACTTTTTTGTTCATCCCCATAGAAAGTTACGTCTATGGTAATGTCCCATTCCGTTTCGGATATTTTCTTTCCACTTATAGTTCCCTTTGGCGGAACGTCTTTCTCTCCATTATCCGAAAAATCACAAAAACAACTTTCGGAATACACTGCATTTATATCCTCGAGTTCATCATCTGAAAAACTGAATTCTGTGGTTAATGGGTCAATCTGGAATCGAATATATTCTGAATATTCGTCATCAGCAATATTAACATCATCTGCAGCATTATACTCATATGAAAATACCACATCAGCACCCTCAGTTATGCTGGAGAATTTCATGTAAAATCCTTCACTACTCTCTATATTTAATTGAGCATTCTCTACAAAATTGTAGGCAAATGTTTCGTCCGTTTTTTTTGAACAAGAGATTATGGACATACATAAAACCAATAGTGTAATACTTTTTTTCATCGTAATTAGAAGTTATATTTTTAATTCTTTAAAATGGATGCTTACGTTTCAGTTGAGTATAGTACTAAAACATTATGTTTTCTTTTCTAAAGCTGAATCCATAAATTTTAGTTACTTTATAAAAGTACACGGCCTATTGGGTTTTACTTTAAAGTCATTATTATGTTTGGGTTATAGTACAATTATTAGCCACACTCTATAATCAGAATAAAAAATCTTGTTCACTTACGTTTTTCATCCAATTATAAAATTTTCTCTTCTACAATTACTTGATGGCTATTAGAGCCTTAATCCAGTCCAACTTCCACTATCTTCTTCACTATTATTCATATAAAGTCCAGAAGCAAAATTATCGTAAAAATTTCCACTAAATTCTCCAATTATTTCTGATGTCTGAATAGTTGCATTTAAAACTCCATTTTCAGAAATAGTTCCTATTATTTGGTACGAATTTGAGGATTGAATAGAAGTAAATGTACCAATGACCGTTTTGTTCATATCAATTCGCATTGACCAATTACCATTATCTACATCACTTGCATATTGTCCGCTCCAAACTCCTTCATGCACAAATACTTCTTCATCTTCATCACGCGAACATGAATTTAAAAGACCAAAACACACAAGTAAATACATGAAAAATTTAGCTTTCATAGTGATTTTATATTATTAATATTTTTTTTTCAGCATTTAATTGGTTTAACCATTAACTACTATACATCCCCACTAGTGATTAATTTTTACGGTGTTGATAATAGCATTTTTTACTATTATTTCATTCAGTCTCTGCGTATCGGTTTTTTCATTTTTCCACTTCGTTCAGTCACATTACACCAACATAAACATAAGTACACAAATACACGTAAATCTATTTTACCGGTAATTTACTCAAATCTAAAATACAGTCAATACCCGTAAGAAAAAATTCAAAAAAATATAATGTAATACATCAAACCCCTCCAGTCAGCATCATTCATCTCATCCCTGTTTTTTACTGTATGTAAGCCCTAAGTCAATTCTTTCAATATCTGTTTTAACAATAATTCACCACCTCCCTAATCTGTTAAAAATCAAAACCGTAAGAACCATATACCCAGTTTAACCGTACATTTTTAAACCCCGAAATCTATTTCTTATGAACAAAGTGAAAATGTACCTGTTATTTTTCTGCATTGGTATCAGCGTTATGAGCTGTACTAGTGACAACTTAAATTTAATTCCTAATGACGATTCCGAAGAACAGGAATCCGAAACTCCGCAAGAAGAGAATTCCGATGAGGAAACGACCGAGGAAACTTCTGAAGACGAAACCCAAAATTCGGTTGATGTAGCCACAGAATTGGTGGCCAATGACCTAGAACCACACCCCATGCAAGATGTGGCCAAACCCGGGTATCTTGAAACTATCGTAGACCCTTCTTTTGGAACAGTTATCCGAAGAATTTCCAATGGTGGCGACAGTACCGTTACAAAACCTATGTACAGCACGGTACAAGCTTGGAACGCAGATGAAACCCGAATGATACTGTATGACCAGACCAATGGAGTGCATCAATTACTGGACGGTAAAACCTATGCTTTTATCAGGAATTTGGACGATGTTCGCCCTGACGATATAGAGCAATTATTCTGGGATTTTAATGAAGCCGATATTCTCTATTACTTGGATAAGTCTACAGATGATTTTATTAAATATACCGTCTCTTCCGGTAATAAAGAGGTTTTGGCCAACTTAAAACAACTAACGGGTTGCAATGGAAGTATTAGCATGGGCAACGATGTGCAAATGATGTCTTGGGACTCTGATGTTATTGGCTTTAGATGTGATAACAACAAAACATATTCCTACAAAATATCCACTCAGCAATTGACAACTTTTGACATTGATGACGTTAATTATGCCGCCGTTATGCCTGCCCCAAGTGGTAATTTATTTTACCACAATGTATCATCCTATGATGCCAACGGTAACTTTGTGGCCAGACTCAACAAACAAAAACCGGAACATTCCAGTTTAGGCAAAATGGCCAATGGAACGGACGTAGATTATTCCGTAAGTTTTGGCGAAGGCCCACGTGGCGGATGCCTAGGGAATATCATAGCTTTTGATTTGAATACGGGTGATTGCTTACCGGTAATATCCGAAGATTTGGGATATGACTATCCAAAGAGCGGTACGCATATTTCTGCGGTGGCACATAAAAACCCGGGATGGATAGCGGCCTCTATGATCGGTTTTGAAGAAGACGGACAAAAATTATTGGACCAAGAATTGGTTATCGCAAGGGTTGAACCGGGCAATATAGAGGTATACCGTATTGGGCACCACCGTGCAGATGAAGATGAATTTGATTATTGGGGAGAGCCCCATGCCGTAATTAGCCCTACCGGAACCCGAGTACTTTTTGGGTCCGATTGGAGCGGTAGTGAAGATGGCAAATCCGTAGAATCCTATGTGGTTGAATTACCTTCTTATCAACCCTAAAATCCCCTGTAGCTAATACAGAATAAAATATAAACAACTAAAAATGGGCCCTTACTTAAAGGGTCCGTTTTGGTTTGTGCAAACACCATTTACACAGAATATCCGGTAAACCGAACAGAATACGGTTCCTTTCATACAAAACCACATCGTTATTCTTCATTACTCCCTATTTTAGTTACTGTCACACAGCCATATTGTTTTAGACTACTGTTAAACCAATTGTTAATGGCTTAGCACCTACATCCCCCTTCTTACGATTACAGAAGAACCCACTAAAAGACCGCTATGAAAGCAAAAATTAGTCTACCAATGGTTACCGTATTGTTTTTTTTGACCATCTACTTTATAGATGAAGATGCCAGGTATAATGAAAGAACGGACCGTAATAGAGCGGCTTTAAGTTTTACGACATGTACCCCTGCAAAATTTATGCTGGATGGTGTGGACACCACAAAGCAGATTTCACCATTGTTCAATAACTTGGGGAATCTTCATTTTTCGATATCAACACAAAATAAGCGGGCACAACAGTTCTTTGACCAAGGCATAAAATTGTCTTATGCCTTTAACCATGCTGAAGCCCACCGTTCATTCTTGGAAGCTGCCAGACTGGATTCTAAATCGGCTATGGCTTATTGGGGCCAAGCCTACGCCCTAGGCCCAAATATTAACGACCCCTTACCGGACAAACAACGAAAAAATAAAATTAACGAAGCGCTGGTCATGGCTCATAAGCTGGCACCAACCGCAACCGCAAAAGAACAGGCTTTGATAAAAGCGCTTACCGCCAGATACAGTACGGACCTAGATGCGGACCCAGACCTTCTAGACCTTGCCTATTTTAAAACGATGGAAGAAGTTGTAAAACGGTATCCGAACGACGCCAATATCCTTATCCTATTTGCACAGTCCGCAATGAACACGTCACGATGGAACTATTGGGACAAGAGCGGCAACCCAGGCCCAAATATAGAAGCGGCAAAAGTAGCCTTGGAAAAAGCTATGGAACTTGAGCCTGAAAACCCCGGTGGACACCATTATTACATTCATATGGTAGAGTTACCTCATCCTGATATGGGCGTAAAAAGTGCCGACAAATTGGCTTCCCTTATGCCCGGCGCAGGCCATATTGTGCATATGCCCAGCCATATTTATATTCGGGTAGGAAGATATCTAGATGCCGTAAAAACTAATCAAACCGCTATTGTTGCAGATGAGGATTATATTTCCCAATGCTTTTCGCAGGGGCTTTACCCACTAGCCTATTATCCGCATAACATTCACTTTTTATGGTCGTCCGCAAGTCTTTTAGGTGCTAGCGAAATTGCTGTGGATGCCGCTAAAAAAACAGCTGAAAAGGTTCCTACGGGCGAACTAAAGGAACTACCGTTTCTGCAAGATTTTGCGGCTACGCCCCTATTGGCCTATACCCGATTTGGTAAATGGAACCAAATTTTAACCATCCCGGCCCCTGATCCGGAAATTAAGCACCTTAACCTTATTAGACATTACGCCCGCGGTATCGCTTTTATTAGAAAGGGCAACATTAAAAAGGCCCAAGAAGAATTAGAGAATCTCAAATCCATAAAAAAAGACCCTGAATTGGAAAACCTTGTGGCCACAGCAAATAATGCCTCCATCCATTCGGCCAATATAGCTTATGAAGTGGTATCCGGTGAATTGGAAGCCCTAAAGGGGAATTACGTCCAAGCTATAGCACATTTGGAAAAAGCGGTAATCTTAGAAGATAGACTCACCTATACGGAACCCGCTGCCTGGCATATCCCTACCCGACAAAATTTAGGTGCAGTGTTATTGAAAGCGAAACAATATGAGAAAGCCGAAAAAATATACAAGGCAGATTTAGATATCCTAAGACAGAACGGATGGTCCTTAATGGGGCTCTATCATGCATTACAATTCCAAAACAAATCAGAAGAAGCCAACAGTATTAAAGCTGAATTTGATAAAGCTTGGGAGCATGCCGATATAGAAATTGAAACTTCCGTCTTATAATCCCAAAAATATAATGAACCTACTCAAGAAACTAAAACACCCGCTTTCTACTATTCTGTTTTTTACTGTTTCTACGGGTATATTGTTGTATGTTCTAGTTTCTTTGAATACTAAATTACCGATTTACAATGCAACGGATTTTAATGCGAAATTAGTTGACGTTTCCATGCATGGGAGTTTGGAAAAACACACGATAGCCAATTTTAACTTGGTTAACCAGAACAATGAAAAAATTACCCAGGAGAACTACCACAATAAAATTTATATTGCCGATTTCTTCTTTACTCGTTGTCCAACGATTTGCCCCATTATGGCCAACAATATGAGGAAATTACAGGACGAATTTCTGAACGAAGAAGATATCATGCTCCTTTCCATATCCGTTACGCCTGAGATGGACAGCGTGCCTGTTTTAAAAGAATATAGTAAAAGACACGGAGCCATAGCTGCTAAATGGAATATTACCACAGGAGAAAAAAAACATATTTACAACCTAGCGAGAAAAAATTATTTTGCCGTTGTTGACCAAGGTGATGGCGGTTTTCAAGATTTTATACATACTCCTAATTTTACACTCATCGATAAAAAAAAGAGAATAAGAGGTGTTTACGATGGCACGGACAACAAACAATTGGCTCGCCTCATTGCCGATATTAAGACTTTACAAAATGAGAGTCCGTAGTAGTTTAACTATTTGTAATCCTTAAAACTATAGAATTATATCAACTCCACCCCATTATCACGGTACGTACGCAGCAACTCTGCTTCGGGTTCAAGTTCCGTAACCAAGGCATCTAAAGTGTTGATATCGCATATTTTATAGCGGTTTACCGTATTCAGTTTTTTACTTATGGTTAGGGCCACTAATCTTTTTGAGGCGTTGATCATGGCTTTTTTCATCTGAGCAATTTCCCAATCTGCTTCGGTGATTCCTTTATTGGAGTCAAGGTAGCCCGTACCCAAGAAACAAAGGTCTACGGTAATGTCCGCCAAACTATTAATGGAAAGACCACCGGTTACCAACTGAGACTCTTTTGATAACTTGCCCCCAATTAAATTTACCTCATGGTGATGAGACATATTGTTCAACAGTTCTATCGCCATTGGCAAACTAGGAGTAAAGAACGTAAGATCCATTTTTCGCGGAATAAGTTTGGCCAATTCAAGATTGGTAGAACCCCCGCTTATTAAAATTACATCGCCATCTTTTAGAAGCGATACTCCCTTTTGAGCAATCTTCACTTTACTATCTTGCTCAAATATTTCCCTAGAACGGTCTGTATATATGGTAAAGCCGTTGGATATGGCTCCGCCATGAACTTTCCGGAGTTTACCGGAATCGTCCAATTCCTTTACATCTCTTCTCACGGTATCCATAGATACATTTAAAATTCCCGCAAGATCGGTCAGAAGTACTCGGTTATGCAATTGCACTTCTTCTAGTATCACCTGATGTCTATCGCTTTTTCTCAAATTTCTTTGCTTTAATTCCCACAATAATATCAAATTAAGAATAAAATCACATCAAATGCAACAAAACATTGCAAACAATACTTAAAATTTAAGATTATCGGATAAAACTTCTTTTTTTGCTGTTTTTATGCAATAATTAATTGCAATTATTGAAATATTCTGCTAGGTTTGTTCAAACAACAAGCTAAAGACTCTATTATGAAAAAAACGTATCATGTGCTCTTTGCGCTACTGCTAGCTTTCTTCTCGCTCAGTTCATTTGCGCAATCAACAACAATTTCGGGAACAGTCCTTGCCGAAGATGGCTTTCCGCTTCCCGGTGCCAGCATTCTAGTAAAGGGAACAACCACGGGAAGTTCTTCCGATTTTGACGGAAACTTCAGCCTTCAGGTAACTGATGCCGCCAACCAAGTATTGGCCATTAGCTATATTGGCTACAAAACACAAGAGGTTGTCCTGACAGGCAATGACCAAGTAGTTAACGTAACCCTTACCGAAGACTCCAATGCATTGGACGAGGTTATTCTAGTAGGTTCTTCCATTACCCAATCCAGAAAAAAATTAGGTAATGCCATTACCACGGTAAAGTCTGTTGAGCTGGTAAAAGCGGCACCCGCAAATATTACTTCTTCCTTGCAAGGAAAAGTTCCAGGTGCCCAGATTACACAAAATTCCGGTGATCCTGCCGGAGGGTTTTCCATTCGTTTAAGAGGACCAAGCACCATAAAAGGGTCTTCTGAGCCCCTGTATGTTGTAGATGGGGTTATTACCAGTAACCTTACTACTAATGTTACCAACTTAAATGTTGATAGTGGAGATGCTTCCCCAGGTCAAAATAGAATGGTAGACATTAACCCAAATGATATAGAAAACGTGAATATCTTAAACGGCGCGGCAGCCGCTGCAATTTACGGATCTAGGGCATCTAATGGTGTAGTTGTGATAACCACCAAAAAAGGTGGCGTTTACGAAGATGGACCCGAATTTTCCTTTAAGTCTACTTTTAACGTGAATACGGTACGAAAAAAACTGGACCTGAATCTAAGAGGTGAAGAATTCGAAACCGTACCCAATAGCGCCCTTTCTGGTAGATTATGGCCTA
The DNA here is from genome assembly GCF_030549125.1 of Zobellia sp. 1_MG-2023. NCBI lineage: Bacteria > Pseudomonadati > Bacteroidota > Flavobacteriia > Flavobacteriales > Flavobacteriaceae > Zobellia > Zobellia sp. 1_MG-2023. Next base: position 491,044 of record NZ_JAUOSY010000004.1, on the reverse strand, counting down.
TTTTTGGTTTTGACCCCAATGATGGCAATGCTTTAACCACTTACAGGAACTTATCTACAAATAAGTTTGAAACTACTCGTTACGATTATCAAGACGAAATTTTCCAGACCGGATTTGGAAGTGACAACTATTTCTCTGCTAAAGGCGGTAACGAGAAAATGGGATATATGGCCTCTGTGGGGTACCTTAGCAATCAAGGTATAATAAAGAACACTCAATTTGACCGTTTTTCCGCTAGGATAAACTTCAACCATAAAATAGCGGATTGGATTTCGTATGATCTTGGTCTTTATTACGCAAACAGTAAATCTGATGAAAAGCCGGATGGCAATGTATTTTGGAGCCCTATCAACTCCATGAACATTACCAATAACACTTTTGATATTACCCAAAGGGATGCGAATGGCAATCTAATGGCCGTAGAGAACACTCGTGTAAATCCGCTTACCATCATTGAGTCTTTTGATATTACCCAAGAAGTGAACCACTTTATTCCCAACCTACATTTAAAAATCAATCCTATTGAAAACCTTACGATAGACCAGATTATAGGTGTAGATACGTACAACCAAAAAGGGCATATAGACATTCCTATTTATCCGTACGCCAACGTTAACCCTGCTTATTTTGACGATGGTTATTTAGGCGATGCCGAAGCCAAGGTATTTAACTGGAACTACGATATTAACGCTAATTACAATATTGACATTACGGAAAAACTAAACTCCGTTACCACGGCCGGTTACAGCTTCCAATCCAGTGAATTATCTTTTGAAGGTACACAAGGAAGAGGTTTGGATGTAAACAATGAACCTACCATTCCTTTGTACACTCAACCTATTGACACCAATCTTGATATCTACGGATTCTTCCTTCAGGAAACCTTGTCATGGGACAATAAACTATTCTTGACCTTAGCGGGAAGAATAGATGGCGCCACTAACTTTGATGTGGACGAAAGGTCTAATTTTTACCCAAAAATTTCTGGGTCCTATGTATTGTCCAATGAACCCTTTTGGAATACCGACGGTTTTCTTAATTCCGCAAGACTAAGAGCTTCGTACGGTGAGGCCGGTAACTTAACAGCAATTAGCCCTTATGAAAGATTCGGAAGCTATAGCTCCAATGATTTCTTGGGGTCCTCTACCCTGCAACAAAACAACAGATTGGGCAACGAAGGTTTAAAACCAGAGCGCACCAAGGAGTTTGAAATAGGTACGGACCTAAGTTTTTTCAACAATAGAGCCTCTTTATTGTTCACTTACTACCGTCAGAATATAGAAGACTTAATCGTTGGCCGGGTATTGGCCCCTTCAGTAGGCGGTTCTTCAAGAACAGAGAATGTTGGAACCATGCGTAACAACGGTATTGAGTTCTACGCACGGGTTACCCCGGTAAAAACAGATGACCTTACATGGGACCTAAATTTCAATTTCAGTAGTAACAAAAACAAGGTTTTACAGACTATTGGTGGCGATATTACCATTGCCAGTGTAACCGGTGCTCCCCCTGTTGTAAAAGAAGGCGAAGCTTTAGGTGTTTTCTACGGCACCTATTATGCCAAAGATGACGACGGACAATTGTTATTGACCGGTGCCTCTACAGATGGAAGCCCTGAAGGTGTTCCACAACCGGAAAGAGGTGATCTAGCCACGGGAACACCCATGCGTGATGCCAATGGCCAACCTACGGGAGATGTACTAAGAAAGGTTATTGGAGACCCTAACCCAGACTATATTCTTGGTGTTGGTACGGACCTGGCTTACAAAAACTTCTCTTTTAGTATGCTTTGGGAAGCCGTACAAGGTTTTGATGTATTTGATGCCGATAAAAGAACAAGACAAGGTGTTGGTTTGGGACGTTTGGCGGAACAGGAACTTAGTGGCGAGTTGCCAAGAGGTTACATTGCCGGTGTATACCCTATTGAAGAATTTAGAATGGAAGACGGTTCTTTTGTAAAACTCCGCGAAGTTTCCTTAGGTTACGAATTTCCTGAACTTTTCAATTCAACACTAGAGAACGTAAAGCTCTCTTTGATCGGGCGTAACTTGGTATCTTTTGACAATTTCTTCAGTTATGATCCTGAGACCAATGCTGGTGGTCAATCTAACTTACTGCGTTCTGTAAACTTCGGTAATGTTCCTATTCCCATGACCATCTCATTATCCCTAAGTGCTAACTTCTAAAAAAACTGATATGAAAAATATACTAAACCTTATGGCTATCGCCTTGATGATTGTTGTATCATCTTGTGATACCGAATATTTAGACCCCAACTCCACGCTTGAACCGGATGTAGTAAACAACGTGGATAATTTGGTAAAGTTGATAAACGGAATTCAACAAAGATGGAGTACGGATCGTGCGGGCATTATTTACAATTACACCCATATTTCAGGTCTTAATACAGATGAGTTAAGACTCTTGAACCCCGGAAACCTTGGTGAAAACGAAATTTTGCTTGGTAGTGATGACGTAAACGGAGGAAACGAGGTTTTAATCAACATGTGGACGAATGCAATGTTAACCCGAAAAGAGGCGACTACAGTGATAGATGCTGCCGATGATGTTAGTGAGAGTGCCTCTGCTTCGGGTTCTTTAAAGGCTTACGGGCTTTTCTATAGAGCTATGGCCCATGGAACCCTAATCCAATTTTTTGAAAGCATTCCCCTAGAAGTTATAGAGAACGCCCCTTTTGAAGACCGCACTACGGTTCTACAAAGTGCCATTGCAGATTTAAACGAGGCAAAAGGCTATATAGATGCTGGATTAGATGCTACTGTAACTTCGGATGTATTTAGTTCTGTAGACCTTAAAAATTCAGTAAACGCTATGCTGGCAAGGTTTAACCTAATGGCGGGTAATTATGACGCCGCAATAACAGCGGCCAATGCGGTAGACCTATCGGTTAAATCTACTTGGGTATACGATGCTTCCATTCCCAATCCGTTGGCATTCTGGTTCGGGTCACAAAACGTTACACAAGCCAAGGACCTAACATTTGGATTACCATCGGAACTTTTACCGGATGAAAATGATGCGCGTATTCCTTTCTACATCACTGCAGAGGATTTAGAAGCCGAAACCCCAAATTACCAAGTTGTTGGTTTCTGGAGTGATAACCTTGATGAAATACCTGTGTATTTACCAGGTGAAATTCTATTGATCAAAGCAGAAGCCTATGCTCGGAACAATGAACTTGCCAATGCGGTAACCGAATTAAACGCAGTTCTGACCAAAACAGAAACAACGGATATTTATGGTCTAGGTGCGAACCTTCCTGCATACGCGGGGCCTGTTGCTCAAGATGACATTTTAGATGAAATCTACAAAAACAGAAGGGTGGAACTTTACCTGACAGGTTTATCTCTTGAAGACAACAGAAGATTCCAAAGACCTGGCCCAGCTGACGCCAATGCAGAAAGAAACCGTAATTATTATCCTTACCCTAATGCAGAAAGGGACAATAATACAAACACTCCTGCCAACCCAGCACTATAAACCATCAACAGCTTCTTAAATAACTGGGGCAGCGTAAAATACTGCCCCATTTTTTTAAGCTTTTAAAACCCAAACTAACACAGAAGTAACCGCTACGCTTCTACTTCCTTAATCCTAAAGTCCACACTTTTTGAGCCCAACGCTAATCCTAATAATTATTGCCATTTACTTCTATGCATTAATGGCTATATCTTATTTCACTTCAAAGAACGCAAGTGATGAGACTTATTTTACCGGTGATAGGAAATCGCCTTGGTATTTGGTAGCATTTGGTATGGTAGGTGCCGGACTATCTGGGGTCACGTTTGTTTCCCTACCCGGAATGGTGGGCAACAACAACTTTCACTTTTACCAATTTATACTGGGTAATGTAGTAGGTTATCTCTTTATTACTTTTGTATTGACCCCGCTCTACTACCGTCTAAAACTTGTTTCCATTTACTCATACCTTAAAGACAGGTTTGGAAAAAAAACTTACAAAACTGGATCCCTATTTTTTCTAGTATCCCAATCTTTTGGTGCCGCCCTACGATTATTACTTGCAGCCAAGATTCTTCAATTTGCCGTTTTTGACCATTTTGGAATTCCGTTCTTTTTAACGGTTATCCTCATACTAGTATTAGTATGGCTCTACACAAATAAATCCGGGATAAAGACCATTGTATGGACGGACACCATGCAAACCGTTTTTCTAATTCTTGGTGCTGTAATCACCATTTACACCATAACTACTTCTCTAAACCTTAGTATACCTGAAGCTATTGGAAATGTTAGCAACCACCGTTATTTCAGAATTTTTGAATGGGACGCTAGCTCTGGAAACAACTTTTACAAACAATTTATAGCCGGTATTTTGGTGGCCATTGCTATGATTGGTCTAGACCAAAATATGATGCAAAAGACCTTAACGTGCAAGAACGTTTGGGACGCTCAAAAAAACACGCTTACCTACAGTCTAATTTTAGCCATAACCCAATTTCTGTTTATGGGGTTGGGCATCTTAATGTACATCTATGCACAAGATGCGGGCGTAATCCTAGAAATGGGAGATAATGGACAACTAATTGATACGGATACCCTCTTCCCTAATTTAGCCTTGAATCATCTAGGGATTCTAGCAGGCATCTTTTTTATATTGGGTATTATAGCCGCCTCTTTTTCTAGTGTAGACTCTGCCTTAACAGCACTTACTACCTCTTTTACTTACGATTTCCTTGATATAGAACATAAATCTAGCGCTGCAAAAAAGCAACTAAAAAACTTGGTGTTAATCGGTTTTTCATGTGTCATTTTTGTTATAATCATGGTATTTGCAAGTAGTGAAGGGGATGTAATTTCTCTAATTTTTAAAGTTGCAGGCTATACGTACGGACCACTTTTAGGCCTGTACCTGTTTGGCATGTTCTCGAAAATTTCAGTAAAGGATAAATGGGTGCCCGTAGTTTGCATTTTTGCCCCTATTGCAACCTACTTTTTGGGAGTCTATTTTAAAACTGAATTTCAATTTGATTTTGGATTTATAAACATAGCTGTAAACGCCGCTATAACTATTGTAGGACTACTATTAATTCACAAAAACATAAAAGAAAATGAGTAAACCCATAACTGAACAACCCTCAAAATATGACAATCTTGAAAAGATGGAGGTTTTGGAGCTGCTCAGTGCTATAAATGCTGAAGACAAAACCGTTCCCTTGGCTATTGAAAAGGCTCTTCCGCAAATTCGAGATTTTGTGACCGTCGTGGTTGAAAAAATGAAACTTGGGGGAAGGCTTTTTTATATTGGCGCCGGAACAAGCGGAAGATTGGGTGTATTGGATGCTTCCGAGTGCCCTCCTACTTTTGGAGTATCGGACAACCATATTATCGGTCTTATTGCAGGAGGCGACGTAGCCCTAAGAAAGGCCGTAGAAAATGCCGAGGACAACACCCAACAAGCTTGGAAAGACCTTGAAGGTTTTCATTTAACGAATAACGATGTTCTTCTAGGTATAGCTGCATCCGGCTCTACCCCCTATGTAATTGGGGGTATAAAAGATGCCAAGGAAAACGGAGTACTAACAGGTGGTATTTCTTGTAATGAAAATTCATCATTGTCCCATGAAGCGGATTTCCCCATTGAATTAATCGTAGGTCCCGAGTTCGTAACGGGCAGCACACGAATGAAAGCCGGTACAGCCCAGAAATTAGTATTAAATATGATTTCTACCTCGGTAATGATTCAGTTGGGAAAAATCAAGGGAAACAAAATGGTAGACATGCAACTCTCCAATAAAAAGCTGGTTGAGCGCGGTACGAAAATGATTGTGGAGGAACTTAATATTGATACCGATTTAGCCCGACTATTATTAAAAAAACATAAAAGCGTTAGAAAAATAATTGACCTGTATAAAGACCGTCTAAATACAAATAGTTTGGACTAAAGCCTTTTTGCCCCAAAAGTAGTTTAGTTGTTAAGCGGAAATGCCAGATGCCTCGATTGGTATTTTCAACTACGTAGACTGGCCGGTAAACATTTGTTTATCGGCCTTTCTTTTATTCAATCATAAAGAATTTCTTTTCTGCGAACACTATATACCATCTCTAAAAACCCATCAACCAAATTTTCAATAGTTTTGCGCTCCAAAGAAAATGATTATGACGGTTCAGGACCTTGTTGGGGAGTACAGCATTATGGGTAGCAACCAAGATGAAGAATCTAATGGCTACAAAGGAAAACTGGTTTTATCCTTGGATGAGAACTCAAGAATAATTGCACATTGGACCATTGGAACTGACCAACACCAATCCGGTACGGGATTTTTTAAGAACAATATTCTAGTTATCAACTTTAGATATTCCGGCGAAGACCAAAGTATTTATAAAGGTGTTGCCGTATACCAATGTATCAGTAAAGATATTTTAGATGGGTTTTGGTCAGAAAAACATGGAAATCCTCTTTATTTAGGAGAAGAGCGTTGTTTTAGAATTAAAACAAACAATGCACCGTTAAATTAAGATTACATAGAGAACATAATATGACAAGCTATAAATCCTACCACCGCCAAAATAATTCCAACTAAAAAAACGTGAAAAGAAGTTCTTAATAATTTAAACTTTCTATCTATTGTTTTTCCCAAATGGTAAGTATCCTTTGCAATGGTTTTATACAGCTCATCGCCTTTATACATTAAACTGGTAAGTTCTTCTGTATATTCCTCTTCATTCATGGTATTAAAATTACCATAGAATAATAAATTATTGGTGCTTTTACTACCGTGCGTAAGCTCTGGTCTTGTAGCAAAAACAGCATAGCCAATAGAAAGTAAATTAGTTCCCAACATTATCGTTGCCGGAAAAATTAAATGAGGGTCCTTATCTAATTGACTAAGTACGGTACCAATAACTATAGATAAAATAAGGGCGTTAATAGATATAAGTATGTTGGACTTTCTATCAATCATCGTATTTAATGTATACTGATTTTTAGACACCAAACGAAACAAGGTTTCCGCACCTCGCTCTGAACGAGGTTCTATCTTTGAAAGTTTCTTCTTTAACTCTTTCAGCTTCTCTTTATCAATACCCAACTCTTTTCTTAATTGTTTATCAATTTCTTTGGCTTCCTGTTTGTCGTTCATCTTACAAGGGTTATAAAGCTATAAGTTGATTTTCCATAAAGTTGGGCATTTTTATATTAAAATGCTCATAAACCAATTTTGGAATTCCCAAATCGGCCATATACACCTCTACATCGCTTGCCAATTTTTCCAATATAGTTTTTGGAGCCGCCAAGGTCATTACTTGATTTGCTTTAAACCCAACTAACTTTCCATCTTTAGAAATACCAATAGGAATATCCAATGATATTCTAAAGGCCGGTGATGTGTTGGCCAATTCAATGCTTTTTGCAAATGCATCTGATAGCGGTAGTCTCTGAGAGAACCCTAGATAGGCATCTACCCAAATATCCGTAGTTTCGGGAATACCTTCTTTAGCCCCAAATAACAACGCTCTTTCTAATTGTGCTTTCGGCAAATCTTTGGTAATAGGAACAACCAAATCTAAATTCACATTAAATCCCCAAGCAGAAAGTCTACGGGCAGCTACTAGTCCGCCGCCGCCGTTATTTCCATTACCGATGCCAATTGTGATGACAGAGGTTTTAGTTGCCTTTTTGGCAATTAATCTTGCTAATTGAAGCCCTGCGTTTTCCATCATCAATTCAATGGACAGATTATATTTTTCCACCGCCCAATAATCCATCTCTTTAAAGGCTTCTAAGGAAAGACTGGTTACCTGCATATTTATTTTTTGTACGAATTAATAGCTTCCTTGAAAAACTCTACCGCTTGTTCTTCGTTAATTTTTGTGGCTGGCAGAACGGCTCCTTTAAAACTATCATTTTTCCATTCTCCCCGAGAAAGTGAATTAAATTTAGTTGTATCTAAAGCCCCATGACCTTTATACCCGCTGATATAAAAATAATGCTCTTTGACCATATCGTCTGGAATAGCTAAACCAAAACCTACAGAAATATCTGAATTTAGACTGGCATAAGCCCCAGTATCAAAATGATGCGGCCATATACGAACATCGGATTCCAAACCCGTTTCTTGAAGTGTGTTTATCAAGCCCAACTGTGCTATTGTCCTCAAGACTCCTAGTTTTATTAAAGATATGGCGTTCAACGTATAAGTAAAAGTATCATCTACTGAATACGGTAAATCATAATGGAAATCATAAATGTACTTTTTACCCAAAAAAGTATCCGCAGTGTGAGTTAACCACTCCAATACTTGCCTGTGCGTTTTCCCTTCCAACGAAAAAGAAACATCCTCATCCGGAGAAATCCACTCTAATGAAAAGTTATTATAACTTAAAGCGAGGATATCTCCTTTTGGTGATAATGGGTGGGTTTCCAATTGTTGCTTTGCAATGGACCAACCTAGATTGGTATGACTATCATCGGCTTTCTTTTCTACAAAACTAATTCCCGCTGCTGCCAAGTATTGGGCCGCTAAATGCATCGTTTTTATCATTTGGTCTATTTATTTAAATTTTTGGTTGGCTCAAGCTTTTACGGTAACATGGGATAGGTTTAAATATTGGTCGCAGTAGTTGGGCTTTACTTTCAACCTACCAAAGGAACCTTTTGTACATAAGGCTTTAACTTAATAAGGAAAACATATTACTTCTTAACCCCCCGTAATCTTTTAAACTGTTTATAGGCTTTGTCTACTGCTGTCTTTGGCGCTCTGTCAAATTCCTTATCCGTTATTTTATAAACCTCTTGTATACTATCTAGCTTATAGTGCATTTGTTCTATAACAGAAGAATATGTACGGTCATCAATGAGATTGGTCAACTCCCTAGGGTCTTTGTATAAATCATAGAATTCCCAGCTATCTATATCATCGTAAAAATGGATGAGCTTATACCGTTTAGTTCTAACTCCATAATGCTTTTTGACCATGTGAAAAGCCGGGTAATCATAATAATGATAGTAGAGCACATCCCGAAATTCATCAGAATTCATACTCCCATCCAACAAACCTTTGAACGATTGTCCTTGCATGGCATCACTTTGGTTTTTCACTTCGGCAAAGTCTAGGAACGTTTGTGCAAAATCCAAGTTCTGTACCATAGCATCTATTTTGGTCTTTGGGGGAATCGTTCCTGGCAACTGCATCAACAAGGGTGTGCCAAATGAGGTTTCGTACATAAATCGTTTATCGAACCACCCGTTCTCTCCCAAATAGAATCCTTGATCGGAAGTGTAGACCACCAACGTATTTTTATCTAGTCCGCTTTCTTCCAAGTAATCTAAAATTTCCCCAACGCCTTCGTCTACCGCGGCTATAGTAGCCATGTAATCACGTAAGTAGCGTTGGCCTTTCCATTCGGCAAGGGCCTTTCCTTTTAAGTTTGCCTTATGAAATGTATTGTTTTTAGGTAAATAGGCTTTATCCCAAGTTATCCGTTGTTGGGTTGACATTCGCTCAAAATCCGTAGTCCATGGGTTGTGTGCCAATTTAGTGCTGCCGTACCCTTGGGTCATTTTTAAATCATGCCCTTCGTACATGTCTTCATAAATGGTCTGCAATTGCGCTTCCGCTGCGCTTTGCTTTTCAAAGGATGGAAAATAAGTGTCGGGAAGAGGAAACTGCACGGAGTCATATTTATTCATGTGACGTAAGGCGGGCATCCAATTACGGTGAGGGGCCTTATGATGTACCATCATAAAAAAGGGAAGACTGTCTTTTCTTTCATTTTTCAACCAGCTTAAAGCATCATTGGTAATAATATCCGTGGCATAGCCTTCTATACCGGTGGTGTCTCCATTTTCAACAAAATCAGGATTATAGTAATTGCCCTGATCAACAAGTATCTTGGAATAATCGAAACCTTGGGGTGCACCGTCCAAATGCCATTTTCCTATTAATGCCGTCTGATAACCTTCTCGCTTAAGTATTTTGGGCAAAGTAGTTTGGTTACCGTCAAAACGGTCTCCGTTCTGTCTAAAACCATTTATATGACTGTGTTTGCCCGTAAGAATGACCGCCCTACTTGGCCCACAAATGGAATTCGTTACATAGCTATGTGTAAAAAGCGCACCATTCCTCGCTAATCGGTCTATATTGGGTGTGGGAGCCAATTGTCCAATAGGATGACCATAGGCACTTATGGCCTGAATAGCATGATCATCGGCCATGATAAATAGGATGTTTGTCTTTTTAGCCTTCTCTTCCACCTGTGGAGAGCTTTCTTTACAACCCATAAGAATAAAAGCGAAAAGTACTCCCGGAAAACATAATCGTAAAAGCATAAAAACAGAATTGAGACTATTTTAATGTGAAAGAGGTTTTTAAATCTGCGGTAGCATCAGTTCCTACAAAAACTTGGAACTCCCCTGGCTCGGCAACAAATTCCAAGGCAGCGTTATAAAACTTCAGGTCTTCGGGTTGTAGGATCAGTTTAACCGTTTTTGTTTCACCCTTCATTAAGAATATTTTCTTGAACCCTTTTAATTCGCGCATGGGCGGGGTTACCGAGCGTACTACATTCCGAAGATATAATTGCACCACTTCTTCCCCATCAAATTTACCTGTATTGCTTACCTCTACCGAAACCGAAATAGACATGTCCTGTCCAATTTCATCTTTATTCAACTGAATATTTGAATAGCTGAAATCGGTATAACTCAGACCATGACCAAAAGGTAAGAGCGGCGTATTTTCCACATCCAGATAATTGGATTTAAATTTCTGAAAGTTATCTCCCTCTATGGGTCTGCCCGTGTTTTTCATACTGTGATATACTGGAATTTGCCCAACATTCCTGGGCCAAGTTGCCGTTAGTTTTCCTGATGGATTATAATCCCCAAAAACTACATCGGCTATAGCATTACCCGCTTCTATACCTGGGTGCCATACTTGAAGTATACTTGCAGGAAGCTCCATTTCATCGGCAATGGTCAAGGGTCTTCCGCTCATAAGGACAATTACCAGAGGCTTTCCAGTCTTTGCCAATTCCCTTAAAAGTCGCTTTTGGCTTTTGGGAAGTGAAATATCCGTTCTACTGGCCGCCTCTCCACTAAACTCACTGGCTTCCCCTACCACGGCTACAATGACATCGGCATCTTTGGCTAAATCTAACGCCTCCTTTAAAAGGGTCTCCGAAGAGCGCTCGTCTATTTCTACCCGTGTTCCAAAAACATTGGCCCGTTGGGCCAAATCGGGATTATCCGTAATATTGGCGCCTTTGGCATAGCTTATTTTGGCTTTGGGGGCCACATTCTTTAACCCTTCTAAAACGGGAACGGATAACTGTGGGTCTCCCGTTGGAGCCCAAGTGCCCAGCATATTGTTCTTGTTATTCGCCAAAGGTCCTATCAACGCTATTTGGGCATTCTTCTGTAACGGAAGTATTTTGCCCTGCTTCTTTAATAGTACAAAAGAGCGCTTTGCAGCCTCACGGGCCAGATTTCTGTTCTCGTCCGTAAGAATATCTTTTGCCGGTCTACTCTCATCGGAATAGCGGTAAGGGTCATCAAAAAGACCCAATTTGTATTTGGCGGTCAATATCCTACGACATGCCTCGGTTATTGCGGACTCGGTAACCTTACCCTCATCTACTGATTTTTTCAAAGTGGTAAGAAATCCTTCCCCAACCATATCCATATCAAGCCCTGCGTTTAAAGCTAAAGCAGATACCGCTTGTAAATCTCCCAATCCGTGAGCGGTCATTTCATTTACCGAGGTGTAATCCGAAACCACAAAACCTTTAAAGCCCCATTGTTCGCGCAATAAATCGGTAATTAACCATTTATTGCCCGAAGCCGGAACACCATCAATATCATTAAACGAAGTCATGGCACTACCCACTCCGGCATCTACGGCCGCTTTGTACACGGGCAGATATTGGTTGTACATTTTCAACTTACCCATATCTACCGTATTGTAATCGCGCCCGCCTTCTGCGGCACCATACAGGGCCAAGTGTTTTACCGTGGCCATCATTGTATTTGGCGCTGACAAATCAGCTCCTTGATACCCTTTTATCATCGCTTTGGCAATGGCACTCCCCAAATACGGGTCTTCACCCGCCCCTTCGGCAATGCGTCCCCAACGAGGGTCTCTGGCAATATCTACCATAGGAGAGAAATTCCAGTTGATTCCATCTGCCGTGGCCTCCTTAGCTGCAGTTTCGGCCATTTTTTGAATAAGTTCCAAATCCCAACTAGCTGCTGTTCCCAATGGAATGGGAAAGGTGGTCTTATACCCATGTATGATGTCCGAGCCAATAAGCAAGGGAATCTTTAACCGTGAATTTTCAATGGCTATTTTTTGTGCTTGTCTGACTTTCTCTGGACCGGAAACCCCAAATAGACCTCCTACTTGGCCTGCCTTGATTTTTGCCTCTACATTTTCGCTCACCACAGAACCTGTAGCAATACCACCTCCCGGAGTCAGTAGATTAAGCTGACCAATTTTTTCTTCCAATGTCATTTTGGATAGAAGCTGCTCTACCGCTTCTATCTTTTCTTGAGAACGCGTGAAAGTCGTAAAGCCAACTACAAGTGTCAAAAAACAGATTATCTTCTTTATATCCTTCATTTTCTGTTATTTATATTTTTTATATCGAATTAAATTTTGGCAAAATCATCCCTTTGGCAAATCAGTTTACACCGATTCCCCACATGGTATTCGTTAATTCTTAAAGTGAATTCCTAATAGGTAAAACCTAAATTATTGAGTCCGCGCTGCACATCTTCGTTTTGCATAAAGAGTTGCCATAACAATCCCGACCTATAGTTCTCAATCATTACTAAAATGGGACCTTGGTCAATGGCCAAATACGCGTCGGCTACCCAAAAATCATTTTGCGGACTAAAAGCATCATAAAAACCGGCAGGCCCTAAAAGCTGGTCTTTTTTGCTATAAAAATACCGTAGTGCCTTCATGGATTCCTCTGGTGTGTATGGCATAGAGCTTAAAGCCGCCGTAGGCGAAACTATTCCCGTATCATTGGACGGACTATGGGCATTATAGCCCAAACTTCCATCCGAATTCCTACTGTAACTGGCGGTAAGCCCCCAACAATCTTCGCCATAATCTTTATAACCTTTAGGGTTATCCACGCAGTAGGCGTAATTGATTTTTGCATGGTTAACCGTAGCATCACCATAATTCACAAAGGCATCGGCCAAGTTACTTGGGTCTAGCCCAATATAGGAGTAGTGTGCCCAGAACAATGGCCCGCCTTTTTGGGAACTACCTGCATGGTTAACAATAAGCGGAATTTCATAAGCCGAAGCGCCATTGGCTATAGCACCAATGGACGCCCAACCATTTTCATATGTATCTTTGGTGATAGAAAAATCAGGGGAAGCCGCTGCCATGACATAGGTTATCAATACTTCATTATATCCCTTTAATTCTAAATTGATGTCAAAACCAAAATCAGGACTCCAATGCCAATACAACGTATTTTTATTTTGCGTGAACCAGTCCCATTCAACATCTTTCCAAAGTGCATCTGCTTTTTCGGCCACTGCCTTTTCTTTGGAACTACCCTCCTTTAAGTATTCTTTTACGCAGATAAGCCCCTGCGCCAAAAAAGAAGTTTCAACCAAATCGGCCCCATTATCCTTTTCACTAAAGGGAAGCGTTTTCCCGTTACGCCCATCTAACCAATGGGGCCATGCGCCATGAAACCTGTCGGCATTTTCCAAAAAAGAAATAATCTTAGACAGTCTTTCAACACCTTCGCTACGGGACACGAAACCTCTTTCCATAGCGACCAAAATCCCCATAAGTCCAAAACCGGTGCCTCCAACGGTTACTGTATTGACGTCATTAGATGGTTCTTGGGGATGATACCTTTCACGCGCAGCACCAGATTCCGTTTGGGCAAAATCCCAGAAATATTTAAAAGTTTCTTTTTGGGTCAAGTCGAGAAGCTCCTCATCCGTCAGCTTCACTTCTTCCTCCCCTACTTCCTGTTCGTCCTCAACAGGTGTTTCCGGAAGTTCAGAAATGCCGATTGCACCACCACCTCCATCATCCGAAGCACATGAAACGAATAGTAACGACACCAAAATTGAAACGAACAATTTACTCATTTGGAATATTTTCCGAACTAAAACCTAATTTTTTCAATCCGCTTTGAACATCAATATTCTTCATAAAAAGCTTCCAAAAAAGTCCGCTTCTGTAGTTTTCTATCATTACTGGAATAGGTCCTTGGTCTATAGCCAAATATCTTGGCACATACCATTTATCCTCTAAACTAAAGGCATCATAAGGACCGTATTTACCAATCAGGGAGTCTTGTTCCGTATACATATATCTCAAGAAGTTCTGACTCTGTTCCGGTGTGTAAGGCATTGAAGAAAGGGCAGCTGTTGGAGAAATAACACCCAAATCCTTATCAGGTCTGTGGCCTGCATAGCCTTTCATGGAATAACTTGAGGTCAATCCCCAAAGGTTCTTTCCGTATCCTTTATAATCATGTGGATTTTCAACCGCATGACGATACTGAATTAATGCATGGTTTTCGTTTAGTTTCCAATAATCCGCATATTGATCCGTTAATCCCTTTGGGTTCAAACCTAAATAGGAATAGTGTGCCCAAAACATGGGACCTACTGGAGACCTATCATGCTCATAATGATTAAGCACAGTACGAAGGCCGTAAAAAGTTGTGTCATTTTTAATTCCTCCACTTTTTGCCCAACCTTGCTCATATACTTCTTTATTAATAGCATGTGTAGGTGAAGAAGCCGCCAAGATATACATGACCAGAGCTTCATTATATCCGCCCACGGGAAAGTTCATCTCCCATTTGTATTCTGGAGACCAATGCCAATAAAGTACATTTTCTCCTTTGGTATACCAGTCCCATTCTACTTCTTCCCAAAGTTTTTGAATTCTGGCCGCCAATTCTTTTTCGCGGGCATTGCCTTCTTCAAAGTATTCCTTAACGGTTAATAAACCTTGAACCAGAAAAGCGGTTTCCACCAAGTCGCCACCATTATCCATTTTACTGAACGGTGTCATCTTACCATCGGGCATAAGCCAGTGAGGCCAAGCCCCATGGAACCGGTCTGCTTTTTCAAGGAAACCAATACTTTTTTCATATCGCTCCAGAGCCTCTTCACGCGTAATAAAACCACGCTCCACACCTACCAAAATGGCCATTAAACCAAAACCTGAACCTCCGGTAGTAATTATATCCTTATCATGCGCGGGATATACATTATCAAGGTGAATACGTTCTCTGGCTAAACCAGATTTAGGTTCCGCTCCTTCCCAAAAGTAATTGAACGTTTGTTTCTGAACGGAATCCAATAATTGGTCATCCGTTAGTTCTTGTTCAACCTTAGATTCGGTTTTGCTGTTTTTATTATCCGTTTTAGAAGGGTTGCCACCACAACCCACCAAAAGCGTGCCTGTTACCAAGGCAATTGTAACTAATTTCATATATTTTTATAAAGTGATTATTGAACTTCTGCTGGGTTTCTTTACATTCCCGAGTTCATAATTTCCTGTATTTCTTCTTTTGTAAGGGCCTTGTCAAATAAACGGAGCTCATCAATCAGGCTTTCGTCTGCCAAGTGGCCCCATTCCGTAAATCTTGGTGCACCAGAACCTATGGATAGCAAATCACATCCGGACCAATCTATTCCACCACTTATCACGTTTTCCGAAACTATTTCACCATTAATGTATAGAACCGCATTTGAACCTGAAATGGAAAATGCCAAGTGTACCCAATCTGCAGATGTGGGATCTATAGCAGCTAAATCGCCTCCATCTAACCAAGTATCAGCTTCGCCGTTGCCAACATTCAATTTAAACACCTGCCTTGTAGCATCACCTTCTCTAAAGAAACGGAAACCACTGGTCCTTAAATTTTGCACCTCTGGATAACCTTCCTTTTCCGTGTCTTCTGGAGCCATTACCAAAATACCTCCTCTACCCGGCTCGGCATTTACTTTATACCAAAGTGAGGCACTAAATTCATCTGAAGTAAGACCATTGGAGGGAACTGTAATATATGAATCCGCTGCTCCAGCGTAAGCACCTTCACCAGCTGCACTTTCTTCGGAAATAGAGGGTGTTCCAACCACATCGGCCTCTATATCCGTAAACAGATTTGTATATGAACCTTCAAAAGGCATATAGAACATCTCTCCTGGAAAATTAGGCGGATAATTAGACACCACAATACCCGAGTCATCTTGAATAATCTGTTTTACTTCATCTTGGGTAATAGCACGATCAAATATGCGCAACTCATCCATTAGACTTAAATCCGACTTATGATTCCAACCTGAGAAGTTAGGCTCTCCGGACATTATGGAAAGTATATTTACATCCGTCCAATCAATACCCGTTAAAGGTCCTTGAGAAACAATTTGTCCGTCTATATAAACTACCGCTTCCGAACCCGAAATGGTAAAGGCAAGGTTCACCCATTCTTCTGACGCTGGATCTACTTCTGCAGCTTCTCCACCATCAAACCAAGAGTTTCCATCTCCCAAACCAACATTTAACTTATAGCGTTGTTTGCCATTGGCATTTTCCCTAAAAAAGCGAAAACCACTGGTCAACACATTTCCTCTACCATCATTTAAAGGTGGACTCATAGCCAAAATACCTGCACGGTCCGGAACCGCATTTAATTTTACCCAGAAAATAGCACTCAATTCCGTATTCTTAAATCGTTCTGGATCTAGGGTCAAATAGGCCCCTTCGGCTCCTGCATAAGCGCCATCTCCCGCTAGACTCTCTTCGCTAATGGAGGGCGAACCTATTTGTTGTGCCTCTTCAAAACTTAACAGGTCTACATATCCACCTTCAAAAGGCATATATAGAATTTCACCGGGGTATTTTCTAATGTAGGCCGGTTCCTTAGTGAAGTTAACTACCTCACTAGTGGACTTACCATCCAAATCTTTGGCAATAACCGTAAGCTGATGCGTTCCATCTTCAAGTTGGTCGTACACTAAATCATTTACGATCAACTTACGGTAGTCTTTAAAACTATTGTAATTGCCTATTCTATTACCGTCAAGCAGTACTTCTACCGACCCCAACTCAATATCATCTTGAGCCTGAAATTTTACCGTAATCGTGGCCAGTTCCTCGTTTACTTTTACCGCAAGACCTTCTGCGGGCGAAGTAATGGTTATGACCGGAGCAGAAGCGTCTGCACCCGGATCAACCTCGGTTAACGCGTCTATACCTTGATCACAGCTATAAAAAAGTGCAGTGAGCATCAAACACGATAGTATATATTTTACATTTTTCATCTTTCTGTTTTGTTAGTTGATTAGATTAATTGTCCAATACAGGAAACTGGTCTACCTGTGGCTGCGGGTAAGGAAGAAAAGTTTTCTCCTCTGTAAACGTGCGGCCATCGTACGTAAGCTCATCATACCTTTTCAGGCGAATCATATCATAGTAGCGCTTGCCCCATTCCATAGCCAACTCGGCAAACTTCTCATCAACAACTTGATCCAAGGTAACACCGGACAAAGCGGGCAATCCGGCTCTATCCCGAACCAAGTTTACCGCTTGATCAGCAGACATAACAGAACCTGTGGCCCCATGTGTAAGTGCTTCGGCATACATCAATAAGATTTCGGCATAACGGATGACGTTGTTATTCTTGTTACTTCCATAATCGGTTCGTCCTTCAATCAATTGATTAGAAGGCAGGTAGTGCTTTCCACTTGAAAAATAACCTCGGGCAAAATCATTTATAACATCACCGTCTCTAGTAACTTTGTTCATAAAGGCGGGCAAATCAGCATACGCCGGGTCAGTCTGTAGTTCGGCTATACCTCGTTCCGTAAAAAGTACACTCGTTTCCAAACGTACGGTTTCACCACGGTCTAACATGAACTTGATAAATTTAAAGCTAGGCTCAAAGAATCCCCACCCGCTGTTGGAACCTTCTACTGCCGGAGTCCAATTTTGTGGACCATAGGGAGCGTATAAATGTGCAAAACGGTCGCCCTCGCCTTGATTAAAGTCCGAGTACTGTAAATCAAGAATGCTCTCGTCACTCAATTTTCCAGGCGCTTTAAAAAGTTCATAAAAATCCGGATAAAGGCTGAATTTTCCCGATGCTATAATCTGCCCGGCAGCATCTGCAACAACCTGATAATTCTCTAATTCTTGATTGGCCAAAGCTTTAATAGCCAAAGCTGTATACTTGGTAACACCGCCTTTAAGATCAGTTCTTTCATTGGGCCGCATATCCGGTAAAACCGGAATAGCCAAATCCATCTGATCAGAAACGTGTTGCATAACTTCTGCCTTGGTAGGTAAAGTCTCTACTTCTAAAAGTAGCTCCGTATCCGAAGATTCAGGAATAAATATTTCTCCATATACCTGTGAAATCTGAAATAACATCATTCCGCGTAATACCTGAATTTCTGCTACATACTGGTTGCCCAATGCAATTTCAGCATCTGTTCCAAATTCTTGGTATCTGGCAATCTGCTCCATAGCGGTATGTGCCGAAATAACATCTGCATAAATGTTTTCCCAAAGCGAGTTTACCATCCAATGGTCCTTGCTGTAATTAAACTTGTCCATTTCCGTAAACTCGGGCTGATCGCCAAGACCACCGGAATTAACATCGTCTCCACGTACGGAAATAATCAGGGGTTGTTCCCATCCCCTGGAATAATAGGCCTCATATGCCCCAACGGTAGACAACAGCATCCCCGATGCATCCGTAAAGTCCGTTCCTCCAGCAAAATTATTGTTCAGTTCAGGTTCGTCCAATTTATCTGTACATCCCCAAACGGCCAGAACCAAAAGCAACACTAGGGAAGGTTTTGAGATTTTTTGTAATAGTTTCATAGTGCTATTTTTATATTTTAATATTTACTCCTACCGTATAGATAGCAGGTATTGGGTATGTATCATTATCTACGCCATTAGGCACTTCCGGGTTAAACCCGTTGTAGTTGAATACCGACAAAGGTTTCTCTGCCGTTACGTAAATACGAGTTCGTGGCAGTCCTTTTATAGCCCCATCCTTATTAATGGTATAGCCTAAAGTGATGTTCTGAATTCTAAAGAAGTCGCCATTTTCGATAAAGAAATCACTTAACTGTTGATTCCAACCTTTTCTAATACCTGCGGAAGAAGGATAACTATTGGAAGTACCCTCACCATGCCATCTGTTCAAGGCAAAATCACGGTCCCAGTTGGTATCATTTGTAAAAATGACCTCGCCCCGCTTACGGTTTAGAATTTTGTTTCCACCTTGACCTAATGCCGCAGCAGAGAAATCCCAGCCTTTATAGTTAAAACCCACATTAAAACCATAGGAATAGGTTGGCAAATAGTTGCCCAACATAACGCGGTCATCTGCAGTAATACCCTCTACCCCATCTTGATCTTTAAATTTCAAATCTCCGGGTACAATGGTCCTACCATTGGCAATTTCTACCTGAGCAGCAGGATTTGCAGCTATTTCTGCATCATTCTGATATACACCATCAACCTCAAGACCAAAGAAAGAAAAGACAGGGTCTCCCACTCGGGTACGTTGTCTGAACTCTGCAGAACCGGTATCAATATTCAATTGACGGTCCGTATCCAGCACTTCATTTTTTAAGGAGGAAAAATTGGCCCCAATAGAGTAACTGAAATCATCCGAAACTTGATCGTTCCAGTTTAAGGCTACCTCAAGACCTTGGTTTCTTATTTTACCCACATTCTGCCGGGTTGCATCAGGAATCAAAGGCACTTCAATAGGAATTACGGCATCCTTGGTATCCCTTACATAATAGTCCGCTTCCAGCGAAAGCCTATTATTTAGAGAACGCGCAGATATACCCACATTCGTTTCTTCCGTAACTTCCCATTTAAGAGCCGTAAAATTACTTGTAGTATTTACCCCGTTCACCATAGTATCACCAAAGGCCGTAGTTACTACCGTAGAAGTAATAGCACCCTCACTACCAGGTACTTTATCATTACCTAGCTTACCCCAGCTACCACGGAATTTAAGAAAATCGAAAACGCCATTGTTTTGCATGAAGTCCTCTTCGGACAACACCCATCCTGCACCAATAGTTGGAAAATACCCCCATTTTTCTTGGTACTTGTTGGTGCCATCTGCACGGTAGGTACCGTACAACAGGTATCTGTTATCATAGTTATAGGAAACTCTACCAAAGAACGATAGACCATACTCACGGCGGCCGTCATCCTTAACATCATCTTGTACTATTGTCTGTGCTTGATCTAAATAATAAGCCTCTTCTCCTGACAGTGGAAAGTTTAACCCTTTAGCCTCCAAGCGCTCAAAAGATTCATCCCTGAAGGAAGAACCTCCCAGAACGGTTAGATTGTGTTTGCCAAAAGATTCGTTATAGGTTAAGGTGTTGTCCCAAATTTGATTTGAATACGTATCGTTACGCTTTAAAAGCTCTGCATTTTCCCGTTGAAAACCGTTTCCTATAAAGTAAGGCAAACGCACCTCTCTACGCTCAATGGTTTCAAAATTATGATTGTACGCTGTCTTAAAAGTCAATTTTTCAGGAATGATATGTACCTGGGCATAAAAATTGGCCAGCACATTTCTGATTTTAGACCGTAGTTCGCTATTATCCATGGTCGGGAACGGATTCTGTCCGCCACGATATCCCAAATCCTGTGCATTTGCATAATTCGTAGGGAATACATTTTCGTTACCCGCCAGATTTTCATCATATACCGGAAGAATAGGAACCGCGTAATACGCCAATCGGAAAGCAGAGTTTTCCGCATCGTAACGGGTTGCGTTACTTATCACCATATTTCCTCCAACGGTCAAATTATCGTTTACCTTAAAATCTATCTTACTTCTAAGATTAAAGCGCTCATACTCATTCTTCATTTTAAGGATACCCTGTTGCCCAAAATAGTTGGCCCCAATGGCATAGGTAGCATTATCACTACCGCCGGTAACTCCCAAACTATGGTTTTGAATCAGGGCCGGTCTCAAAATTTCGTCGTACCAATCTGTATTTACATTGGGTACATTTGGGTTGATTCTGCTACGGCCGTAGCGTTGCATAGCATTATCTATAAATTGAATGTCAGGTGCAGAACCGGATTCTTGTGCTAAGGTTACGAATTGCTCGGAGTTGGCCAGTTTCAAAACGTTCTGTGCCACTTGAAACCCAGAATACCCATCATAAGTAATCTCGGCCTTCTTATTGTATGCTCCAGATTTGGTTTCTATAAGCACTACCCCGTTAGCTGCGCGTACACCGTAAATAGCAGCGGCCGATGCATCTTTTAATACCGAAATAGAAGTAATATCCGATGTATTTAAAAAGTCGATATCATCAAAGAACATTCCGTCTACCACATAAAGTGGACCAGAAGCACCTGTATCGTACGAACCGATACCACGCACACGAATTGTTGGACCTTGACCGGGGCTTCCGTTGCTCACCACTTGTAGACCGGCAACTTTACCTTGTAAGGCCTGCATAGGTGAACCCGTTGGTGTAGCGGCCAGCTCCTCTGCCTTAATTGTGGTAATGGCAGACGTAAGGTCTTTTGACTTCATTTCGCCATACCCTACAACCACTACCTCATCTAAAGCTTGAGCATCTTCCGATAAGGTAACATTAATACTTGCTTGCCCGTTCACGGCAATTTCTTGAGATGTAAAACCGATATAGCTTACCACTAATGTTGCATCTTCTTCTACACCGTTGAGCGTGTAGTTTCCATCAAAATCGGTTTGGGTTCCTGTTGTGGTACCTTTTAAAACGATACTTGCTCCCGGCAGGGGTTCTCCATTGGCATCGCTTATTATACCCGTAACAGTAATTTGATCTTGGGCAAACAATACCAGTTGAAAGAGAAAGAAGCATATCGATAAAATAATGTTTCTTATTTTCATAATTGTACAAAAGTTGAGTTATAAATTTATCAATCTGTTAAATTCAGGCACAAGTTATCAAAAGGACCTCCTCACCTATTTGAGAAAGGGTACATAAAAAGTACATCAGTCCTATTTCTGGGGGTAAACCCCATAATACACGCCATTTGCAGTAGTCCGAATGTTAAGCGAACATTAAACTTTAACATAGTGATGTAGTGTTGATGTAGTGGTATAATCTAATGAAAATTAGATATGTAAGAATTGTATGGTTATAACACCACCTATTTGAACTTGATCAGAAAATTGGATAGGTTTTGTGAGCTATCTATCCCCAATTTCTTTCGTAGCCTGTACCTATGTATTTCTACGCCCCGTATAGAAATAGCCATGAGAGGTGCTATTTCCTTACTGGATAAATTCATTTTTAGATAGGCGCAAAGTTTAAGGTCTTTAGGAGTTAGTTTTGGGAACTGCTGTAATAAATTATCAAAGAAGTCATCGTGAAGTTCCTTGAAATTGACTTCAAAATTCTTCCAATCTTCATTCTCGTTAATAGACCCATCCAGTTTTTTGGTAAGTGAACGGTAACGTTGTTTGTTTGGGAAAGCATCCTTGTTCAAGACCATTAAATCCTTTAACTCTAGAATAAGCTCGTTCTTTTTGGCTACGCTCATTGTGGTTCGGGCCAATTCCGTTTGTTTATGTTTTATTTCTTTCTCCAGTTTTTCTTTCTCCAATTGTGCCAGACGTTCTTCCTGCTCCCGCTGCAGTTGAATTTTTAAAATCTTATGTTTTCTTTTTAATTTTTGTCTGTTGTACCATCGCACGCCCAAAACAATCAAAATTAAAATCAATGCATACCCTATCATACTTAATCTAGAGAGGTACCAAGGAGGTGCTATGGTAAAGGAAATAGTTCTAGGACTGCTCATTCTGTTATCCATAGTAACGGAGTGCACCTTCAACTTATAATCACCATGAGGCAAGTTTTGAAATTCCACTGTACCTTCTGTACGGTATTCCTTCTGCTCCAAAGGGCCATTTAGTTCATAATAGTATCTGGGCTGCACCATACTAGGTACAGCTAACTGAAGTTTTATAGTATGCGCATTGGTATAGGGTACCTTAAAAACCGAATCTTTAACCGCATACCTCACCTGATCATCCTTAAAATAAGTAAGCTCAGGTATGGGAATAGCAGTGGTATTTAACTGCCGTTGCAATTGGGCAATGTTGATTTTTGCAAAACCATCGCTCAAAGTTAACAGATAGATAGAGTCATTACGTTTTACCCCTCGCTCCATATCGGGCATTAAGCGTTGGTTCAATTGGGTTTCACTAATGGCTATGGTGTTATTCCGTAAATCGGTATACAGAAGTTCCTTGGTATCAGCATCCTTTAGAAACCAAAAGTGCTCGCCATCTGAGTAAATAAGCGATTTGTTGGTAAAAGGTTCAAACTCATCTAGAGTCGCTATTTTCCCAACTAGCGGGTCGTATTTAAACCAATTGCCTTCACTTTGTATTACAATTTGGTTTTTAATACGATACAACCTTACGTTGTAAATATTGGGTAATACAGTGGTGTCAAAAGCTATTTTCTCCTCAACCTGGGTTAAATCTCCATTCAGTTTAAAACGAAAGAGACCCTTATAATGGTGAGCGGCCCAAATGGTATGATTGTCTTCAAAACACAATTGTTTTACCGGAAAATCTATTCCTGTAACCGTACTCACGTTCCAGCCATTACCAGAATCCTTTATATACTTGGTTACCCCAGTATATGTACCTTGCAAAAAAACATTGTTCTTTTCTGGAACCTTTACAAATTGATAACCCCCGGCACGATCGGATATTTTGGTAAGTTTCTCTCCCTCTACTTTATAAGTTCCCGTATTATGGCCGGCCAAAATATCATTGGCAATTATTTCCAGGTCCCAAACATGGCCTTGTGAACCTTCAAAAAATTGAAGTTCATTATCCTTAAAATAGTAAATACCCGTATTGCTACCCAAATACATAGCGTTATCCTGTATTGCAACATCATGAGTTGTACCCAGGGCTCCTGTATGATCCGTATAAAATGTTATAGCCGAGTTAACTTGAATGCGGTCCATACCACTCTCCAGACCTACCCAAAATTGATTGTTAAATTTAGCTAGGGATAAAACCGTATTATTTTGAAGTCCTGTTTTTCTATTCAAATTACGATAGGACCTTGAAGCGGAATCAAAAAGATAAATTCCGTTTTTAATGGTTCCAAAAGCAATTTCACCCGTCTCCAAAGCAATCAGCTTGTTGAGCTGATATTTCTTTAAAAGGCTGTTCATATCTTTATCCAACGATACAAACTGCCCGTTTTTGTATATTAAGGCACCGTTTAATTGTGTGCCAATGAGTAATCCACCTTTAAAAGGCGTCATATCCGTTACCGTTTGGTCTTTAAGTACGTCATCATTTCCTATGGGTTCCAACTTTTCTCCATTCAAAACATACAGTCCCATGTTTTTGGCCGCTACGTAAACCTTGCCATCATAAACGGCCAGCCCCGTAATCACAAAATCAGGATCTACTACCGTAATTCGCCCCTCTTCATACTTGTAAAGAGCCGAAAACGACCGAAAGTAAACAACCTCATCAACAGGTAGAATCTGCCAAAATTCTTCACTTGTAAACGTATGGCCCTTAATTAAATGGGTAAGCGAGGTATAATCAAGCTCTCCCGTTGTGGTAGTTTGCCAATACCCGAATTCCTCATAGGAGCCTGTGTAAACCCTATCTTTTACTGCAGCTACCGATCGTACAATTGTAGCATTGGGTAACTTGTTCAAAATCCACTCCTCACCATTAAAAGAAAGCAGCCCCTTGTCATTGGCTGAAAAAACATGACCTTTTTCATCTACGGTCAACCCCCAATTTTGGGCTCCCGCATTGTATTCAAAAACTTTATAATTATAAATGGGCGGCAATAAGGTTTGAGTGCTTGAGACCCATGGTAATAGAAATAACAAAAAGCATATATAGTATCCGTTTCTCATCTACATTAATTTCTTTTCATGTTAACAGAAGTAGCGCTAGTATATTCGCACTATAAAAGCAAAGATAAACAGTTTAAAGAAGCTTATAAGTACGGGCAAAATAATCAGTGCCTCTCTTTAGTGGGAATTGTTCAACAACACACAATACAGATGAAGGAAGGAAAACGCCCTGAAAACGGGTAGAATTATGTAATTTTGCCCATTGTACTTTGAAGATATAAGCTGTTTATTGAGAAAATACAGGGTATTTCACACTTTATACACTCCGTTGTATCTGGAGCTGTATCACAAACACCTATTTAATTTATGAATATGATGAAAGAACATATAGTTTTTATGCGCAGGGCTATTGAAATGGCGTCCAAAGGAATGAACTCAAATGCTGGTGGCCCATTTGGCGCGGTAGTGGTAAAAGATGGTGAAATCATTGCCGAAGGCCACAATAAAGTAACCTCTACGAACGACCCTACCGCGCATGCAGAAATGGTAGTCATTAGGGAAGCATGTAGTAAATTGAATAGTTTTCAACTAACGGATTGTGTAATTTACACCTCTTGTGAGCCCTGCCCTATGTGTTTTGGTGCTATTTACTGGGCAAGACCTAAAGCGGTATACTACGGCTGTGATAAGGCCGATGCCAAAGCAATAGATTTTGATGACCAATTTATCTATGACGAACTAGATAAAGAAATGGGAGATAGACAAATCTATTTTAAGCAAATGCTACAAGATGATGCCGTTCAAGTTTTTAATAACTGGGCAGAAAAACACGATAAAACTAAGTACTAGTGTTGCCACCTAAAATTTATATTCTATTTAAAGAAGCTTTCCACTGAATCTAGACGACTATGACCGAAAAAGAAAAGATGATCAATGGCGAAGTTTATGATTCCCGTGACGCGGAACTTCTTAAAATGTATCATAGGGCCCGTAAGTTATTACAAGCCTATAACACTTTGGACTCAGAACTGTTAGAAGAGAGGGAGCGACTTTTAAACGAGTTGCTTGCTAAAAAAGCTGCTGGCGTATGGATAGAGGCTCCCTTTTTCTGTGACTACGGAAGTAATATTTCTATAGGCCAAAACACTTTTGTCAATACCAATTGCATGTTTATTGACAACAATACAATTTCTATTGGCGAAAACGGGTTAATTGCACCTTTTGTACAAATCTACACCGCTACTCACCCCATTAAAGCCGCAGACCGGGTTATTGAAGAGGCACAGAGGTTCCGTTATTTAACTCACGCCAAACCCGTTGTAATTGGTGATAATGTATGGATTGGGGGCAATTCTATTATTTTTCCCGGGGTAACTATTGGTAACAACGTAACCATAGGTGCCGGAAGTGTTGTAACCAAAGACATCCCTAATGATGTGCTAGCTTATGGCAACCCGTGCAAAGTAATTAAAGCCCTTTAACCAAAAGTATTTCTTTATCATTCTTTATAGCTGACCATTAGAAAGGTTTTGGTCTATTCTACGACCCATCTGTAAATCTATACGATTTAGTTATGCCACAGGAAATAGAGAATATAGTTTTCTCAAGATTTGTAAATCAACCCGTTCCTTTTGAGCTGATTTCACTACAAGAACTCTATGATAGATGTGGGCGAAGTTCGTATGACCTTTCCGTTCCGCATAGAATAGAGTTTCATTGTTTAATTGTAATAACAGCAGGGACAAGCACGCACAAAGCAGATTTTAAAGAAGAGCTATTATTTCCCGGTATTATTCTTCCTATTACAAAAGGACAAGTACATTCTTTCAATAAAGACCTCACCGTAGAAGGCTATGTTGTTTCTTTTGATGAGACATTTATAATGCATAACATGAGTGAGAAAAACCTATTTCACTTCTTGCACGTTTACCATTCACCATGCGTACATATTGGCCAAGAAAATTTGAGTATCATTCAGCCTTATATAGAAATTCTATCCACAGAACTTAACAGTGAAAAATTAAACTTAAAATCCGAGTTTTTACAATCGGCATTTATGCTTCTTCTGCTTCAAATTAAACGTTTATCTATCTACAAACACAAGACTTTTGAGAGTCAAAAATTTAAGGATTTCATCAAATTCAAACAGCATATCTGTACGCATTATAAAGAAAACCATAATGCTAAAGAGTATGCGCATATGATGCAAGTAAGCTATAAGTACTTAAATGATATTTGTAAAGAAATAACAGGAAACACTGCAAAAGTCTTTATAAACAATTGGCTACTTCTAGAAATAAAACGAACTATTTCCGAAAACAAATACTCTTCTCAGGAAATTGCCTATAGGCTAGGCTTTAAAGAACACTCCAATTTTATTAGGTTCTTTAAAAAGCATACTGGCACTACTCCAAGTAAATTTAAAATTACTTAAAGGGTTAGATATTGACTATTATTAAAAAAGGAAAGATAACTCAAAACAAAAGGTGTCCGTCTAATTTTGTCCTTATAAAACTAGTTAAATGACACTTTTAGAACAGACGGAAAAGGTACGCCAAAATGTAATGAACAGGATGCCACAGCCTATTATTGAAAACTTTAAAAACGATATTCAACAACTTCGCGAAAACAAGCTAAGAGAAAAAGCCCTACAGATAGGAGACCATATACCAAATGCCCTTCTCACCGATATTACAGGTAACGATTTTCAGCTAGCAAGTCTTCTTTCTACAGATTATTTGATACTTAATTTTTATAGAGGGGGATGGTGCCCTTATTGTAATATGGAACTTAGGGAGTATGAACGGTTAAAAACCGAATTTCAAAGTTACGGGGCGAACATTTTGGCCATTAGTGCAGAGGTTCCGCAATTAGCGGCACAGACCCACGCGAAAAATGAAATCACTTTTCCGCTTGCTACGGATAAGAATGCTGTATTCATGAAAGAAGTAGGCATCGTATTTTCCATAAGTGAAAAAGCTCAAAAAGACTTCGTTGGTTTTGGCATGGACTTTAAAAATATACATGGAAATGAAAACTTTGAACTTCCTGTACCGGCCATTTATGTAATTGATAAAAATTTAAAAATAGCTTTTGTACACATTGAAGAAGATTATATGACCCGTTTAGAACCCACAGAACTATTGAAGAAACTTAAAAACAACGAAATTTAATTCAAATGAAAAAAGACAAAACCATTTACTGGGTATCAACAATCTTACTATGCCTTTTATTTATAATGGGAGCTATGATGTATCTATTCAATTATCCAAGGGCTGAGAGTTTCTTTATTAGCTTAGGGTTTCCCACATGGATAATCTATCCATTAGCGGCCCTAAAAATAATTGCTCCTATTGTTATTCTTGTGCGAAAATCCCTTTTCTTAAAAGAGCTTGCCTATGCAGGTTTTATTTTTGACGCATTATTGGCTCTAGTTGCACATCTAATGGTACGTGATGGCGAATATATGTTCGCCATTCTAGCGCTAATTTTTACCGTTGTATCCTGGGTTTACGATAGAAAAGTATTTGGCAGGTTAAAACAACAATTTACTGTCCACTAAATAACTCACCCCCAATATTGTTTACTCTAATTGGAAAAAGGCAATACCTTTCTATTTTAAATACCTTATCTGTAGTGGAGATTGAAGCTTCTTTGAAAATTCTTCCAAATAACTTTCCCATTCCTTAGCATTTGAAAATTGTCCGCTCTCTTTCCAAGCAAACCCGGCATAGTATTTCGCAGTACCGTCTTTTACCTTTAGTTGGGCATACACGTTATTTTCATCTGGCTTCCCATTTTGATATTCTTCAACTGCTATTAAGTCTTTTGAATTACTAATAATAGCCGTACCCAATTCTGATTTTCCGTGTGGCTGCCAGTAGCTTACAACACCTTTGGACTGGTTTATAGTGGTCTTACCATCATTTTCGTGCATTGTCAAACCTGCAGAAACCTTGTCCGTTCCTTCAATTTTAATGATAAATTGAGAGAGGTTAGAACCATAATCCAATGATATATGCTTTTCTTCCGTAACAATGTCTTCCCCAGCATTCCAATCCCCATATTTTAAAACAAAGCTTGTTCTAATAGGCCCGGTAGTTACTCTTTCATAACTGACAAAGTTCTTTGAAACATGGTACGTACTATCTTTTTTAATCGCAATACCGCCCACGCCCCTACTCACTCCAACATGAAAATTATCCAAACCTTCACCTGTATCTTTATGATAAGTTCCATCGGTTTCCAGTTCTTTTTTATACCACTTGTTGATAATTGGGTAATCTACCTTTTTTAACCAGGCGTCTATTCCGCTAGACAGAGTTCCTCCGGGAACACCGTCTTCTTTTAATTTCTGGGCCGTTGGGCCATAGGTTCTAAAAGCTACACGATTGTTTTCCCAAGCATAATCATCTGTACGCTCGGGAACAAACCGTGAGTAACAAGCGGGTTCATTCGCTTCTTCCACAACCTCTGTAGACGGAATAATCTCAAAAGTCTTTACCTCATTGGGTTGCATAGTAGGTTGAAACAAAAGCTGGTCAAAACGCCCATCTCCGTCATTGTCTACAGCTTGCGAAGTTATTTTCGCTTTTGTGGACGAATCAATAAGTTCATACGATTTTGCCGATGCCAAAATTCCTTGTTTAAAAGGAACGGCATGTAAATCTATTTCCACCGTTTCAAACGAACGAGATTCATTTAACGGATTCTCTATCTCAACTTGATAGATTTCTTGGGCGGCGTCCGCGCAACCTAAATGTACTAATGCTCCATAAACCCCAATGGCAACTAATACCTTTCTTTTCATAAGCTTATTTTTCGTTGGATGGTTTTCCTATAGTGGCCAAAATTCCTCCATCAACATATAGCACATGTCCGTTTACAAAATTACTTGCCTCTGAGCTTAAGAAGATGGCCGCTCCTTGAAGCTCATTGGGATCTCCCCATTTGGCCGCTGGGGTTCTATTGATAATAAATTCATTGAACGGATGCCCGTCAACCCGAATAGGTTCTGTCTGTGACGTCGCAAAATACCCCGGTCCAATTCCATTTACCTGAATATTATGTTTGGCCCACTCCGTAGCCATATTCTGGGTAAGCATTTTTAAACCTCCTTTGGCAGCTGCATAAGCCCCTACGGTATTTCTTCCCAGTTCGCTCATCATGGAACAGATATTAATAATCTTGCCCTCTTTACGTGCAATCATACTTTTGACTACATGTTTTGATACAATAAACGGACTCACCAGATCAACATCTATCACCTGTTTAAAATCCGACACTTCCATATCTTCAAGAGGGGTTCTTTTAATAATACCCGCGTTGTTCACAAGAATATCAATCTCACCTACTTCTTTTTGTATTTTTTGAATCGCTTCTATTACAGCCTGCTCATTAGTTACATCAAATTTATAGCCGTGGGCGGTAATACCTTCTTTTTTATATATTTTAAGCGCCTCATCTATCTTTTCTTGTGACGAGTTTCCATTTACGATCAACGTGGCACCGGCATTCCCTAAACCTTTGGCCATAGCCATTCCCAATCCGTGTGTACTACCCGTTACTAGGGCTACTTTTCCTTTTAAATCAAATAACGAAATACTCATATCTATCTTAATTCTGTAATTTTTGCTACATCCATATCATTATAATCAAGGTTCTCACCTGCCATACCCCAAATAAAAGTATAGTTAGAAGTTCCCGAGCCACAGTGAATTGACCATGGTGGAGAGATTACCGCTTGGTGGTTCTGCATCCAAATATGACGGGTTTCTTGAGGTTGTCCCATAAAATGGCACACGGATTGATTTTCAGGCACATCTGTATATAAATAAACTTCCATACGACGGTCATGAACATGAGCAGGCATAGTATTCCAAACACTTCCTGTTTTTAATTCAGTCATTCCCATTTGAAGCTGACACGTAGTAACGATACCTCCAATAATCATTTGATTCACGGTCCTATGATTGGCCGTTTCCAAACTACCCAACTCTAATTTATTAGCCTCTGCCCTACTAACTTTTTTGGTAGGATACGAAGCGTGTGCCGGAGCAGAATTAAAATAGAACAGAGCAGGCTCATTTGCATTGTTGCTCTTAAAAATAACTTCCTTTGCACCTGACCCAATATATAATGCGTCTTTATGCTCAATTTTATAAGAGGTTCCATCTACTTCTATGGATCCGGAAGCTCCTACATTAATTATCCCTATTTCTCTTCGCTCTAAAAAAAAACTGGACTTCAAAGGGTCTATCGCTTCAAGATGCAATGAGGTTTCTGGAACTGCCCCACCGGTAATATATCTGTCGTAATGGGAGTAGGTCATGTTCACTTTTCCCTGTTCCAGTAGATTTTCAATCAAGAACTCATCTCTTAATTGGGTAGTATCATACCCTTTTACAGCTTCTGGACTTGAAGCATATCGTGTTTCGTAATTCAATTTCATGTTTAAAAACAGTTTCGGTTATGTTTCGTTTCAATTTTATTTTCAGCAGGATAAAAGTACTTGTTAACGATGCAACCGTACGGGGCAAATAATCCAAAATAAGGGGGGCAATCGTTCAATATTCCGTATTCAGGGGGTTAAGCGGTACGCACATTAATTATAGCTTAGAGAATTCACCAAAGAATCACTAACTTTTACCTTTTATAACACCTTATATAATGAAGTTTAAATTTGTTCTTTTTGTTCTCTTTTGCTTTCTCGTGCAATTGCAAGCACAAACAACCTACAAGGTCAAAGAAGAACTTAATTTTAAGAATTACACTACGGAAGAAGGTCTTTCACAACGTTCTGTAGTTGCCATTGCCCAGGACCAGCAAGGTTATTTATGGTTTGGCACACGTTATGGCCTGAATAGATTTGATGGTCATGAGTTCAAAAATTACTACTACGATGCCACCAACGAAAACAGCCTGAGCAATAGCTGGATCAAAGTATTGTACAAAGATGGGGACGGTACGTTATGGGTAGGCACTAAAAACGGACTGAACACCTACAACCCAAAGACCGACAGCTTTGACCGGGTGCAAATTCCCAACAAAGAAAACAAACCATTTAAAGGAGAAATATTTGATATTATTTCTGATGGAAATAAAGGGGTATGGGTAGCTTCTGATAATGGTTTAACACAAATGCATACAGGTTTAGAGGCCAACAGTTTCAATACGTCACATGCGCCGGAAGCCTTAAATTCAAACAGGGTGCTAGCGCTTTTGAGAGATGAGAATAATGTCTTATGGGTAGCTACCTCAAAGTCAATCCTACTATATGACCTAGAAAATAACCAAATCCAAACCTATAGCTATCCCGAAGGTCAATATCCTGAAACCACAAAGAACTATCACACCGTACTCTTTAAAGATAGCTCTGGAACCGTTTGGTTAGGATATAATGGTGGACTTGCGCGTCTTAATAAAGATAGCCTAGAGTTTATAGATTTAAAAAGCGATAATAATACAAAACGAATTACAAGCCCCGTCCGTACTATTTTTGAGGACGATAAAAAAAACCTCTGGGTAGGCTCATACAATGGTTTATACATTTATAACAGTAAAAACAACGAAATAACCCATTATGAAAACAATCCTGAAAACCCTAAAAGCGTAAGCCAAAACTCCATTTATAAAATAACCAAAGACTCCAGGGGAGACATCTGGATCGGGACATGGGCCGGTGGGGTTAACTATTTAAACCGGAAATCCAATGTTTTCAAGAATTACCAAATAGGGCCTAATGGGTTAAATTACCCAGTGGTGAGTTCTATTGTAGAGACCAAAGTTGGAAATCTTTGGATTGGAACTGAAGGTGGTGGACTCAATTATTTTGACCGATCTACCAACAGATTTACATACTATGTTCACAACAACGCCAACAAAAATTCTATCTCCAGTAACAACATAAAAGGCATTGCTAAGGGTCAAGATAATAATCTATGGGTTGGCACACATGACAAAGGACTATCTTTTGCCTCGTTTCAGAATAAAAACTTAGCATTTGAAAATTGGGAGGACAAAGTACATACGTTTTCTAATTTCTCCAATAATAGGACTACCTGCCTCCTTAAGGATAATACCAATAATTTATGGGTAGGAACGGACAACCGTGGACTCAATTATTATGACACCAAGACTGGTAAAAGCTATAGAATTGGAGACCCGGACGGCATTTTAGGCAACTTCATCACAGTAATAGCCCAAAGCAAACAAGAGAAAGTGCTTCTAGTGGGTGGCGAAAAAGGACTTGGTTCCATTGCTATAGATACCAAAGAAATAACCCCTATTCAATTTAAAGAAGACACCAAAACACCTTATAACATTAGAAAGGTTATTAGTGTTTACCATCAGTCCGAACATCAGTATTGGATAGGTACCGAAGGCGACGGGCTCTATTCGTTCAACTCGGATTCTAAACAATCCGTTAGGTACGGAATCAACAATGGGCTGCCAGATGAAGTCGTATACGGCATTTTACCTGATGACCAAGGCCATATATGGTTGAGTACCAACAAAGGTCTTAGCAGATTGAACGTTTCCACCAATGAAATAAAAAATTACTCACAATCGGACGGGTTGGTAAACAACGAGTTTAATTACGGTGCGTATCTAAAGACCAAAAAAGGGGAATTGGTTTTTGGCGGAATTAATGGCTTTACGGTATTTGACCCTAGAAAAATAGAACAGGACTCCTTTATTCCCCCCGTGCTCATTGAAAATTTGAGAATAGCCAACACCTCCGAAAATAAAGTTGGCCACAATTCTTCAAAGTTTAAACTGGCCTATAATGAAAACGATATTAGTATTGATTATATAGCATTGGATTATTCCAGGCCTAGGAACAACCAATATGCCTATATGTTAGAGGGGTTTGACTCTAAATGGAATTTAATTGGCAATCAAACCAAAGCTACATACACCAATCTTGACCCCGGCAATTATACTTTTCTTGTAAAAGCCAGTAATAGTGATGGCGTTTGGAACGGTAAAATAACCTCTTTGGACATTCACATAAGTCCACCTTTCTGGCTTACTTGGTGGGCATACTTAATTTATGCCATTCTATTTGTGAGTACTTTTTTATTGATTAGGAGGTATACGCTTATCCGTATTAAGGAACGTCATGATCTGAGAAAGGAACGTCAAGAAAAAACGCAGATTCAGGAACTGAACCAATTAAAACTACAACTTTTCACCAATATTTCCCATGATTTTAGAACACCACTTACCCTAATTACGGCCCCATTACAACGGCTTATTGATGAGAAGAAAGGTGATGCTCAAATGCAACGCCAATTAACGGGTATGCAGCGTAATGCACGTATTTTGCTGCAACTTATAAATCAGTTGTTGGATTTTAGAAAGGCCGAAAACGGGAAATTAAAATTAGCCTTTTCCAAAAACGATGTTATCCCATTTATTGAAGAAACCAAGGCTTCTTTTAACGACTTGGCTAGGGACAAGGCCATACAATTTGAGCTTAATGTTCCAGAGCCTCCCTTAGAAGTTTGGTTTGACCGAATTGAGATGAAAAAAGTGGTCTTGAACATTTTAAGTAATGCGTTCAAATTCACCCCTCCTAATGGTAAAATAAGTATAGATATTTCCTCAGAGGCCAATGAAATTAACATTAAGATCAAAGATACCGGAAGAGGTATCCATGAAAAGGATATTGAATTTGTGTTTGACCGATATTATCAACTGGGCCAGAAAAATGATTTACGTTCTGGAACAGGTGTGGGTCTTGCCTTGGCAAAGGATATTGTAGAACTCCATAACGGACAGATACAGGTAGAAAGTGAGTTGGGCAAAGGTTCCTGCTTCACTATTTGTCTACCATTGGGAAAAGAACATATAAACCCTGAGCTCCTAAGTTATGATGAATACAACAATGAAACCGATTTACTGGATTATTACGACCCCTCCATCCTCAAATCTACTTGGGTAAAAGACGAAATTGACAATGAGACCGACAGTAAACGTGACGATAATAAACAAACCATATTGATTGTTGAAGATAATATAGAGGTGAGGGCTTTTGTAAAAGGTATATTCAATAAAGAGTTTAATATACTTGAGGCAAATAATGGATTTTCAGGAATTAATCTAGCAAAGAATAAATCCATAGATTTAATTATTAGCGATGTAATGATGCCTGAAATGGGAGGTATTGAAATGTGCGAAACCTTAAAATCCGATGTGCTTACCAGTCACATACCGGTTATCCTTCTTACAGCAAGAACCTCTTCCAAAATTCAAAAAATAGGTTTTGAAACAGGTGCCGATGCCTACGTGACCAAACCTTTTGAAGCGGATTTATTGAAGTTACAAGTACAGAACCTTTTAGCCACACGTCAAAAACTGGTAAAAAAGTTTAGGACAGACTTAGTGTTAGAACCCAGCGAACTAGAATTGGTTTCTACGGACGAAGTATTCCTTAAAAATGCAATGGATATTGTAGAGAAGAACATAGCAAGTGCCGAACTTAACGCAAGCTTCCTAAGTGAAAACATTAATATGAGTCAATCTGTACTGTATAGGAAATTGAAAGCGCTAACAGGCAATACCATTTCAGAATTCATTAGGGGCGTTCGCTTAAAAAGGGCCGGGCAACTTCTACTGGAAACCGAATTGAATATTAACGATGTAGCTTATGAGGTAGGTTTTAATGATATTAAGTATTTCAGATCATGCTTTAAAAAAGCCTATGGCAAGACACCATCCGCTTTTAAAAAACAGGCCAATTTGGAAGTCAAGAATATTTAAAGAACGTAAAAACCCCTATTATTAACCCATTCCTACCCCTACCAAAAACATTATCAACAGTAGTTTAGCCTTGGGAAACAGGCTTTCAGAAGCACTATAGAAAGTGCACCAAAGAAAACCGATAACAATAACAGATGAATATAAGAAACCACCTTTCTATCATTGTCATGATTGTTCTTTTGAATAGTTGTGCCACCAAAACCAACACGGCCACCAATGTTGATGCCTCAAACAGCAATATTATTAATGTTGATCAAGTCTTGGACAAGGCCGAAAAACAACTAGCCCTACAATCCACCATTGCAGAGAAAGAGAATAAAATACCTAGAACTGTAAACGAAGACGGAAAAATGCATTGGGCACATCAAAATTTTGATTGGACGGAAGGTTTTTTTCCCGGCAGTCAGTGGTTCCTTTATAAGGCAACCAATGACAATGTTTGGAAAGCAAGAGCTGAAAAGTCCCAAGCTTTGTTTGAAGAACACAAATACAAAACCACCAATCACGACTTGGGTTTTGTGTTTAACACCTCTTACGGTAATGGTTATGCACTAACGAATAACGAAGCCTTTAAAAACGTAATGATTGAAGCCGCCAAGTCGCTTTCTACCAGATTCAATCCTAATGTAGGCTGTATTAAGAGTTGGGATGTTGACTGCGGATGGCAGGCGGAAAGAGGTTGGAAATTCCCGGTAATCATTGATAACATGATGAACCTTGAACTTCTTTTTAAAGTTTCAGAATATACGGGAGACCACAAATACAAAGAGATTGCCATTACCCATGCCAACACTACTTTGGAAAATCATTTTAGGGCAGATAACAGTTCATACCATGTAATTGATTATGACCCAGAAACTGGGGCCGTACGTTCCAAGCATACCGCTCAAGGCGCCGCCCATGAAAGTGCTTGGGCCAGAGGACAAGCTTGGGGCCTTTATGGTTACACCCTTTGTTACCGCTACACGAAAGACCCGGCTTATTTAGATAAGGCCAAGAAAATAGCTCATTATATTATCAATCAAAAAAATCAGAAGAACGGTATTCCCTATTGGGATTATAATGCTGAAAATATTCCTAACGAGCCTTACGATGTGTCCGCAGCATGTGTCACTGCTTCGGCCTTACTGGAGTTGAACACCTATACCAACGATGCTTACAAAGCTGATGCAGAGCGCATTTTAACATCATTGGCAACCGATGAGTTTACCGCCAAATTAGGCACCAATAATAATTTTATTCTCAAACATAGCGTAGGTAGCATTCCGCACAACAATGAAATTGATGTACCGCTCAATTATGCCGATTACTATTACTTGGAAGCATTACTTAGATATAAAGAACAATATGAAGAATAGAGGCAGTTTCTCCATAGCCATGTTTCTCCTTTTTACCTGCACCCTGGCAACAAAATGTGTAGCTCAAGAAAGTAATGTGTGGGAAAATTATAAAAATGCTGTCCACAACAACACCGAACCTATACTGCCCAACTTTTCATATGCCGGCTACAGGTTTAGTGAAGCAGGGATTCCGGAAGCTGCCCATAAAGTTTTTAATGTTCAGGATTTTGGAGCACGTTCAAACGATGGCATATCCGATAAAAAAGCGATTATAAAAGCCATTGAA
Organism: Zobellia sp. 1_MG-2023; assembly: GCF_030549125.1. Lineage (NCBI taxonomy): Bacteria > Pseudomonadati > Bacteroidota > Flavobacteriia > Flavobacteriales > Flavobacteriaceae > Zobellia > Zobellia sp. 1_MG-2023. The sequence goes on along the minus strand of NZ_JAUOSY010000004.1, from coordinate 453,776 downwards.
GCCGCTGAAACAAACGGTAGCGGAATTGTCTATTTTCCTGCTGGAAAGTACCTTATCAACACAAAGGACGATGACCTGAATACCATTAAAATAACATCGTCTAACATTGTTTTAAGAGGCCCGAAAAACCCCTCTGAAAAAGCGATTTTATTTTTTGAACGAGATATGCCCCCTACAGTACCTGAACACTTATGGACGTCTCCTTACGCCATTCAAACCAAGACTGCCAAGGAAAGTACGTTCATCACAGATATTACGGGTGCCGCCAGAAGAGAAACCCATACCATACAGGTTTCGGATGCTTCTAAAATTAAAAAAGGCGATTGGGTCATTGTTCAAGTAAAAGATAACGACCCAAAATTTGTAGAACAGGACATCTACCCCCTACCCTTAAACCCTAAATGGACCTCGATTATAGAAGACGGTGTACAAGTTAATGAAAGACACAAAGTAGCGTCCGTATCGGGGAACAAAATAACTTTTGTAGCCCCCATTCATTATAATATTTCTGAACAGCAGGATTGGAAACTATATACTTTCCCGCATTTATCAGAAGTAGGTTTTGAGAATTTGACCTTTGAAGGGAATTGGAAAAAAGATTTCGTACACCACCGCTCCGCACAGGATGACGGAGGATGGAGCATTTTAAACCTAACCGGATTAGCTGATTCTTGGGTCAAAAACTGCACATTCACCAATGTTAACAGAGCCATTTACTTTTCACATTGTGCGGCTACAACAGCTCTAAATCTTGTGATAGATGGAAAAATTGGACACAGTGCCGTCAGTGTAGGCGGAGGTTCTACGGGTGTACTTCTCGCCTATATTAATGACAAGGCCGGTATGCAACATGCATCTGGTGTGGGTGGCGGAAGCACTACCGGTACAGTGGTCTGGCGTTCAAAACATCCTGCCCACAGCAGTTTTGAATCGCATGCCTCACAGCCAAGGTCTACACTTATTGATAATATTGAAGGTGGATTTTTTAGCGGAAGGGCCGGTGGAGCGGTTAAAAACCTTCCCAACCATGGCAGGTATCTTGTTCTATGGAATTATAATGAAACTGATGAGGCCGAAACCAATTTTCCTTTCGTTGCCAAACATATGGAATATTGGCGGGTTGTACCCCCAATAGTTATTGGGTTTCATGGTGCTGGTACCACTTTTAAACCAGATGAAGTGCAATTGGTAGAAAGCTTAAACACTCCCGTTCAACCAGAATCATTATTTGAAGCTCAGTTAGAATTAAGATTGGGCAAATTACCCAAGTGGATACAAGACCTAAAAAACGGTCTACCCAAGGAATAAAGAATACCCTTCATGAAACAAATATTGCTATTAGCCCTTGTCTTATTGACATTAGGGTGTAAAGAAGAAAAAAAGCCCGAGGTTGTTTTAGCGGAAGCTAAAGCCCCAAATGTTCTAATTATTTATCCAGACCAACTAAGACGTTACAGCGCAGGGTTCTGGTCCAAAGAAAAATATAGAGCTCATGTCATAGGGAAGCCTGATCCCGTGGTTACTCCCCATATTGATAAATTGGCCGAAAACGGCGTGGTTTTTACGCAAGCGGTCAGCAACTTTCCGCTATGTAGCCCCGCACGAGGCATGATTTTATCAGGGAGGTATCCAGAACAAAACGGAATTTGGAACAACTGTAGAAAGGATCGCGACGAAAGTTTACGTGATGACATTGAAACAATAACCGACCTGTTCTATGACGCTGGTTATAATACTTCCTATTTCGGCAAATGTCATTGGCTGAAAAACGAACCCTTATTTGACGAAAAAGGGACATACGTAGGTTCTACCGAAGAACCTGGCGGAAACTACATCAATCGCTATGACACCTATGTTCCCCCAGGAAAATCCAGACATAGCATAGAGTATTTTTATCAATCCATAAGAGATACACACTATGACCCATTGGTCTATAGCAATGACCCAAACACCATTAATGGCAAAAAGGATGGTGAATTACACGAACCCAAAATCTTCACTCCAAAAAATGAAGCTGAAAAAATCAAAAACTATCTTTTGAACAAAGGCAATATACGTGATTCCAATAAACCCTTCTTTTTAATGTGGTCACTTAATCCGCCCCATAATCCTTGGAACGATGAAAATACGGATATGAAAACCCTTGCCAAGTACTACAATAAAGAAAAGTACCCAGAAGACAGCCAATTGGCCGTACGTGATAATGCCGATTTAAAAGTGGCCAACTACGTACGCCACTATTTTGCCAACCTCACCAGTGTAGACAACTATATTGGGCAGGTTTTAGAGACTTTAAAAGAAGTGGAAGAACTAGACAACACTATTATACTTTTTAGTTCTGATCATGGTGAAATGCTTGGCAGCCATGGCAAAGAAGGCAAAAATGTATTTGAAACCGAGTCATTGGCAGTTCCCTTTATCGTGCATTGGCCAAAGGGCTTACAAGGCGGCACAATAAACGATGCCCTCTTTGGCGGACCTGATGTATTACCAACCGTAATGGGCTTGGCAGGGTTGGATAAAAACATACCTGAAGCTATTGAAGGGATTGATTTTTCTCCTCTTTTAACCAATTCCAACAAAAAAACGGTTCAAAAACCTGAAGGAATCTTACTCATGCTCGCCAATTCACGAGGCATACTCACCAATAGATATACGCTTTGTGTGGACCAGAAAAAGCACGGAGACGATAACGCCAAAGGTTTACAGGAAGTTTATATGTACGACAATCAAGAAGACCCGTACCAACTAAAAAAACTTAGCATAGACGAACAACCCGAAGTGGCCGCAAACCTTTTAAGTATCCTAGGTAAAGAGCTTAAAAGAACCAATGACCCATGGTACCAACAAAAAAAGTTCAAAGATGTTATCCGGTACGAATAATACCGGGACATCTTTGAACCCTTGTTCACCTAACAATTAAGAAAGCGGATACTTGTCATTTAGACGGGAGCCGCTTTTCCACTAATGGTAAAACGACTACTTTGCTCTTCTAACCAAAATAGTCCAATCCTGTTGTTTTTTATCTGGCGATTTTCCTAAATCCACAACAGCACCACCAGACACTTTCTTGACCTTTGACTTTCTAAGGTCTCCCCCTTTTTTCGGATTGAACCATAATACTTCAAATTCACCGGAAGCATTGGACAAATCTAACTGGGCAGTTGGTTCTGAATTAAGATAAACCACATAGACTTCGTTTTCCTTTGCCAAACAGTAGACTGTATTTTCATTCTCCGTATTACCAACAAGGTCGTTTCTGTTTTCTGTTTCCCAAAACGGAACATTATTCTTTTTGAAGAAATCCATGGCGTGTACCGCTTGGTCCCAGAACAAGTCCCTAGAGCGGTAATCTTCACAAGTAAGGTCTGAATGTGGGTGTGCATATCCAAAATACCATTCATTACCCCATCCACCGGCCATGAACGTACCCCACAAGGCATTTCTACGGGCATTGTCATGATCAGGATTTTCAGCATCCGTAATTAACGAATGTTGTGCGTCACCGGGTTCATCAACCGCTACGGCCCATTGAAAACCGGCTTCCTTGGATGCATTTAACCAACGTAACACTTGCCCGTGCACACGGCTAAAATCTACTTTATTCGTTTGCACTGATGGTCCTGTAAGTCCGCTTTCAGGGCCTAATAAATCATCAAACTCAATTCCATTATGGATTACCAAATGATGGTGGTACGGGTCGTTCTTTTTAAAGTAAGCGGCCATAGCTAGACGTTGCTCTTCTTCTTGCGGAGGTGTTGTTGGGTTAGTTACCCACTCGCCATTCTCTTCACAAAGATTCCAGTTTAAAGCCAGATGATGTCCAAAACGGGCCATCAATTCTCGATAATACAATTTGGTGTTGGCTCCAACCCCACCATTATCCAAAAGTCCTTGGTTCTCTACTTCAAACATTTTAAAGTGAAGAAAAAGCCCCAACTTTTGGGCATGTTCAAAAATAATCTCCCATTGGTCCATTTTGGACACATCAATTCTATCATAGGTATCATAATCTATATAAGGGAATACATTCTGATCATCTCCGGCAATGTTGTTAGTCAAGAATGAGACCGAGTTCAACCCTTTTGAAGCCAAATAGTTTAAAGCGCCAATGATAGCTTTACCCTTTCCGTTTTTCCAAGTTGGGTCATTCTGCTTATAATCCTGTAAATGAGCTGACCAAGTTTTAACCATATTATCCTTATGGCCATCGTCCTTAAAGGTACCATCAAGGTCTACATAGGAAAGAAAATTTTCGGGCGCATCAGGACCTTGCTTTAGAAAATACTCACCTGTTTCAGCAAATTTTAAATAACGCTCCCCTACATATTGTAATCTTCCCTTAGCCCTAAAATCGTTTCCTTCTTTATCTGTTTTTTCAATAGTAAAGGCTCCACTGGCACCGTCCATATAGGAACCACTGAGTCCCGTAGTAGGTTTTGTACTCACCGCCGAATAGTTTCCTTTTCTAAAATCAACCTTGTACGTCCACTCACCTGTTTCGTCAGGAGCAAAATGAACACGCCACTTATTTCCTTCTTCCGAAGAAGATTGCCCCGCATAACCATCAGCAGCAAAATAACCAGGTATCACATAGGATTTACCACTTTTCGCGTGAGTAAAAGTTACATTAAAGCGATAGTTCATAAATGGGTTGTAATCTGCTTTTTCTGAGGTTTTTGGGCCATCAAAAGTCATGGTAACTTTATGCCATTTTTTAAGCTCACCCGAAATTTTCAAATTGGCCTCCTCAGCCATTTTTTGTTGCATTTCCTCTAGCAGTTTCTTACCGGTTCCCGCTTCAACAACCACCAATCCAATCCATCGTGCTCGACTAAATTCCTTACCGTCCCTACTCTTTGGAACTGCCTTTATCCCTATTTCATCTTTACCCTTTAGCTTAATATTATTGTAGACTTTAACATACTCCAAGCCTTCTTCAAACATATTACTGCTTAACGGAGTTCTGAAATCCTGAAAGCTTTCTTCATTTTTCCGTAAAGTGTACACAGACCGTCCATCATTTTCGCCTACCGTAAACAATACCACATCATATGTGCCGTCACCTCCATCAAAGGGAAGAAAAGCCTCCGCTTCCTCATATTTTTCCGGATTGATGGCCAACCATTTTCTATCGTTATAAAATGAATTTTTAGTGCTTTTAAACCCCTGTGCCGGATATATTCTGGCGCTTGGCCTTACTTCCTTTGCCATAGCTAATAAATCATCAGAAGCAACCTCGTTAGTTTTTTCAGGATGAAAGCTACTATCCTTGGACAATATAAATTGGTCCATTTCAAAACCATCTTCCCTCATACTAAACTGAATATCATGCTCACCGGCCTTCTCAATGTCCAAATATATCAACCCTGGCACACCGCAGTGCACTTCTAGGGTTCTTTGGCTACTGCCCCATGTCCAAGCATCTTTACCTTCGCACCATTGCATACGCTGGCCCGACTCTGGCCATGTGCCATTTACCCCCACATGAATCCCATTATCTTCAGAACCGGTGCTATAGGCCCTTGCCCATACATAATATCTGCCAGGCGTAGAAAAGTTGACTTTATAATGCAAAATGGCCATCTTACCGGGCTCGTTGGAGAAATTTTCTCCTACTATAAGCTTTTCATCATGATTGGTACGCGTATCTGGGAATATTTCTACATATCGCTCTCCACTCGCGTCTTTATAATGCAACTTGTCCTCAGTACTTTTTAATGTTGATTTAAAGTTGGAATCTATTACATACCACTTACGGATATCCGTATTTGTTTGTTTATAAAAATCCTCCGCTTCCACAACTGCTTTTCCGCCAGTCTCGTTAAACACCTTGTTTTCCTGTGACTTAGCTTGAAAAAATCCAAATGTGGTCAAGGATAGTGCGACTAAGAAGTGTTTCTTTAAACTAGACTTCCTTTCTTTTTGTTTCATTGATGTTCTGTTTTCTATTTGTTGGAATTACTACTAAAATGTCTTCAGCAAATTTTCGTTCTTTTTAAGTATTGCTATCTTAGCATTAACCTCATCAAAGATACAGGCGTAACAAGCTAACAATACATTACTAATGCGATAAACAATTTGCACAAATTTTGCGCAAAACTTATGTAATTTTGTTTTTACACTATCTAATTTGCTAAAACCATACAATTATACTGAATAATTAGATGATATTTCATTTTTAATATGTGCAAAATTGCGCAAAAAATTTTTATTCTTTAAATGAGTGTAACAGTTATCGTCATGCATTTTTCAAAAAAGATTCTTTTACGGACCACAACCAAGACCTAATAGATTCTATCTTATCTTTGCTATAGACGCAGTGTTTCGTTTCATATTTTAATTAAATTATAGGACTTGAGAAATTCCCTATTCGTACTATTCTTTTTGTTTTCACTTTCCATAATTGCACAGGGTACTTTTACCAGAACACTAAAGTTAATGGGGAGCAGGTTTGATATTACTGTAGTTGCCAAAGACTCAACCGAAGCAAATAAAAATATAGATTTGGCCGAGGCCGAAATTTCCAGAATTGAAGACTTGATATCTTCATGGAATCCCCATTCACAAACCTCTGAAATCAATAAAAATGCCGGAAAAAGTCCTGTAAAAGTTTCTACGGAACTCTACGACCTCATTGAACGGGCAATAGGCCTTTCCACACTTACCGATGGTGCTTTTGACATTAGTTATGCTTCTATGGATAAAATTTGGGTGTTTGACGGCAGCATGACCCAAATACCAGACACCACAGCCATTCAATCATCAGTAGCAAAAGTAGGCTTCCATAATATAGTTTTAAACCCTGAAAATAGTACCATTTTCCTAAAAGAAGAAGGTATGAAAATAGGTTTTGGAGCAATTGGCAAAGGCTATGCCGCAGACAAAGCAAAGGCTCTATTGATTGAAACCGGGGTTGCTGCCGGAATAATCAATGCTTCGGGAGACATGAATACATGGGGGAAACAACCCAATGGCGAACCTTGGAAAGTTGCCATCACCAACCCAATGGACAAAAATAAGGTGTTTGCTTTACTACCCATTACACAAGGAGCGGTGGTTACTTCTGGTGATTATGAAAAATTCGTAAACTTAAACAGCAAGCGATACTCCCATATCATTGACCCAAGAACAGGATTTCCGTCAACAGGAATTATTAGCGTTACCGTTTTTGCGCCAAAAGCGGAATTGGCTGATGCTTTGGCCACTTCGGTTTTTGTAATGGGCAAAGAAGTAGGTTTGAACAGAATCAATCAAATGCCCCAAATAGAATGTATTATAATTGACGATCAAGGAAATATATCTACATCCGAGCATATTGAAATAGAGAAATTATGATGAAACGATTTTTAATAGGAATAGGGGTTGCCGCCACAATGCACAGCTGCATTGTAGTGAAAGAATACGAAAAAGTAAATCTCAGCGACCCGGATATGACCCTAAGCGACAAAAAATGTGACCGAAACGTTACCATAGCCCACTCCTATAGAGAAGCTGCTGTAGGAGCTAACGGAGGTAAAACAGGAGGTGGCTGCGGCTGCAATTAAGTTACAAGGTGATGCACAAACGAATTATGACTTCAATAAAAAACATAGCTTTTATCTTCTTGACAGTAGGACTTCAGTTTGCTTGGTCACAGGAGAAAAACCAAGAATATAAAAAACGGGTTCTTGAAACCACCGAAGTAGATTTTTTGACCAGCTATTATTCCCAAGATGGTGATAATGCAGCCGTAACCGGTGGAAAAGGCACAGAAGAACTAACGGATGCAACCGGAACAATTATTGTTTCCATTCCGTTAAACGACGATGAGGTACTCACCATAGATGCTGGGGTTTCAGCCTATACCTCTGCCTCATCCAGTAATGTTGACCCGTTTGACAAAAGAAGCGATGCCGACCCATTTGTTGCCAGTTCAGGAGCTTCGCAATCCGATACTTGGGTAAATCTAACAGGTAGCTACAGCCACAGTTCTGACGACAGAAACGATGTTTGGTCCGCGAAATTTTCCGTTTCATCAGAGTATGACTACTTTTCTTTCGGTTTTGGCGGGAGCTACGCCAAACTCTTCAATGAAAAAAACACGGAAGCCAGTATAAACGCCAATGTGTATTTGGATAAATGGACCACCATATATCCTTTTGAACTTAGACCTTTTGGCAATGATGGTGTTGGGTTTTTTAGACCCGATGAAATTACCGGAAACAGTAATTACACACCCAATTTTACCGAACTTGATAAAACCAACCGCAACTCCTATTCGTTAGGGCTTGGCCTTTCCCAAATACTACACAAAAATGTACAGGGGTTGATTTCATTTGATATTATCAACCAACAGGGGCTTCTTTCAACTCCTTTCCAACGCGTGTACTTTTCGGATGTACCGGACTCATTTATAGAAAATTTTCAATTGGCGGATGATATTGAACGTTTACCCGATGGCAGGCTAAAACTGGCTCTAGGCGGACGTTTAAACTGGTACCTCAACGAAATTCTAACACTTAGAACGTATTATCGCTATTATTTTGATGATTGGGGTGTCCACTCACATACGGCAAGTATAGAAGCCGCTGTTAAATTGAACGATAAGTTTACACTTTACCCTTCTTACCGATTTTACAATCAATCTGCCGCGGATTATTTTGCACCTTACGAAGGACACCTTTCCAATGAAGAGTTCTACACCTCAGACTATGACCTATCCGAATACACCGCCAACCAATACGGTCTGGGAGTTTCCTATACCGATATTTTTACCAAAATGCATATCTCAAAATTTGGACTTAAGAGTATTGACCTGAAGTTTTATCAGTACGACAGAGACACCACATTTAGCTCTTCCATCATTACCGCAGGAGTAAAATTCGTTAGGGATTAAATTGAACCCACCACTTATTTTCAACTAGTTTGCTATAAGCATTTTATGGATTGTTGACTTTCCATCAACATTTAAAACCTGAATAATGTACACCTCAGGTTTTAAAACACTTACGTCCATTTTATAAAGTTTAGGTTCAACCTGTATTGCATTAGCCTTTTCCATCTTAACTAATGTTCCATCCATGGTATAAATAGCAATATATTCCGCTTCTTTTTGCTCTTTTTGAAGCGAAATATGAACTTCCGTATGTGCCGGATTGGGATATAAACTTGCTGCACTTTCACCCTGCTCTATCAACAAATCCGAACCAATTCCCGAATCCGTAATATTCCTAGACAACACATCAGCTTCTTTTTGTACGGTCGAATTTTTACTGCTCAGCGAACATGTAAAATCACTCTCCCCAAAACCGGTTGGGAGTTGCCCATTTTTAGTAACATATATTTTATCAAGCTTAGCACCTTGTTCCCTATGGGCAAAATCTATGGTGTTATTTCCCTCGTTCAAATTAAAAGTAACAAACACTGTCCTACGCTCCTTATCGTGCAATTGCCTCCAATTAAAACCATTGCCCCCTAAAATATAATTCCACTTTAACCAAGGCCCGTTATTTGCCCGTACCCAAAAACTATCCGTATCACCTGTTGGAGTATCTACTAGAGCATACAGGCGATACGTTCCTTCTTCAACAGAAAAGTCAAAACGTATCCTTGAACCGCCACCGGAAGGCGCACTATTAAAGTAATTGCCAGACGGCGCTTCTAAATACGTACCACCTGAAACAGAACTATCTGTTCTAAACAACCAATCAGCACCAACATCTGCACACTCCGCCTCTAGCCAAATATGGTCATCCAGACCAACCGCTTCCGGACTAACGACCACTGTCACCTCATCCGAATCTACTTGACTTTCATCGTCGGTTACCGTTAACCGAAAAACATAAGAACCTTCAATAAGATTACTCGCATTAAGTTCCGAAGTCGCAGCTGAAGACAAGGTAGCTGTACTTGGACCAGTAACCTGCACCCATTGAAATGAAACCGCACCACCATCAGGATCGCTACCAGAACCATCTAAAACCACTTCATCTACAGGCAAAACTATATTTTGGTCTTGGCCTGCATTCGCAATAGGTTCTAGTGAAGGTTGCCCGCTTTCCCCGACAATCTCTATGGCATTTATAATCGGATGCCTAGAGCCTCCATCAGAAACCAAGGCTGAAAAATCAATATTAAGCACACCATCCGTAACGGAAACCGAGTGCGTTCTTACCAATAACGCATCTGCTCCAGCCAATGCAAAAAAATCTAAATTATCCTCTACCAATTCATTCTCCAACTGTACATCAAAAACGCGACTGCCTATTCCTCCGGAACCTCCTCCCGTTGCACCAAACCATAGTTCGGCAAAATATAATCTTACCGAATACGCCCCGTTGAGCAACGGAATATCATAACCCATAACCTGAGATCGGCTAAACCTAAAACTCCGGTACGGCTCAGGCAAACCTGTTTGTGGCCTGTTAAGAGTTGAGCCAGTGTCAAAATGCTGGTCGGCAGCAAAGTCGATTCCGTTATAAACTGTAGACGAACCGCCTGCATTAATAAATAATGAAAAAGCCCCAGTAGTAGGTTCTGGCAGCACTTTCAGTTTAACCTCATCAAAATCCGATTCGCCCTCATCATCCGTAACTTGCAATCTAAAGACATAATCACCCTCAACCAGGTTACTAACCGTTAGGTTTTTAGTATTTGCTCCAGACAACTGTACCCCACCAGGACCACTTTGTTTATGCCATTGAAAGGACACCGTTCCCCCGTCCGGGTCATTTCCCGAACCGTTAAAAGTATAGGTTGATGTATCTTCCAAACTCACCGTTTTATCGTTACCCGCATTTACTTCTGGCGGAAAAGAAGGTTGCTCTCCATCGCCTACAATTTCAATAGCATTAATTATAGGATGCCTAGACCCTCCATCGGAAGCCAAAGCGGAAAAATCAATGTTAAGAAGACCATCTTGTACTGTTACGTTAAAACTCTTTGTTAACAGGGTCTCCGCACCTACTTCGGCAAAAACATCAAGGTTATCAAGAACTCTACTATTCTCAATAGCCACATCAAAAACCCTACTACCAATACCACCTGACCCGCCTCCGGTGGCACCGAACCAGACTTCGGCAAAATGTAGTTTTACCGTATAATCCCCATTTGCCAATGGAATATTGTAACTCATTTGCTGCGTACGGCTAAAACGTATGCTACTATAGGGTTGAGACAACCCTGTTTGATGCCTGTTCAAAGTACTTCCGGTATCAAAATACTGATCTGCAACAAACTCTTCCCCATTCTGCACAACTCTTGGCCCACCGGCATTTATAAGCAATTTAGAACTGCCAGCAATGGGTTCTGGAAGGACTTTTACCAAGACTTCGTCCGTATCACTCTCATTTTCATTATCCGTAACCGTAAACTGAAAAATATAATCCCCTTCAATTAGACCGGAAACCGTTAGATTCTTAGATGTATTGTTAGCCAGAGTCGCCGTGTTAGGTCCGCTTTTCTGCGCCCATTTATACGCTAGCGTTCCCCCATCCGGGTCACTGCCACTACCGTTTAACGTTATAGTAGCTGTAGGCAAAACAAGGGTTTGGTCTTCTTCTGCATCCGAAATCGGACTACTATTTGTTATAGTGGACTTGTTTTCGAAAATTCGGGGAACAATATGGTCCCAACCAATGGAAACCACATCTAAATCGCCATCATTATCAATATCTACCACCTGAGCTCCATCATGGTGGTCAAAACCTGTTCCGCCAGCATCTATGGTATGCCTTATCCAATCACCGGAATCACATAAATCATTCTCAAAAACAAGCAATCTATTATCTCCTTTCCATTCGCCCACCACAATATCCGGGTCGCCATCGGAATCAATATCCGTGGCATAAAGGCTAAGGCTAGAACTAATATCTGTGGCCAACACATGTTTTATCCATGTGGAACTTGGGTTGGAAGGCGCTTCAAACCACGCAAATTCTTTGCGATCCGAGGCACTAGTACCAATTCCTAATTGCCCAACCACAGCGTCCAAATCACCATCCCCATCAAAATCGGCCAATTGTGACCTATCTGAAGTGGTACGATAACCAATACCAGTAGATATGGTAGTCCAATTGCCATTACCGTCGTTTCTCAGCCAATTATCGGATTGAAATAAATCCAAATCCCCATCACCATCCAAATCGGCACTTTGCAAATCCTCCCCTAAGGAATCATCGCTTATATCCGTCAAGCTCCATGTACCGTTTTTGGGATCGGCCGGCACCGTTAACATTTGAACCGTAGACCCAGAAGATTCAGCACCGTTCCAATTAATCGCAATCTGAAAAGGCCCGCCAGGCTCGAATACACCTGATGTAATACCTTGTATTTTTTTCTCCCAATACGTTGTTCTACCCGAAGGAATATTGGTGTGGATCGTAAAGTTTCCAGCGCCATCATTCTCCGCCCAAGCCATATCCGCACCTCTGTACCCACCTTGAGTACCCAATAAATCCTGATCTCCATCACCATCAAAATCATGAACAAAAGCAACATTCTTAAACGGATTCCCTATAGTTTTTTGCTCCCAATTTCCAGAAGCACTCCCAGGGTTTTTATACCACCAACCTCCAGCAACAATATCTTTTAGCCCATCTCCATCCAAATCTTCTTTGGGTAGAATATAAACGGCACGGTAGGGCAATTCTGAGCTTTGTAGTTCATGTGTTTGCCAGTCATTGGGGAAAGGGGTGGAGCTGCACGGATTTAAGGACTGGCCGTAGGCCATTCCCGTAATCAACATATTCAAAGAAAGCACCCAAAAATAAACCGATAGAAATGTATTTTCTATTTTCATAATCTCTAGTTCTAGAAAAAAGGTTGGTTAAACGTTTCCGTTAAATTATGGCATTACAGCGACCCGTAATTCCGTAATCCTCAATAAAAATAGGTTTAAAAAATAGACAAGCAATAGATGCAACCACTTAATCGACTAGTTGCTATATTAAAAGACAAACAACTACAGGACAATTACTTAAAAATTAATCCTAAAAAGAATCATTAAAATCCTTCAGACCAAAACAAGAAACTTTCTGTACCGATACCGGTACACATAAGGCCACACAATACCCTATTAAATTATTGAACGAAAACAGCTTCCAAGTATTCTTTTCTTTAGAATCCCATTGAGTTCTTAAAAGTTCCGGGGCCTTATCAGCGATAGAAACCGAAAAGGAGGTTAAATCAAAAGAGAGTCCAACTGCCTTAGCCTTAATAAAGGCTTCTTTTCGCGTCCAACAATTAAAGAAAACCTGAGCTCTTTTCTCTTCGGGAAATGCCAACAAAGACGAAATTTCATCCGAAGAAAAGAAACCTTCCGCTATTTTAGCTACCTCAAAATCATTTTTTATTCGCTCCACATCTACCCCTACTTCTCCTGTATTTGTAAAAGCTATTACAATACTATCCCCTGAATGGGAAATGTTAAAGCGCAAGGGTGTGGAATGGGTATAATATGGCTTTCCAAATTCGTTATAACTAAAATTTATTTGAGCCGAATTAATTTGTAAATATCCTCCGGACAAGACACGAAGGAGGCCTCTGGCCAGGACATATACTTTTCTATCCTTTTCAAACTTAAACCTATTTCTTCGCTCCAATTCATCCTGAGAGAGCAACTCTAAATAGTCAAGCTCTTGAAAATCACTTGTCTTAAAAGACCATACGTGTGCTTCGTTTTCAGATAACTCCATAGGGTTCCATTCAGCCTGTTTTTCTGCTAGTCTCAAAATTTTTCATACACGCATCTATACTGGCCGCCGTTTTCTCGGCAGTTAAAGCATCTTCAAAGAGTTTGTCATGATGACCTTCCACGGAAACAACAATGACTTGTTTATTCGTCATCTTTTCCCATGAAGCCACTACTTTTTCATTGAAATTCACCTCTTTTTTATCAGTTAGTAATACGTGTATATTATTATCTACGGGCTTCCAGTTGTACTGTCTATATAATTTAATATGATTATCATGTAACGTACGGACAAGCCTTTGACTACCACTGCTCATGAAAGACTTGTACTTTTCCTTGAGCGGCAGCATCAACTTTGACCTAACAAAACTACGAACTGCTTTTACCGGGTCCGACTTTAGCCTTTTTAAAAATGCCGTTGCCCTAACATTGGTCTGCGACGGAGCAAACAGACTAAGGTAGTCCGCCATAGTATCTGCTATGATAAGATTGACCGAATCATTCATTTCATTCAACAATCTTGTAACCTCCATACCAATGGCCGTATTGAAACAATACGCTATAAAGTGATATGGCCCTTGGGGCTGTACTTTTTTAATTTCCTTTATGAAGTCCATCGCCATCTGATGGACGCTTCTATGCAGTACAAGTTTATCTTCATGACCCGATGCCTGCAGTGCATAAACCGGACGGTCTTGATGTAAATGGTTTGCAAACTGATTGTAATAAAAGAAATGGGTGCCACCGGAGTGCAAGCAAAATAAGCCAGGTTTTGTTCCTCCGGAACGAATGGCCACTAAATGCTTAAATTCTGAGGTATCAAAAGCTTCTGCCCGCTTTTGTTTTTCAGTTTCTATATGTCTAGTAAGCTCTGCAATAGTCTGATACTGGAACAATTGATTGGGAGACACCTCTATTTTTTCCGCTTTCGCTTTTGAAATAACCTGTATGCTCAATATAGAATCTCCCCCTATATCAAAAAAGTTCTCATGTAAACCAATTGAAGGGAGATGCAAGACTTCTTTCCAAATAGCGGCCATTTTTGTTTCAAGCTCCGTTGACGGAAGTTCCATTTCTACAACAGCACCGCGCACTACGGAAGGTTTCATACGAGACAGACTTACCTTATCCACCTTGCCATTAGGCAAAAGTGGAAACTCCCCCACTTCTATTATCCTAGATGGTACCATATATTCGGGCAACTTCTCTTTTAAAAACAGTTTAAGTGCCCTTTCCTCAACTGTACTGCTAACCGTAATATAGGCTACCAAACGTTTGTTGTCCTCTACCATGGCCACTGTAGCAGTCACCTTATCGTATTCGGATATGGTTTTCTCCACCTCATCCAGCTCAATTCTAAAACCACGTACTTTAACTTGATGGTCTGCCCTTCCTAAAAATTCAATAGTTCCGTTATTTCGGTACCTGCCTAAATCACCCGTTCTGTAAATTGTAGCAGAGCCTACTCCCAACGGATTCTTTACAAACACCTTTTCAGTAAGGTCTACTCTATTAAGATACCCATTAGACACTCCTGGGCCTCCTATATAGATTTCCCCAACTGCACCGTAAGGAACCATACGCTTAGCTTCGTTTAGAAGATACACCTCTGCATTAGCAACCGGCCTACCAATGGGCACATCGTCTAAGCTATTACTCTTTTCTACCTTGTGCGCAAGACACCAAACTGTAGCTTCCGTAGGCCCATATTCATTGTACAAATGTACCGAGGGCAGGTTTATATAATGGATTTCACACAAAGAACGCGTGCAGGCCTCACCCGCGACAATAACGGTATCCAGACTTTTTAGTTTTGTAGTACTTACATGCTCCAATAAAACTTTATACAAAGAAGGAAGCATAAGGGTATGGCTAACCTTGTGTTTCTCTATCAACCCCACTATTTTAGTAAGGTCTTGTTCTATTCTATTTTCTGTTAGGATAAGATTGCCTCCTGTGCATAGTGTCCAAAAAATTCCAGCTTTGGAACTATCAAACGAAATGGAGGACATTAACAAAAAAGCACTCGGATTTTTAGGGTAAAAATCCAATCTCCCTGCTGTTGAATTGATAATGTTCTTATGGGTTATGGGTACACCTTTAGGTTTTCCTGTACTTCCTGAAGTATAAATAACATAGGCTAAATCGTCTTCTTTTACCTCGGGCAGAACAATATCTTTCTCCACATCAAAATCAACAGTATCAACTAAAATAGTATTCTTATTAGTGCCATCAAAAACTTTGGTGAGACTACTATGTGTCACAACAATATTGCAATTGGCATCTTCCAAAATAAAGCTTAACCTTTCCATGGGATAATTGGGGTCCATAGGCAGATAGGCACACCCAGCTTTAAGAATAGCCAATAAAGAAACTATCATTTCAACTGACCTATCCATACAAAGCATTACTATCTCGTTTCGCTTCTTTGTTTTTTGGAGTATGGCTTCAGCAATTATTCCTGACCGCCTATCCAATTCTCCATAAGACAAGAACACATTGTTAAATGTCAACGCATTACGATTCGGAATCTGATGTGATACATCAGATATAATATTGTGAATTCCAGGATAAGTTTTGAAATGATTTCTGCCTTCTACAACTTGGGGGAACAATACTTTTTTCTCCTCTATGGTCATCATTGGAAGTTGACCAATAGATTCATTAGGGTTTGTAATTACCCCATTCAATAACATTTTATAATGCGATAAAAAACGAGAAATAGTAGTAGATTCAAATAAGTCCGTATCATATTCAAAAGCCAAAGAAAGAGTTCCTTTTGACTCAGAGATAGACAGCGTTAAATCAAATTTAGAAACCTCGGTATCAAATTCAGTTTCATCTACTAAATGTAAATCAGTCCCAAAAGAAGGTGTGGCCGTAGCTGAATGGTATAAGAACATTACTTGAAAAAAGGGACTTACCGCTAAAGACCGTTCAACCTTCAATTCTTTTACCAATACATCAAAGGGTATCTCTTTGTTGGAAAAAGCTGAGAGCGTATTGGATTTTACAATTTCCATTAGGTTTAAAAAGCTACTGGAATCCTCTACCCTACTTCTCAAAACCACTGTATTGATAAAAAACCCAAGTACTTTCTCCAAAGACTTGGAACTCCTATTAGCAATGGGGGTTCCTACTAAAATATCCGACTGTCCTGAGTACTTATACAAAAGAATGTAATACACGGTAAGCAGGAAAACAAAGGGTGTTGTGCCAAGTTGTTTTGATGTATTCAATATGTCCGAAGACAACTCTTTGTCTAGTGACAAGGCTTGTTGCTTCCCCTTAAAAGATGGTCTCGCCGGTCTCGTACGGTCTGTTTGCAGATTTAAAATAGGTAAATCTCCCGATAATGATTTTCTCCAATACTCCAATTGTTTTTCATCAATTGGTGTGTTTCGTTCCCAATATGCATAATCACAATATTGAAGAGTTTCATGTGGAATATCCAACGATTGTCCGGATAATAGTTTCAGGTACGTGTCTGCTAATTGTTGTTTTAAAACATCTATAGACCATTCATCTATTACAATGTGATGCATGGTAAAAAACAGAAGCGTTTTATTTACAGAAAGCTTAATTAAGGATACCCTTACCAGACTTGGAACGGACAAATCAAACACCTGTGATGACTGTTGCCGCATGACCGCCTCAGTTTCTTTTCCTGCTTCATGTTTCGTTAAATGACTAAAATCATATTCCTTAATTTCAGGAACATTATTATGTGTTTTAACTATAGGACTACCGCTAACAGTTGGATAATATGACCTTAAAACCTCATTAGCTAAAAATATATGCTCAAGGCTATCTTTTAAACATTCAACTTTTAAATCTCCTTGAAAAGTAAGTGCCTCTGAATAATTATAAAAAGGGTTGTCCTTATACAACTCTTGAAGAAACCATATACGTTGTTGCCCTGAAGACAATGGTGCCGAGCTTGTATCGGGAGCCTTTGGAATGGTTGTTAAAGCAACCTCCTTCTCTTCACGATTTTTCCATCGGCTTAATAACGAATTATTTTTATCACTTTTTTCCAAATGCTAAGTTTTGGGTGTTATTACTTCAAACCAAAAAAATGCGCAACAGGATATAGTATGTTTTTATTGATGAAACTACCCAGACGTAAATCAATGTCAAAAGCACGTTCTGTTAACCAATAAGCGGATATAACAATTAAAACAATGGAAATCCAAAGTAGGAGTCTTGTATAAAATTTATTGTTTCTAATAAGATAAAGAATTGGAAAAATCAGTGCAATAATAGCAATTTGACCTAACTCCACCCCTATATTGAATCCAACCAGAGACAATGAAAGGTATTCGCCTTTAAAACCTAAATCTCCCAATACACTGGCAAAACCAAACCCATGAAAGAGACCAAAAACAAAAGCAATAACCCAGTCTTCTCCTTTAAATATAGGCCTGATATTGTGATAAGCTGCAAGGCCAACGGAAAAAGCTATTATTGATTCCACCACGCGAGAAGGCAATGTTATAATTTCTAAAGATGCAAGACTTAAGGTAATTGTATGGGCAATAGTAAAAAAAGTAACGATTTTAAGGATATACATAAAAGCAGGTCTAAAACTCTTAACCGGCTCCCAGCCCCAAAAACCTGACTTAGTAGTATTAATAGCTTCGCCTGTGACTCCCTCTTTTTTGCGTCTTCTTACCACAGATGGCAGAATTAGAGCTACTAAAAATAGGATATGATCCATTCCGATCCAAATGTGCCACACACCTTGTTGCACCATGGCCAGAAAACCCTTCCACAGAGAAGTTTCTTTGATAGAAAACGTTCCATTACGTTCCCCTTCGGATAAATATAGAGCAACAATATGCTCATTATTAATGAGACCCGCCTTCCAATTATACTCCATTGCCACAAGACACATATGTGATGGGTCTTCATCAAAAAAAGCGTTGTAATCCAACGTTAAGCTATCAGGTAAATTTTCTGAATTTTCAAGTCGGAAATGAAAATTGATAAAGTCTCCATAAGACAGATTTAGTTTTGTAATCTCCCCCGTAAAGACAATTGTATAGTCTGCCAGTTCAGATGAGAATTTAGCATTTTCGAATAAATAAGCCTGAATTCTTTCTTGGAATGGCCTTACCTGTTCTATACTTGGGTGCAACCCTAAATTCAGCCCAAAAACACTATTAAGTTCTTGAGCATTTACTTCAAAACGACCTTCTATTCCAGTCTTCTCATAAATCCGAAGATATATTAAACTTTGTTTTGGTTGGTGGCCAAACGTTACTATTGGCAACAGTAGAAATAGGCCAAAGATTAATGGCAGTAATAGTTTTTTCATAGCGTTCTCAAGATAGAAAATTATTTTTTAGTCTGGTAGTTATTGGTATTTTCAAAAAATAACTATTGGATATGGTCTATTATTTATATGGACAAAATGATTTTCTTATGGTTCAAATAGGATTAATTTAAATTCACCGTAATATTAATTTATCAATAAAACACCCTTCAATATCAATTTAATTTATAAAATATTAGGTAAAATTCAGTATTTTTCGATGATTGACCTATAAATCAGTTATTGAATTACTTTTAAATTTGATAAGCTCCAAATCATAAATTAACTTAGCCAAGCTATGAATCAGAAGATTTCAATACTGTTTGAAGTCCTCATGGTTTGTGTTATGATATCAACTAGACCGTGAATTTGGAATCAACTTACACCTTACCACAATTGTTGGGCAGTGTAGCAATTGCATCACCCCAAAGTGAAGCATTTCGCTATTTGGAGGAAACTATGTCTTATGGAGACCTTCACAAAAAAACCGATCAGCTAGCCTCATACCTTATCTCATTAGGTATTAAGAAAGGTGACCGTATCGGTATTTATATGAACAGATGTTTGGAAACCTGTATTGCAGTATACGGAATCTTAAAAGCCGGAGCTGTCTATGTTCCCTTAGACCCTTTTACCCCAATTAACCGGACACTTGCAATTATAAACGATTGTGGAATTACGTGTCTGGTAACCACTCCTACAAAAAGAAGAAAGATAGACAACTTGCTGAACGAGCAGAGTCCAATAAAAACAATTATTGGAGATACCCTTAAAAACACAACGCAATCCATTTCATGGGATGAGATTTTCTCGGTTTCAACTGATGGTTTCATTGCACCCAATATTTTGGAGCAAGATTTAGCATTTATCCTTTATACGTCTGGTTCCACAGGAGTTCCAAAAGGTATTATGCATACGCATTACAGTGCCTTGAGCTTGGCCAAAATTGCTGCTAAAACTTACGGCTTTAACTCTGATGATGTTTTTGGGAATCCCGCTCCGCTTCATTTTGACCCTTCTACTTTTGGCTATTTTGTAGCCCCATTAGTCGGGGCCACTACGGTTATTGTTCCAGATGCCCATTTAAAAATGCCAGCAAGCCTAAGTGCACTTATAGCAAATGAAAAAATTACAGTCTGGTATAGCGTTCCCCTTATGTTAATCCAGCTTTTAAATAGTGGTACATTGAGTAAAAACGACTTCAGTTCTCTACGATGGGTGCTTTTTGCCGGTGAGGTTTTTATCACTAAACACCTTAGAGCACTCATGAACGAATGGCCACATGCCGAGTTCAGTAATCTATACGGTCCGGCAGAACTTATTCTTTGTACCTATTACCATCTACCGGAGCCTCCTAAAACAGATGACCCTATTCCTATTGGTAATGTTTGGGGCAACACCGAGTTTAAAGTACTTGATAAAAACAATAATGATGTAAGCTCTAATGAACCTGGTGAGTTAGCAGTACGCTCAGCAACTATGATGCAAGGGTATTGGAACAACAAATCGCTAACGGAACGTTCCTTTCATAAAGTAACCATAGCGGAAGGATACGACCATATCTATTATAAGACCGGTGATTTGGTTAAACTTAACCCAAAAGGAGAATTATTGTTTTTAGGCAGAAATGACCGGCAAATAAAACTTAGAGGCTATCGCGTTGAGTTGGACGAAATAGAACTAACCTTATTAAAATATAAAGATGTTGAAGAAGTAGCGGTTCTGGTGTTAGGAAAAGAAGAGGAAGTACAAGAACTGGCCGCGGTAATAAAACCTTCTAAAGATTCCTGCATAAACCTTACCTATCTCATGGAGTTCTGTAAAATAGAACTTCCCTCCTATGCTGTTCCAAAAACCATAGAATTTATGAATGATTTTCCAAGAACCAGTTCCGGAAAAATAAGCCGAAAAGAAATAGGTAAATTATTGGAAGAAAACCAAATATGAAAGACAAAATAGTATCGTACATCAAAAATAAATTAGCCTCAGAACCTATTGAAGAAATAGAGGTTGATGAAGACCTTTTGGGGTCTGGACTTGTTGACTCTATTGGAATGGTACAGTTGATTCTTTTTATTGAAACCGAAGCAGCTATAAAGGTACTACCAGAGGAGATGACCATTGAGAATTTCATGACCATAAACCACATGCTAAGATTTATAGACAGCAAACAAGAAACCGACACGAAGCAGATTTAATTATGAAGAGTAATCAAAAAGATACGTTCCTACCTCTTACAAAATGTCAGTCTGCACTTTGGGCCGGTCAGCGAATAAATCCAAATGTTCCGCTTCACAACGTGGTATACACCTTTGAAATAGAAGGAGAAATAGAACATACTCTATTCGAAAAGGCATTTCAAAAACTTATCAATGCGACAGATATACTTCGGATGGTCTTTTCCGAAGAACAAGGAAATCCAATACAGACCATTCTTAATGAAATAGATTTTTCATTGGAACTTGTAGACTTTACCAGTAACAATGACAATATTGCTGTTGATGAATGGCTCTACCAACGTACATTGCAGCGCATGGATATTTCAAAAAGGGTATTTCATACTGCTCTATTGAGAACCGGCCCGAACAACTACATTTGGTTTTTAAAGCTTCACCATTTGGTGACTGATGCCGTATCCAATTCCATTCTTTATAATCGGATGAATTCCTTTTACCAAAACGAATTGGAAAAGGTAACCGCCCCATTACAAGATTTTCCATCGTTTTCAGATTATATAAAATATGAAAACGACCAGATTACAACCAAATCAGGTGCTGATAGCCAAAACTATTGGATAGATAAAACGAAAGATACATTAGAGCTACCTCAATTTTACGGAGAAAAACTTAAAAAAAGTACCGAAGCCAGGCGCACCTATGTTCACCTTGGAGCCGAACGTTCTCAGAAGTTACGGGATTTAGCAAAACAACCGGAGTTTAAAGGATGGACGGAAGATCTCACGCTCTTTAACATATTCCTCACGCTAAATTTCAGCTATATTCACCGGGTAAGCGGACAACATAAACTAGCAATTGGTGCGCCAGCAAATAATCGTCCTACCCGAGATTTTCAGAAAACTGCAGGGCTTTTTATTGAAGTTCTCCCCCTAGTGATTGAAATTGAGGAAGACGATACGTTCATCAGTATTTTTAACCGAGTTAAAGTTGAAACAAATGCATATTTACGAAATGTAAGCCCAGGCTGTGCAACACCTAGCACCAATGCTAGTTTCAATGCCATTTTAAATTACATACACGCAGATTTTCCTGATTTTAACGGCTTTCCTACAAAAACCGAATGGCTGCATTCCGACCATATGGACAGCAATCATGCGCTCCGCACCCACGTCTATGACATGAACAAAAGCGGTACGTTCAAAATAGCTTTTGATACAAATTGCCACACTTTTTCAAAAGCTACCGCAGAAGAAATGCCAAATCACTTTCTAAACATCCTAGACGGTTTTTTAGAAGATTTTGAACAATCCATATTTAAACCCGCACTACTACCTATTGAACCTTTAGAATCTAATAGTGAAGATATATCATCTACACAATTTCAGTCCATTTTAAGTAGCTTTCAACATAATCAGGAACAACATCCAAATTCCGTTTCGCTACAAGCGGGGAATGAAATTCTCACCTATAGCTCATTAAACAAAAAGGCCAATCAACTAGCACATTATTTAAAAAATAAAGGTGTTGATAAGCAAAGTAGAGTGGCCCTTCATTTTTATCGCAGTCCAGACTACATAATCAGCATACTAGCCGTTCTAAAAACAGGTGCAGCATTCATTCCAGTCTCATCGGACCAACCAGCGGAACGAATTAAATACATTATTTCAAATTCTCAGACCGATCTTTTACTAAGTCAAAGTGAACTCATTTCAAAAATAGAAGTGCCGGATATTGGCATTCTAGATATCCAAAAAGAACGTTCAATTATTAAAGAACAACCGGTTACCGATATTGAAATACAAAACGAACCCACAAGTTTAGCGTATATACTCTACACATCTGGGAGCACAGGCAAACCCAAGGGCGTCTTAATTTCAAACGGGGCGTTGTCTAATTATATTTTCTGGGCAAAGGAAGCTTATAACGTTAATCAAAAATCAGTTTTTCCGCTTTTTACGTCCATAGGTTTTGACCTGACCATCACCTCTACCCTTTTACCTTTAGTAAGTGGTGGTAGAATCAATATCTATAAAGAACCCACTACCGGGCCGGACGTAAGTCTGTTGAAAGTTATAGAGGATAATCTGGTAAATTGTATTAAGCTCACCCCTTCCCATCTATCTCTTTTAAAAGACAAGAAACTAGAAACCTCCTATATACACACCATGATTGTTGGTGGTGAGGAATTAAAATCGAGCTTAGCAAAAACAGTACAGGCAGCATTTCCTTCGGAATTAAAAATATATAACGAATATGGTCCTACGGAAGCCACTGTGGGCTGTATTGTCTCAAGATACGACCAAGATAAACACACAGCGAGTTCCGTGCCAATAGGTCTTCCTATTTCAAACATGAACGCCTATATTTTGGATACCTATAAAAATCAGGTCCCCAATGGTGTCATTGGTGAGCTCTATTTAAGTGGTGCTGGGTTATCTGACGGATATGTCAATATCCCTAGCATGACGGCAGAAAAGTTTGAGGAAAACCCTTTTTCACCTGAAACTAAAATGTACAAAACTGGAGATTTGGGCAGAGTGAATAAAAATGGGGAGTTTGAATATATTGGTCGCCTAGATGAGCAAGTAAAACTTAGAGGATACCGTATAGAACTTGCGGATATAGAAAGTAATCTCCTTAAGGTTCCTGAAATAACCAATTGTGCAGTAGTATTAGTTGAGAACAAAGAAACTACCCCTAAAGAAGAGGTAGTAAACTGTACAACATGCGGATTACCTTCTAACTACCCAAACGCAGATTTTAATGAGGATGGGGTTTGTCATTTATGTACTGCGTTCGAAACCTATAAAGACAAAACCGAACGCTATTTTAAAAATGATGAACAGTTGGTTTCGCTCTTAACATCAAAAAGAGGTCAAAATCACAGTTATGATTGCATTTCACTTTTAAGTGGTGGAAAAGACAGTACCTATGTTCTTGCACGCTTGGTAAATATGGGGCTCAATGTTTTAGCCTTCACAATGGATAATGGCTACATTTCCGAACAGGCAAAAGCAAATGTTGACCGTATTGTAAAAAAGCTGGGCGTAGACCACATCTATGGACGAACACCTCATATGAACGAAATATTTGTAGATAGTCTTAATCAACACCACAACGTTTGTAATGGGTGCTTTAAGACCATTTATACCCTGAGCACCAAAATAGCACTTGAGAAACAAATTCCATTTATAGTTACCGGTTTAAGTCGTGGTCAGTTTTTTGAAACCCGACTTACCGAAGAACTTTTTTGGGATGAGGAATTGGACACATCAAAAATTGACGACACCATTTTAGAAGCAAGAAAACTATATCACCAAGAATCAGATGCCGTAAAACGACTTTTAGATGTATCCATTTTTGAAGACGAAAGTGTTTTTGAAAAAGTAGAATTTGTAGATTTTTATAGGTTTAGTGATGTCAGTTTAGAAGAAATGCTGGTTTATCTAAAAGAGAAAGCAGGCTGGATAAGACCTACGGATACCGGCAGATCTACGAACTGCCTTATTAACCAAGTTGGCATTTATGTCCATAAAAAGGATTTAGGGTATAGCAATTACTCTTTTCCATATAGTTGGGATGTACGATTAGGCCATAAGACTAGAAACGAAAGCCTTGAAGAAATAAACGAGGTAATTGATGAGAAGGAGGTTTTGCGAATCATGCACGAAATTGGGTATACCCCTTCACATCCAGACTGGGAAAACAACTCTAAGTTGGTTGCTTATTACACAGGTAAAAAAGACTTGTCCATTAAAAAATTACAAAATTTATTGGCCCAACAACTTCCTTCGTATATGCTTCCTTCTGTGTATAAACACTTGGAGGAAATGCCATTGACCTCCAACGGGAAAGTTGATAAGAAAAGTTTAAAAAACCTATCGGCGGTACAGCTGGCTATGGACACATCATATACAGCACCAAGAAATGAAATAGAAGAACTACTAGAGAATATTTGGGCCGAAGTCTTGAAATTGAACAAAGTTGGCGTACATGATAACTTTATTTCTTTAGGAGGTCATTCACTAGCAGCAATACGTGTCACTGCCCGGATTAACGAGGAAATTGAATATAATTTTCCTTTAAATAAAATATTTGAGATGCCTACAATTGCAGAATATGCAACCTATATAGAAGAAACCTTAACATCTCTTCTAGAAAAATAAAACCTTTAGTACCCTGTTTCCGTAAGTAAAACTGAATGCAGAGCAAAAAAGAAAATTTTAGCCGTTCAACAAAGCCAACGCTTATAAAATATGTAGCGTTGATAATCGCTTTGTGCTATATTTTAAATCCATTGCATCAAAAAATAAGCACTGTTTTTCACGAAGTTTCTCACATTTTGGAAATGCCTGATTCGGTAATTGGCCATGACTCCTCCATTCATGAAAATAATACCCACTATACTCATCATCATACGGATATTGATAGGCATGAGCATAATTTTATTAATATAATTGACGCCATTTTTGATGCTTCCGGCACCAATGAATCAACAGAAGACTCGCTATTAGCAGATTTTAAGTTTGATAAGCATATTACTACAGCTTATCCGGTGTTTCATCATATTCCGGCAATGAAATCTTTAGCGAATTTTAAAACCATAGAAAGTAACCTAAAACTAGGTTATTTTACCGTTTTAAAAGAACCTCCACAACCAACCAACTTCCCCATTTCCGGTTAAGGTTTACTCCTACATTTTATTTTTTTATTCAGCATCAAGTTATGTCTATGGATACGCTTGTATGTTCACTATATTTCAATCTTGTTTATTATGAAAAAACATATTACTCTTATAGTACTATTAGCTTTTGGTCTTGTGGTCCAGGCCCATGACCTTAGTGGTACGGTAACGAACGAAAAACAAATTGCCCTAGAAGGTGTTGGCGTTTATAACAAAACTACCGGTGGGTATACATATACCAATGTTTCCGGATATTTTGAACTAGATGACATATCCGTTGGAGATGTTATTTATTTCTATAGTTTAGGCTATAAAAATCATCAACTTACTATTACGGAATCGCTTTTAGACAGCAACACAAACATCACCCTAATAGAATCTGCCGTTTCTTTGGAGCAAGTGGTACTGGTTTCAAAAGTAAACGCCCTTAGCAACTTTGTAAATGTTGATGTTAAAGCAAACCCTGTTAAATCTTCGCAGGAAATTCTGCGAAAAGTACCGGGATTAATCATTGGCCAACATGCCGGAGGTGGAAAAGCCGAGCAAATTTTCTTAAGAGGATTTGATATTGACCACGGAACGGATTTAGCCATTAATGTAGACGGTCTACCTGTAAACATGGTATCTCATGCTCATGGGCAAGGGTATTCGGATATGCACTTTATAATCCCCGAAACTATTGATAATATTGACTTTGGAAAAGGTCCTTATTATGCTAACAAAGGAAACTTTAATACCGCAGGGTACATCGACTTAAAAACGAAACGCAAACTAGAAAACAACTTGATTTCGGCAGAAATTGGTCAATTCAACACCTTGCGTACCGTAGGTATGTTCAAAGTGGCCGAAAGTGATTTTAGCAATGCTTATTTAGCTTCTGAGTTGGTTTTAACCGATGGCCCGTTTGATTCTTCTCAAAACTTCAATCGTCTTAATATTATGGGGCGATATACTTTTAACAATCGTAAAGACCAAGATTTGAGCATTACACTTTCTCATTTTCAAAGCAAATGGGATGCTTCCGGTCAGGTTCCGCAAAGAGCCGTAGATGCAGGTTTAATAGGTAGATTTGGAGCAATTGATGATACTGAGGGAGGAAACACAAGCCGCAGCAATATTCTCCTTAACCATACCAAACAACTAGATGAACATTCTAGGGTAAAGTCTAAGGCTTATTTGACAAAGTATGATTTTGAGCTCTTTTCCAACTTTACGTTCTTCTTGGAAGATCCAGTAAACGGAGACCAAATAAGACAATTTGAAGACCGGACCATAATTGGTGCCGAAACAAGTTATGAGCATTCCGTTCATGTTGGAGACCATGATTCTCAATTAAAATATGAATCAGGAATAGGTTTTAGGTATGACGATGTTAACGATGTTCAACTATCCCGAACAAAAAACCGTCAAACCCTATTGGAGCGTTTGGCTTATGGAGATGTTGACGAGTTAAATGCCTATGGTTTTTTTGATGTAACCTATAAAAAAAATAAATGGACTTTGAACACTGGTCTCCGGTTAGACTATTTTAAGTTTGATTATGTAAATAACCTTACCGAAACCTATGATAGCAAAAGCGAGAACAAGCTTTTTCTAGGTCCAAAATTTAATGTTATTTATGCTCCAACTTCCAATTTGCAGCTTTTTGCTAAATCGGGTATCGGATACCATTCAAATGATACAAGAGTGGTAACCGCAAACAATGGCAAGGAAATTCTTCCCTTGGCCTATGGAGCGGATTTAGGAGCAATTTACAAACCAGTAGACCGATTGGTTATTAATGCCGCTTTGTGGACATTGTTTTTAGAACAAGAGTTTGTCTATGTTGGTGATGCCGGTATAGTAGAACCAAGTGGAAAAACAAAGAGGCTCGGTGTTGATTTTGGTTTACGCTACCAAATTACCGATTGGCTTTATGCTAATGGAGACGTAAATTACACTTACGCCAGAAGTTCAGAAGATCCAGATGGGCAAGACCTTATTCCCCTTGCGCCAGATTTGACTTCCACAGCCGGGTTGTCATTTATTGATATTAAGAATTTCTCAGGTGGAATAAACTATAAATATGTAAAAGATAGACCGGCAAACGAGGATAATTCAATTGTAGCAGAAGGTTATTTTGTAACCGACTTAAATTTAAATTATTCCATAAAGAACTGGACACTGGGCGTTATTGTAGAAAACCTTTTTGACACCGAATGGAACGAAACCCAATTCGCAACGGAAAGCAGACTGTTTAACGAAACCGCTCCTGTTGAAGAAATACATTTTACACCAGGTATACCTTTCTATTTAAGAGGAAAGGTATCAGTTAATTTCTAATAGGATTTAGATTTTACTAAAGCGGAGATATGTCCAATTGGATATATCTCCGCTTTGTTATTTGACCATACTGTAAAGATGTTAAGAATTATTCTGATTATGGTGGTTCTAACTTATCTTTGCACTATACAAAACATCATAAATATCGGCATTGTCCGTTATAACTCATACATAATAACGAAACCACTATACATGTTTCAATTTTTCAATAAGAAAAAATATTTAGTCGACTACCTAGATGGTTTTATTGACATTCATAATCACCTATTGCCAGGTATAGATGATGGAGCAAAAACAGTGGATGATTCCATTGCTCTTATAAAAGCTTTGGCTGAATTGGGTATCACTCATTTTGTTGCCACTCCCCATATTATGTCCAACTATTACCCTAATACAAAAGAAACCATAAATGCATCTCTAACCGAGTTAAAAAACGCATTGCTACAAAATGATTTAAAGGAAATATCCATAGAAGCATCTGCGGAGCACATGATTGATGACAATTTTGAAAACCTGCTGGAAAATGATGGTGTTATGCCAATGAAGAAAAGTTATTTATTGGTAGAAATGTCCTATTTACAGCCCCCTATTAACTTTGACGAAGCTATTGTAAAAACTGCTTCGAAGCGTTTTTTCCCAATCTTGGCACACCCAGAAAGATATGGCTTTTTACATCATAGAAAGAAAAGGTACCAAGAATATAAAGACAATGGTATTCTCTTTCAAATGAACCTATTATCACTTAGTGAATATTACGGTAAAGAAGTGCCCAAAATGGCATTAGAGCTTCTAGATAACGGCTTAATAGATTTTGTAGCTTCGGATATTCATAACATGAATCAGCTTAATGCACTAAAGAAAATAACCCTTTCTAAAAAAATGGTAGATCAGGTTCTACCTTTAATTAATAACTCTATACAGAACTTCTACTAAAAAAATTTAGTAATTTTCACATACGAAAATAGCATAAAAAATGCCGCTGAATTAGCGGCATTTTTTTATATCCAGTTATCAATTTCTTAATTCTGTACCAGTATTTTCATGGTTACTGGTTTTCCTTTATTATTGGCTATACTCAAGAAGTAGATACCGTCTCGTAAAAGATAAACAGGGATTTGATATGTATCAGCCCCAACCATAACTACTTCATCCGCATTGATTCCACTAATTAATCTACCTTGCTGGTCAAGCAAATTAATGCCCAACATCATGAAGTCCTCCGGTTGATTTAAAATTCTAACATTGGCTACGCCTTCTTTAATAGGATTCTTTTCTAAAATATAACCCATTTTATCTCCTTCCAAAGTTTCGGAAACCGTTATAACCACTGTATCCGAATGTGTTTCTCCACCGGCATTGGTAACTGTAAGGACTACCTCGTAGACTCCATTTTCTAGGAACGTACTTGCACTATCTGCTTCCTCTGATGTATTCCCATTATTGAAGTCCCAAAAATAATCTTCAATATTACCAATTGAATTACTACCCGTAAAAGTTACCTGTAAAGGGGCTTTACCCTCCTTTGGTGCAGCTTCGGCAACCGCCAAGAGACCATTTTCAGGAACTACGGTAACCTTTACTTCGTCTGTAACCGTTTGACTCTCATCATCTGTTACCGTCAATTTAAAGATATAGACACCTTCAACCATACTACTAACTGATAGTTCAGCCGTATTATCGCCATTTAATGTAGCCGTGTTGGGCCCGCTTTCTTGTGTCCACGCGAAAGTAACAGTCCCTCCATCAGGGTCTGAACCTGATCCTGAGATTACCGTACTATTATCAGGTAAGGTCAACATTTGGTCCTCACCAGCATCTGCTGTAGGAGCTCCTTCAACAACCGGTTCTATTATTTCAATACCCGATATTTTAGGAAATTCCGTAACAGGACTTAAGGTAATTGTTAGGCTTCCATCCGTTACATTTATTCCGTTAAATGTTTCAACTATAGCAGTGGCAGCCCCTCCTGCTTCTACAAAAATATCATAGTTTTCAATTTGCTCTTGACCTTCTACATCAATATTGAATACCCTAGAACCAGCGCCACCTGCAGAACCATCACCGGGTACACCATAATAAATCTCTGCAAAATGCAGATTAACACTATGCTCTCCATTAGCTACAGGTATATCATAAATTAGACTACCTGTGGTACGGTATCTTTCAGTTTGATAGAGAACATCGTTCTCTGTATTGGCTATAGCAATTGCGTTCGCAAGAGTCTCGCCTCCATTACTATGCTGATCAGACGCCCAACTTGTTCCATTGAAATTATAGTTAGGCCCGCCACTATTAATACGAGTTACCATAGATGTACTTGATTTTGTCACTGATACATCATCAAACCCTACATCCCCTTCTTCATCGGTAACGGTCAAACGAAATACGTAAAGACCATCTTGAAGATTACTAACTGATAACTCTGTTGTAGCGTCTCCACTTAATGTTGCAATACTAGGTCCGCTTTGCTGTGACCATTGATATGAAACGATTAAACCGCCATCAGGATTATTTCCAGAACCAACTAACGTAACACTGGTTGTTGATATAATTTTATCGGACCCCGCATTTGCAATTGGTCTGTTATCTTGTAAAAGTGGAGTAGTATTTTCGTATATCCTTAATACTTTATCATTTAACCATCCATTGGAAACAACATCTAAATCTCCATCAGCATCAATATCTACGACTCTGGCACCATCATGATGTTCATAACCTAAAGCACCATCATCCAAAATAATTTTATTGAATTCTCCCGAACCACAAAGATCATTTTCGAATGCTATCAGGCGTTTGTCACCCCTCCACTCTCCAACAACAATATCTTTGTCTCCGTCGAAATCTATATCTACAGCAAATACACTTAAACTTCCGTTAACATCATCATCAAGAGTTCTTTTTACCCATAATTGAGTTGGATCAGAAGGAGCTTCAAACCAAGCAAATTCAGTCTTAGGACCCGTACCATTACCAATATTCCCAATACTTAGCTGTCCCACTACAGCATCTAAATCACCATCTCTGTCAAAATCTGCTAATTGAGCACGATCAGCAGTAGTTGGATATAAATCAAAAACACCTGTGTCAAATTTTTCAAAATTTAAATTTCCATTGTTACGCAACCAGTTTACACCTTGAAAAAGGTCCAAATCACCATCACGATCAATATCTGCGGCTTGAATATCTTCCCCTGATGAGTCAAAACTAATATTATCTAAACTCCACATTTCTGTAGTAATATTATTAGACGGGGTTAACATTTGCATAGGAGAACCAGTATCTTCAGCCCCGTTCCAGTTAATAGCCATTCTATACGTGTTGGTATTATCAAAAACACCACCCGCTAGACCTGCCAAAAAAGGTTCTACATAATCCGTATCTCCTTCCGGAATATTTTCAAAGACCGTAAAATTACCATTACCATCATTCTGGGCCCACACCAATTGAGCTCCGGTATACTCGCCCGTAGTACCCAACAAGTCCATATCTCCATCATCATCAAAATCATACACATGAGCGACGTTTTTGAATGTGCTGCCTATAGTATTCTTTTCCCAATTACCAGAAGCTGAACCTGGGTTTTTATACCACCATCCGCCAGTAACAATATCTTTAAGTCCATCTCCATCTAAATCGTCATCTGCAAAGGTATAGACCACTGTATAAGGATTTGGGTCAAATTCATGCACAACCCACGATTCAGGAAACGGAGTTTCGTTACAAGTTATCAAACCTGTTACATTTACCACTACTTCATCATAAATTCCAGTACCCGTATGGTCCGCATTAAATAATTCTATTCTAATAGTATGTTCTCCATCAGCTAAATCATTAAATGGGATAGGATCGTACCCATAGTATTTATCTATTAAGTCACTATCTACGTAATAATGAATATGAGTATCATCTTCATTAATAACCCAATTGTCTACTCTAAAAGCAACTTCGAAAGGTTTGTTAACATCCCAACCGTTTGAAGGTGAAGTAATGGTTATATTAGCGTTTGTTGGAGTACCTCCTTCAAAAGTGTCTTTTGATAAAATTTCTATCCCATTCACTTTAGGACTTTGTACCACACCATTAAAGAATATACTCGCAAAGCCATCGGTAACCGTAACATTGTCAAATTCCTTTACCAAAGCTGTTGCTGGGTCTGTTTCGGAAAGTATGTCAAAGTTAGATAAAACCTCATTACCTTCAATTACTACATTAAAGACACGAGCACCAGCACCCTTATCAAGTTGATTTTCATCCACACCGAAGAATATTTCAGCAAAATGAAGTCTTATGTCATATTCCCCAGCAAGAGCTACCGGAATTTGATATTCAAAAGAGCCCTTATTATTGGTGTAACGTTCGGTTTGATACAATTCATCATCATCCGTTCCTGCAACGTCCACAGCTTTACCGTATTCACTCCCTGAGTTAAAATATTCATCTTCTTTGAAAATTTCTCCTCCAGGCCCGGTAATTTGATTTCCACCTGTATTGATTCTAATTTCCTCGAAAACAAAGAATGAAAAACTCTCCGCTACCATAGGAATACCGCTAATGTTCTCTACATTGGAAATACTAAGGTTATAATCGACATCCGCACTTAAAAGAGACGTATTTAGAAATACAGTGTGCCCGTCCGGTTGAAGCTCTGCACTTTGCACAGATACACCATTGGTAATTGAATAATTTGACACATTCTCTGCAGTACCCTCATCCACGTATTCGGAAAACCTAACCTCCAAAACGTTGTTTCCATCAGGTTGCACACCATGAACTTCAGGAGGTGTGTTATCTTCTGAAACTCCATTGCCTAGAAATTCAACATAATTTAATCTTAAGATATCCTGTGATGAACTAGCATTCTTAAATACAAAAAACAAATCATGTTTTCCTGTTGGTACACTATTTATTGGAGTTTGCATATGTAACCAATTATCGTTCCCTCCGGTTGAAGGTATAGTTGTGGTTGTTACCAAGGTACCTGTAGGGCTGTCCAATCTAAGTTCAATAGTACTACCTGAATTATCTGACGCCACCAAGTACTTGACGGCATTCATATTCATCAAATTACGTCCTTCAAAAGATATATATGAATTGTTATCTACCTGTATAGCATCCTTAGCTCCTTCCAATTCATACGTATTCGATACAATCGTGACGCCACTTTGATTGTCAAAATATTCAGCTTCCCGCCTCTTTGGATGTACTCGTATTTGCCCTCTAGATATAAGTCCATCACTATCCGTATAATTGGCATTTAGAACGTAAAAAATATCCATACCACCATCTATTTGGTGGTCTCCATCATCTAAATTAAGAGTTGATGTGCATGGATCTACACTTCCAACATCGTGAAAATGGTTTTCATGTCCGAGAGATGGCACCACATTAATATCCTCACAGGGAATAACACCGTCTTCCGCATCATTAGCAACCAGATTGAAATCTACATCATCGTTCCAATTAAAAAAGCCACCATCTACAGGCGAATTAAAACTAAATTCAGTAGGTGTATTACCAGCATAAATTTTTATTGTTTTAGCACCAATAGCCCCTTCAGGGTCCGTAACTTTAAGTTGTGCTGTATAAGTGCCTTTCGTAGTGTATGGGTGTGAAATATTTGGCGTAGTATAATCGACCGTACCGTCTATATCTATATCCCAAGCATAACTTAAAGGAGAATCCCCGTTAGGATCAGTAGTCTGATCTCCAGTAAAATTAACAGTTAACGGTAAAGGTCCAAAAGTCACATCGGCCGACATAACTACAGAGGGAGGAGAGTTTGTGGTAATACCTGTATAATTAACTTGAATAAGTCTGCCGATACCTTCTGGAATATCCTGAGGGCAACAACCTTCCCCATAAGCCAATATGTACATTTTACCATCTGGGCCTAATTCCATATCAATATAGCCATCTTTACTGTTTCCCGACCCTGGAAAAACATCGTCATCTAGCATTTCTTCAGAAATAATGGAACCATCTGCAGCCATTTCTACTGCCCAAATGCGACTCGTATTAAAATCAAAGTAAAAGAATAAACCATCAAATTCAGCGGGAAGACGTTGTTGATCTAATAATTCATTATCATAATTATATCTAAATCCCGCTAAATAACATTTATGGAATTTTTCAATCCATGCCTCTTGAGCTGGAGGCAGAACCGTCGCTCCAGTATTCCATTTTGAAATATTTTCTGGAGCGGCTGGATCATTATAATATGTTGGATTTGCATACGAAATTTGGTAAGAGTCATTATCTGCACCGGAAAAATAAGGCCAACCATAGTTACCCGCTTGTTTGGTCAAATTAATTTCATCTAAACCCTCTGGACCTAATTCGCTTGCAACATTTCCGTCTGGACCAACCTCTCCCCAAAATAACCAATCACTATGCTCTTTATCCACAAAAATCCGATAAGGGTTTCTAGCTCCCATTACATAAATTTCTGGTTTTGTATTTGGAGTTCCAGCGGCAAATAGATTTCCACTTGGTATTGTGTAAGTTGTGCCTGGACCAGGTTTAATCCTTAAAATTTTCCCTCTTAAATCATTTGTATTAGATGAGGCCTTCTCTGCACTAAAGTCAGAATCATCTTCATCCAATGGCGAATAAAGTTTACTACCATAAGTAGTGTTATCACCTGTGGCTATATATAGGTTCCCTTGAGAATCAAAATCCATATCTCCTCCAGAATGCCATAATGCAGACCTCGAGGTATTCCACTGAATAATAACTTCCTCTGAGCTGAAGTCTACCATATCTTCAACAACACTAAACCTAGAAACTCTATAGCCAACAAAATCTATTGGTGCATAATGAAGATAAATTTTATTGTTATTTTCAAAATCCGGGTCAATCGCTACACCCACTAAACCATCTTCATGCTCATGATAAACTGGCAAAATACCTGCTGAAACTGTAAATTGCTCGTCAGGTTTATAAATTAAGATTTCACCAAAACGATCTAGAATAAATATCCTGCCATCAGGTGCAAATTTAAAGTTAGTTGCATTCGATAGCCCAGTTACAATATCAACTTTGGCAAATTCATCGGTTAATTGTGCATTAACACTAGAAAGACCCGCTAAATATATAGAGAGACATGTGAAAACTAGTTTTAAAAAGTACTTTTTTTTCATGCTAATTAAGTGTTTGGTATCAAAATCTAGCGTGTTAACACACGGCTGACAAATATAATGTAATAACACTTTGGGACTGAAATACCCTACTGCTTTTCGTTAAAAGAGGATTGATACTCGGCAAATAACCGATCGACTTGAAACTCTACAACCCATAAGGCATTTGTGAACAACCTAATTTTTGACTCATTAATAAGTAGAACTAGATTAGATAAATTTACAGGGGGAAGATTTACTTGTATTGAACTTCTTAAATTCTAAATTTGGCTTATAACAACAACTCATAATAGTTAAAAAAATACCCCAAATATAAGTTCGGGGTATTTTTTTTCGTGAAATTATTTAAAACTTCCACCATTTTTTTTGAGTTTTTCCATAGCCATAGCCATATTTTCCGCCATAACCTAGATTAGAGGAATCTACATCATTAACAATAAATGACAACCCTTTAATTTTTCCTTCTTCTTGAAGTTTGATTGGGTAATCCACGGCGTTTGTCTCTGTTACTCCTGCTCTAGTTACATAAAGAAGTAAATCCGCATATTCACTAATTAAAAGTGTATCCGTAACCACCATTAAAGGTGCTGTATCTACAATTACGTAATCATAAGTTTCAGAAACTTGGGCAAACAATTCCTTTATTCTATCGCTCATTAAAAGCTCAGCAGGGTTAGGAGGTATTCTACCAGAGTAAATCACATCTATAGTATTTCTATGAACCAGCATAGGATTTACTATGTCCCTAATCCCAATAGTGTTGTCATACAGAAATTCAGTAAGCCCGGCATCTTTATTTCTACTAGGTTTTTGCATATTATCAGCATTACCGCCTGAGAAAAAAGTATACAACTTTGGATTCCTAATATCCGCACCTATTAAAAGTACTTTTTTATTAGTGCTTGCAAGTATCATAGACAGGTTAGTGGAAAGAAACGTTTTACCCTCACCTGGGACACTAGATGTAACGAAAACAATATTACTTTTTCCTGATTTTTTCTGTTTTGATTTTATTAAATAATCTAGATTCGTACGAATAATTCGAAGAGACTCCGCAAGAACTGACCTATCTTCTTTTACTACAAGCTTTTCATCTTTCTTGGTCAATCTAGGGAGTTCACCCAAAATTGGTGTATTTTTCACCACTTTTTCTAGCGAATGCATGTTATGAACCTTATTATCCAAAAGATCTTTTGCATAAATAACGCTAAAGGGAACTAACAAACCTAAAATGAACGAGGCTAGATATATAATTGACTTTTTAGGCGATACAGGCAACTTACTAATACTATAAGCTTGATCTACAATTTTAGATTTAGGAGAGCTTGAAGCTGCAGAAATTTGCGCTTCTTCCCTCTTCTGCAAAAGATAAAGATATAGAGATTCTGTAGTCTGTTGCTGTCTTGTAATATCTCTTAAAGCTCTTTCATTTGCGGGCGAAGAGTAAATCTTAGAATTAAATCGTGCCTGTTGTCCGCTTAAAGAATTTACCGTAAGACCAAGGTTATTTACGGTACTACTCAAACTAGATTGCATACTTCTCTTCAAGCCAGCAATCTGTTGATCCAAATTAACAATTACTGGGTTCTTCTCGTTTGAACTTTTAAGAAGACGTTTACGTTCCAGAACCAGCTGGTTATATCGATCCGTAGTACTTGCTATTGTTGGGTCAGAAAGTCCAATATTCGTTGGTAAAACTTCGTAACTACCTTGTTGCTGAACCAATTCTTGCATTGACGCAGCCATATTAAGCTGATTTCGTGCATTTGCCAATTCTTGTTGGTTAGCAACACCCACATTTAAGTTAACATTTGCTTCGGCTGCAATATCCGTAACACCCTTTTCAGTTTTAAAATCTTGTGCCGACTGATCTACACTTGCCAAATCAGAAGAAATATTAGCGATTCGTTCGTCAATAAAATTAGAGGTGCGATCAGCAATAATTTGCTTGTCCTGAATAGCATTTTCATTATATATCCTAACTAAAGCATCAAGAATATTTGCCGCCTTTTCCCTTATTGGATCTTCTAAAGTGATATTAACAATATTGGAAAGCTCTCCCGGGTTGCTTACAACAATCCTTGTACGGTAACCTTGAGCTACATCTTCTATTGGTTTAACCGAAATTCTGAGCTTCTTGTCTTTGTAACTCTCGAAAGCACCAACATTTGGTGTAATAACAATATCTCCTATAGGTGTAGAGATGTTTTTACCAAAGGCATAAATTTTTACGGGTTTGTCTTCTTCTTCAGTATAACCAAAAGTCGTAGAAGACGAAATTGTGATAAAAAAATCTAAATTTGCCCGATTTAATATGGAATCTGCAGCAATGAAATTCAAATTAACAGGTGGGTTCTTATACAACTCTGTTTCCTTAATATTTCCCTGAACCAAAATTTGAGTGTTTAAGTTTAACTCTTTAACCACTCTAATAAAATTGGACCGAGAACTTATGAGTTGTAGCTCATCCTCCACTTTGTTCTTTCCTCCTCCTAACAAATTCAAATCTTGAAAAACATCTAGTTCAGAACCTGATGTTTTATCTTCCAATATCTGAATCTGCGTTTGGACAGCAAATTTGGGTGTAGCATATCTAATATAAAGAAAGGCAATAATTAAAGCGACCACCACCGATAATATAAACCATTTTATATGTATTGTATAAGTAGCGAGTATTTCCTTTAAATCAAACGTGTTGTTTGACATTGAATTTTGATTATTCAAGCTCATTTTGTTTTTTTAATGTCATATACCGATGTGCTACCGCATAACTTTAATTTGTTCTTGTAATTAAGAGTACTGTTGAAGTAATCAATAGTGACGCTATTGAAACCGCAATAGACATTCTGCTATCGAGAGTTGAAGATTTTATTGCAGAATTATTAGGCTCAACATAAACCACATCATTCTGAGTTAAATAATATACAGGAGAGCTTAGTGCTTCTTTTTTAGTCAAGTCTATTCTTGTATAAACTTTGGTTCCATCAAAGTCTCTAATGACCATAACATTTTCACGTCGACCTTTAATAGTCATATCATTGGCCAAGCCTAAGGCTTCAAGGATAGTAATACGCTCGCCATCTACAGGGTACGTCCCCGGTCTATTAACTTCTCCTAAAACAGAAACACTGAAATTCCGTAGCCTTATATTTATTATAGGGTCCTTTAAATAATCTGAAAGTCTGTCCCTTAGCAGAACCCTAACTTCTTCACCTGAAAGACCTGCAATTTTCACTTTACCTATCACTGGAAAATCAATTTCCCCATCCTTATCGATTAAGTAATCAACCTGTTCCGGTCGAATACCACCTTCAGATCCACCTCGAAAAAGATTAAACGGAGCACTAGCCTCGCTATCTAGAGTAGACACATAAATACTTACTAAATCATCAACTTTAAATTTTGGAGTAAAACTGTTTTTATCAACCAAGGTTTCAAAATCACCTGTGTTTTGAAAATACACAACTTCTTTTCTTGAAGCGCAAGAAGACAATAAGATTGCCGAAACAGCCAAAAGCGGCGCAACAGTTTTAAAAAATCGAAAAATATCAAGTGAAAGCATTTTTTTAATGGACATAGTGTTCAAGTTTTGGTGCAATGATAGTAAATAAAAAAATTATAGAACTTTTTTAAGAGGATGATTCTTAGTTGTCGTTTTGTCTTTTTTATCCAAAACACATAATTCAGAGTTATTAGATATAAATTCTGGAACTATCTCTTTCATTAAACTAACCGTGCTCTCATTGAAGAACATATTGGACACACAAAGTTCATCAATTTTAGACCTTACCAATATATAGTCAAGTTCTCTAGTTTTACCGATCATAATCTTTTTATGATATGTAGGCAAGGTGTTTTCTCCATTTGCCAACAACTCTTCATATAATTTTTCGCCTGGACGCAAACCGGTTATCTTAATGTCTATATCTTCTGGATACCTAAGCCCGGAAAGTTTTATCATATTTTTGGCCAAGTCAAATATTTTTACGGATTCACCCATGTCAAAAATAAATATCTCTCCTCCATCTCCCATAGCTCCAGCTTCCAAGACCAATTGAGAAGCTTCTGGAATAGTCATAAAAAAACGAGTCACATTCTCATGGGTAACTGTTAACGGACCCCCCTTTTCAATTTGTTTTTTGAATAGAGGAATTACTGAACCATTAGACCCTAGCACATTACCAAACCGCGTTGTTATAAATTTCGTTTTTCCTTTTTGCTGCATACAACTAATATACATTTCCGCAATTCGCTTTGTAGCACCCATTACATTTGTAGGGTTAACAGCCTTATCAGTAGAAATGAAAATAAATTTATCTACGTTATGACTAATAGATAAATCGGCAACAACTTTAGTACCCGCTACATTAATTTTAATAGCTTCATAAGCATTGTATTCCATTAAAGGCACGTGCTTATAAGCTGCAGCGTGAAACACAATATTAGGCTTGTATTCTTGAAAAAGATTATTTAATCTATTTTTATCGCGAACATCTCCAACAATAGGCATAAAATTATGAAAGCCATTTTGTTTCAATTCCTGCTGCAAGTCGTATAACGCAGATTCTGATTGATCTATCACGATGAGCGACTTATAATTATATGTACAAACTTGACGTACAATTTCACTACCAATAGACCCTGCACCTCCTGTAACTAATACCACTTTATTCCTAACCTCTTCGGAGATTTTTGAATTTCTAATGTTAATTGGAGCTCTATCCAAAAGATCTTCAATCTGAATCTGTTTAATTTGAGAAACTTTCAACTCACCATTGATCCACTGTTCTACAGGAGGGACAATTTTCACCTGAACAGGAAAATCAACCAAACCTTCAACTAACACCTTAAGGTCTTTAGGATCAATATTCTGAATAGAAAAAATAACCTCGGAGATACTATTTTTCAATATAAAGTCCTTGTTCAAAACATCTTTATGGAAAACTTTTACTCCGTTTATCTGTTTCCCAACCTTTTTCTCATCTTCATCTATATAACCAACAACCCTAACCCTACTTTTCGTATGGTTAACGAGAGCACTTTGAGTTAGTATCCCTGACTCCCCTGCTCCGAATATCAGAACATTCTTATTGACCTTAAAATCACGGGCCATA
Source organism: Zobellia sp. 1_MG-2023 (assembly GCF_030549125.1). Taxonomy (NCBI): domain Bacteria; kingdom Pseudomonadati; phylum Bacteroidota; class Flavobacteriia; order Flavobacteriales; family Flavobacteriaceae; genus Zobellia; species Zobellia sp. 1_MG-2023. The sequence goes on along the minus strand of NZ_JAUOSY010000004.1, from coordinate 413,354 downwards.
AAAGTACTGTACAAAGACTTAAAGACATATCGGGAAGCAGTTAACGCAACAAAACTCAGTAAACTATGAATGATTATAATTCCTAATGGTACCGTGAAGTTTTCAAAAACCCCTAATTCTCGATTAAAAAGAACCATTGAAATTAACAAAATACTAGACAGACAAATAGCATTGAATATATTGTAAACATCCCTAACACCCGTATGCCTAACTACCCCTTTATAAGATCCTGTAAAAATAAAAGACGCTAAAGCTATCAATGAAATGATCGGCAATTGAACAAAAAGCTTATCAATATCAAAGTCCAAAGTAAGGTTAAAACGTATAATATAGGATAAGACGAAAGAAATAGCTATCATTACTACATCAATAGCTAAAACCAGCCACTTAGAAGCGTACTTGTGAGCGTTATTTACTAAATATTCTTTTATCATCAGATTAAATTTTGGTTAGAATCAACTCTACCACTCTTTCAAGATCACTTTGCGAAAGATTAGAGCCACTAGGCAAACATAGTCCTCGATTAAAAAAATCTTCGGATGTACCATCAGAATAATGAGGGAACTCAGTGAAAACCGGTTGCAGATGCATAGGTTTCCATAAGGGTCTTGATTCAACATTGTCTTCCAAAAGAGCTAGACGGATTTTTTCTCTTATAACAAAAGAAGGTGTTAGTATGCAGCTCAACCATCTATTGCTATAATAACCACTTGGTTCTTCTAAAAATTCAATTTCAGGAAGATGTGCTAAATGTTTTTTAAAAAATTCGAAATTAGATCTTCTCTGGTCAACACGATTTTGAAGTACCTCCATTTGACCACGACCAATTCCTGCTAAGATATTACTCATCCGGTAATTATACCCTACGGATGAATGTTGGTAATGAGGAGCATCATCCCTTGCTTGGGTAGCCAGAAACACAGCTTTTTTCTTTATTGCTTCCTCTTTAGCAATCAAAGCCCCACCTCCAGAAGTGGTTATAATTTTGTTTCCGTTAAAAGACAAAATCCCTATTGATCCGAAAGTACCGCATTTTTGATTATTAACGCTGCTACCAAGAGCTTCAGCACTATCTTCAACAACCGGTATACCGTACTTTTTTGAAATTTCGGCTATGGCCGTAACATTGTATGGCATACCGTATAAATGAACAGCTACTATTGCCTTAGGTTTTTTACCCTTTTCAATCCTATCCTGGATGGCATTCTCAAGTAACTTTGGAGAAATATTCCATGTATCTCTTTCACTATCCACAAAAATTGGTGTAGCACCCAGATACATAATCGGATTGGCAGAAGCTGAAAAAGTGAAACTTTGACAAATAACTTCATCACCTCTAGTAACACCTAACAATTCTAAAGCCAAATGGATAGCAGCAGTACCCGAACTTAGCGCGGCAACATGAACGTTACCCCCAACAAACTCGTTTATAGATTGTTCAAAATTATCTACATTAGGTCCCAATGGAGCCACCCAATTGGTGTCAAAGGCCTCTTGAACAAATTTTTGTTCGCCCCCGCCCATATGTGGAGAAGACAGCCAAATCTTATCTTTAATAATAGTTTTCAATTAAAATTGGTTTTAGTTCTTTTAATTTGGGGTTGCCTTAATTTATTTATAATCATCGGCCAAACATATAAATATAATCTAAAAATTACTAAAAAGTTCTTTTTGATTACGGAATACAAAACTAACCTCTAATTACTGAACTCCTTACTAATTTTGTTGTAAGCCTAAAAAATTCGGTTAATAACACTTGTATGACTTACTATCTCTAATTAAGCTTGAGCTGTCATACCTACGTTAGAAAGTTGAAAATAGATTTCCCAATCTACTTGCAACTATTTACACAAATACATGCATATCCCTATTAACACTAACAATTATTGTATTAAAAAAATAAAGGAGCAAATCCGTTTTTCGACTGCTCCTTTGTTTTTTTCGTTCAAAATTAAATCCTGTTGTAATCCTTAAAGTCTTTGTGATCTTTTTTGTACAATTCCTCTTCCGGCAGAGATTTAAAGTATTCATATGTCTTCTTCATCCCTTCGGACCTGGAAACCTTAGGTTCCCAGCCCAAAATTTCTTTTGCCTTTGAAATATCCGGCTGTCGCTGCATAGGATCATCTTGTGGCAAGGGCTTATATATTACTTTTTGATCTGTTCCTGTTAATTTAACAATTTCCTCAGCAAAATCCCTTATCGTAATCTCATGCGGATTACCTATGTTCACAGGTAAAGCGTAATCACTAAGTAAGAGTCGGTATATACCCTCAACTTCATCATCAACATAACAAAACGAACGCGTTTGGCTTCCATCGCCAAAAACAGTTAAATCTTCACCTCTCAGTGCCTGACCTATAAAAGCGGGAATAACTCTTCCGTCATTTAATCGCATTCTAGGACCGTAGGTGTTAAAAATTCGTACAATTCGTGTTTCCAAACCATGAAATCGGTTATAAGCCATTGTAATTGATTCCATAAATCGTTTTGCTTCATCGTACACCCCTCTTGGACCTATAGTATTTACATTACCATAATATTCTTCGGTCTGCGGGTGAACAAGAGGATCCCCATATATCTCTGAAGTAGATGCAATAAGGATTCTAGCATTTTTAACTTTTGCCAAACCTAAAAGATTATGAGTACCCAATGCCCCTACCTTTAAGGTCTGTATTGGGATTTTTAAATAATCAATTGGGCTAGCGGGAGAGGCAAAATGTAAAATATAGTCTAGTTTACCAGGAACACTTACAAATTTTGTAACATCATGATGGTAGAATTCAAAGTTCTCCAACTTAAACAAATGTTCTATGTTACGTAAATCACCTGTAATAAGATTATCCATGGCAATGACATAATAACCTTCTTTAATAAAACGGTCACACAAATGGGACCCTAAGAAACCTGCCGCCCCGGTAATCAGTATTTTCTTCATTTTGTATTTTTATTTTTCTGATCAACTAGCCAAAAGAACTTACACGCATTAAGCTCCAAATAGTTTGTCAAAATTTAATATCATAATCACCACGAATATAAATACAATGTGCAAAACAGAAGGTTATTTTTCTTTAAAAAACTATAAACTTCAATTATCTAAGTTAAAATGCATATAGTCCTATCCAACATCTTGTTCGTATATAATTTCGGACAATGCTTAGCAAACATAATTTACAATCCATATAAAAGAATAATAATGGGAGGTTTTAATATGTAAGATATTGTCAAATCGGAATGTATTTCAACACATAATCTTGAAATAAATCTTTTTAAGCGAAAAAATGTAAGGAAGTTTTGAGTTATTTAGTAATCTTTGCAACCTAATAAAATGAACCCAGTCATGAAAAAAGTAAATAAAATATGCTGCATTGGTGCAGGATATGTAGGTGGACCAACAATGTCCGTTATTGCTAGTCAGTGCCCTGAGATTACCGTAACCGTTGTAGACATCAACCAATCTCGCATTGACCAATGGAATGATTCAGACCTAGACAATTTACCCGTTTACGAACCTGGCCTAAAGGAAATAGTTGCCAAAACGAGAGGAAAAAACCTTTTCTTTTCTACCGAAGTGGACAAAGCTATTGATGAAGCCGAAATCATATTTATATCCGTAAATACCCCTACAAAGACTTACGGAAAAGGAAAAGGACAAGCGGCAGATTTAAAATTTGTAGAGCTTTGCGCACGTAATATTGCCAAAGTAGCTAAGAGTGACAAGATAGTTGTAGAAAAATCTACCTTACCGGTTAGAACAGCGAGTGCTATTAAAAGCATCCTTGAAAATACCGGAAACGGTGTTAAATTTGAAATACTTTCCAATCCTGAATTTTTAGCAGAAGGAACAGCCGTTGAAGATTTGCTAAAAGCAGACCGCGTACTTATCGGTGGTGACGAAACACCTTCAGGTCAAGAAGCCAAGGACACGTTAAGTTCAATTTATGCACACTGGCTTCCAAAAGAACGAATACTGCAAACCAATGTCTGGTCTTCTGAGCTGTCCAAGTTGGTTGCCAATGCATTTTTAGCCCAGAGAGTTTCTTCCATTAATGCTATTTCGGCCCTGTGCGAACGAACGGATGCAAATGTTGCGGAAGTTTCAAGGGCAATAGGTACCGACAGTAGAATTGGACCAAAATTCCTAAACGCTTCCGTAGGTTTTGGCGGATCTTGTTTTCAAAAGGACATCTTAAACCTTGTCTATATCTCAAGAAGTTTTGGTCTGACTGAAGTTGCGGATTATTGGGAACAGGTAATTATCATGAACGATTACCAAAAGAGACGTTTTGCGGAAAACATTATATCTACCCTTTATAATACTGTTTCAGGCAAGAAAATTGTGTTTTTTGGATGGGCCTTTAAAAAAGACACGAACGATACTCGAGAATCTGCAGCCATTAATATTGCCGATGCCTTATTAGAGGAAAAAGCAGAAATCGTAGTTTATGACCCAAAGGTATCTGCAGAGCGAATCTATGCTGACCTAGATTATTTGGATACCCGTTCTCCAGAAGAAAACAGAAAGCTTTTAACTGTTGTTTCCAATCCTATGGACGCCGTTCAAGATGCCCATGCCATTGCTATTTTAACCGAATGGGACGAATTTAAAAATTATGACTGGGATACCATTTTTGAAAAAATGTTGAAACCGGCATTTGTCTTTGATGGTCGCCGCTTGCTTTCAAAAGAAGATATGGAAGCCAAAGGCTTTCAGTATTATAAAATAGGACAATCATGAAAATTCTTGTCACCGGTGCGGCCGGTTTTATAGGATATCACCTTTGCGAAAAACTCCTTGAACAAGAATATGAAGTTATAGGTCTAGACAACATCAACGATTATTATGATGTAAACCTGAAATATAACCGATTAAAACAACTGGGCATTGCAAAAAAAGATGCGCAAGTTTTTCTCAAAAAATGTTCTGGTTCTACACATGGCAATAAATTTTCTTTTGTTCGAATGAACTTAGAAGATAGAGAAGCTTTACCTCACCTCTTTAATGATGAGAAAATTGACAGAGTGTGTAATTTAGCCGCTCAGGCCGGTGTACGCTATAGTATTGAGAACCCTGAAACCTATATAGATAGCAATATTGTTGGTTACTTAAACCTATTGGAATGCTGCAGACATAATAAAGTTGAGCATTTAGTATACGCTAGCAGCTCCAGCGTCTATGGTTTGAACGAAAAAATACCATTTTCCACATCCGATAGTGTAGACCACCCCATTAGCTTGTACGCTGCAAGTAAAAAGAGTAATGAATTAATGGCCCATACCTATAGTCACCTGTTTGATTTTGCGACAACAGGTTTACGATTTTTTACGGTCTATGGCCCTTGGGGAAGACCGGATATGGCCTTGTTTTTGTTTACTGATGCTATAGCTAACGGAAAACCCATTAAAGTTTTTAACCATGGAAAAATGGAAAGAGACTTTACCTACGTGGATGACATTGTAGAAGGAGTTGTTCGGATTTTGACAAAATCTACCAAAAATAGAGAGTTGTACAAAATTTACAACATTGGGAACAACAATGCTGTTAAACTCACCAGTTTCATAGATGCTATTGAGAACAGTATGGGACAAAAAGCCGAAAAAGAGCTGATGCCCATGCAACCCGGGGATGTAGAACGTACTTGGGCGGATGTTGATGATCTGATTAGAGATTACGAATATCAACCCAATACCTCGGTTACAGATGGTGTTCAAAGATTTGTGGAGTGGTACAAGGATTACTACAAAGAATAATTTTATTTTGAATTAAATTTTAAAAAGAGGTCTGATCTATTGGCCTCTTTTTTATTTTTCTTCTCCTGTTTATAACTATATATTTATTCAAAGATAACTTTTGATTGAGTAAAACAGCATAGATATCTCTTTGGATTAATTTAGAGACATTTAGTAAACTTTTACTAGTTACAAAGCTATTTTTTCACATCTTTGCAGCCACTTTTTTAAAGCTAACTTAAAATACGGGCTACTAAAAAATGTAATTATTTAACATTGAATTTATGTCTCTCGAAAAATTAAATTTTTCATCTAAGTACACGATTTTGGTGACGGGTGGTGCCGGATTTATTGGTTCAAATCTATGTGAAGCCCTATTATTAAACGGTAATAAAGTTGTTTGTCTTGATAATTTCTTAACAGGAAAACGAGAAAACATTGAACCTTTTCTTAGTAATGAGAATTTTACTTTAATTGAAGGAGATATTCGTGAGTTAAATACTTGTGAGAGTGCCTGTAAGGACACTGATTATGTGCTGCACCAAGCCGCACTAGGATCCGTTCCGCGCTCCATAAACGACCCAATTACAAGTAATGAGGTTAATGTTTCTGGATTTTTGAATATGTTGGTTGCAGCTCGCAAAGCAAAAGTTAAGCGTTTTGTTTATGCTGCTAGCTCCTCAACTTATGGCGATTCAAAGTCAATGCCCAAAGTAGAAGATGTTATTGGCAAACCTCTATCCCCATATGCCATTACAAAATATGTAAACGAGCTTTATGCCGACGTGTTTTCAAAAACTTATGGAATTGAGACAATAGGGCTTAGGTATTTTAATGTTTTCGGAAGAAGACAAGACCCAAATGGCGCATACGCTGCGGTAATTCCTAAATTTACTATGCAACTGATGAATCATGAGTCGCCAGTAATTAATGGAGATGGAAGCTTCTCAAGAGACTTTACGTATATTGACAATGTAGTAGAGATGAATATCAGAGCACTTTTAGTTGATGACAAAAAAGCACTTAATACCGTTTATAATACAGCCTGTGGCGAACGAACGGATTTAAAAGAATTGGTTGAATTATTAAAACAATACTTAAGTAAGTACGACTCTAAAATTGGAAATATTAAAGTAACCTATGGTCCTGAGAGGCAAGGAGATGTACCCCATTCTTTAGCCTCCATTGACAAAGCCGGGAAATACTTGGAGTATGACCCCATTTACGACATCAAGTCGGGCCTAAAATCAGCAATGGAGTGGTATTGGAAAAATTTAAAATAAGTAAAAGTATGAATACATCAAAGATTGCGATTATAGGTCTAGGCTACGTAGGTCTACCATTAGCACGTTTGTTTGCTACCAAATACCCAGTAATCGGTTTTGATATAAACAAAAAAAGGATTGAAGAACTACAATCTGGAAAAGATAACACCCTAGAAGTAAGTGATGAGGATTTAAAAGCTGTTTTACAAAAATCCGCTAATTTTGATAAAGGTCTATATTGTACATCCAATCTAGAGGATATTGCAGATTGTACTCATTATGTCGTAACAGTACCAACTCCAGTTGACAGTACGAATAGACCAATCTTAACCCCTCTTTACAAATCAAGTGAAACAGTTGGTCAAGTTTTGAAAAAGGGTGATTTGGTTATTTACGAATCTACGGTCTACCCTGGGGTAACCGAAGATGAATGTGTACCTGTCTTAGAACGAGTAAGTGGATTAAAATTCAATAAAGACTTTTTTGTTGGGTACTCTCCTGAACGAATCAATCCTGGAGATAAAGAACATACTGTAGAAAAAATTCTAAAGGTAACTTCTGGCTCTACACCTACTATTGGAAAGAAAGTAGATGAACTATATGCCTCTGTAATTACAGCAGGAACACATTTAGCCCCCACTATAAAAGTTGCAGAAGCGGCAAAGGTCATAGAAAACTCACAACGCGATATAAATATTGCCTTTGTTAACGAATTGGCCAAAATTTTCAATCTAATGGAGATTGATACAACGGCGGTTTTAGAAGCCGCTGGAACCAAATGGAACTTCCTTCCATTTAAACCAGGCTTAGTTGGTGGACATTGTATTGGGGTAGACCCTTACTATTTGGCTCAAAAGGCACAAGAGTACGGTTACCATCCAGAGATAATTTTGGCCGGGCGCCGTATGAATGATGGCATGGGAAAATATGTTGCTTCAGAGGTCATAAAGTTAATGGTTCAAAGAGATATCAAAATTAAAGGAGCGAATATTCTTGTTCTAGGCATAACTTTTAAGGAAAACTGCCCAGACGTTAGAAACACCAAAGCGGTTGATGTTATAAATAACTTAAAAAGTTATGGAACAAACTTAACTATATTTGATCCATGGGCTTCTAAAGAAGAAGTCAAAAAAGAGTTTAATCTTGACATGGTATCAACCCTACCCAAAGAAAAGTATGATGTCGTTGTTTTAACCGTAGCCCACAAAGAATTTCTTGAATTTAACCTTAAGAACTCTTTAAACCCCAATGGTATTATCTATGATGTCAAAAGTATACTTAAAGATAATGTAGACGGCAGACTCTAATAAATTTTACACTAATTAAAAAAGGCCAGCACGCGGTGTTGGCTTTTTTTAATTCTATCCTTACTTATTACAAATAAACCCAATACAGACTTAGTTAAGAAGGGACATGCAAACATCCATGTTCACAAAATTTTCAGCTCTTCTCCACTCCTTCAATCGATTATTCTGTAGCTTATCACTTATCTATTCCAGATTACAGCGAAAATACATTGACAAATACTGCAATAAAAAACAGGCTTTATCAACCCAAGATTTAACCATATTGCGCATTTCATCGATTTTATTCTTAATAAAATGTTAAAAAACATACATGACAACGTCTACCACATAGTGCATTACCGTACTGTATCATGTATTCGACAAACGGTACATTTTAACATATTTTAGCGCTCTTTATCGATTTTTATATATTTTTTATCGATAAAAGCAGTTTTTAAGATTTTGTTTCTATTTTTGGCCGCTTGCATTTTGTCGACTAATTTGGTTTTTTACCGATAGAAAACAATTTGACAACCGTAATTTTTTTGACGAAAATTTAACTTTTTAGCCCACTTATGAAATTTTACCCCACCGCTCCTAGCAAATCTTTTATTGGATTCGTATGCATTTTTTTACTCATAATTATATCGTGTAGCAAAGACAGTGAATTACTAAAAGATGCTGTTTTAGCCGACCCATCAACCGAAATTAAAGAAGACACTAAAGAAACTTCCGAAGAAATTACGGAAGAGGAATTAGTTCCAGAAGAAGCGGTTCTTCCTGAAGAGGAAGAAATTGTAGAGGAAAAAGTTTATGAGACTAGAACAACTGTGTTTACTCCTATTCATGATGCACATTTACAAAGTGGTAAAGGATATAATCAAGATTTAATTCGTCTTGATGAAGGGCATAGAGAAAGTTATTTGATGTTTGACATTAGCCCTATTGACTCTATTGGCGGAATCTTAGAAGAGGCTCACCTAGAGTTCACTATAAGTACAGATGATGGACATGGAACTATCTCTGTATTAAAAGGGGATTCAACCGACTGGTCTGAACATGATATATCAGAAATAACCGCACCTAAATCAGACACTATATTAGGATCAACAACAGATGATTATCATGTGAATCAAACACAGGAGATTATTTTAGATCAAGAAAAATTAAATCCAGAAGTTCTTACGTTAGTACTTAAACACGAAGATGGAAATGATTTGGCTTTTGCGTCAAAAGAACATAGTTCAAAGAATGGCCCAAAACTGGTCATTACCTATAGCGCTCCCCAAGATTCCGAAGGTATAGTCTCTGCTGACCAAAATCCAACTACAGAAGCACCATCGGCTCCATCTATAGATGACGAAGATTCTCCAGTAAGCGAAACACCGGAAGAGCCTACGAATCAAGAAGAAGAAGAAGAAGAAGAAGAAGAAGAAGAGACACCAAGTAATGATACGCCTGAGGTTATAGAAGAGGAAGAGCCGGATACTCCTATTTCAACGGAAAATCAATCCCCTATTGCTGTAGTAGATGCATCACCTTCTTCAGGTACAGCTCCACTCAAAGTAAATTTCACAGGGAATAATTCCAGTGACGATGAAGAAGTTAAAAATTACGGATGGAACTTTGGGGACGGTTCATCTTCTAATGAAGCTAACCCTTCACACACCTTTGAGAAAGCCGGGACCTTTAAAGTTGTACTTACAGTACAAGATGCACAAGGAAAAATTGATACAGAAGAAACCACAATTACGGTAAAAACCAAAGAAAACAATGCTCCTACTGCTGTCGCTAAAGCTTCGGTAACTTCTGGCGAAGCCCCATTGAAAGTTACTTTTGATGGAAAAGAATCCTCCGATGATATTGGAGTAACTAATTACCTATGGGATTTTAAAGACGGCGACAAGGGAAGCTCGTCCTCTACTTCCCATACGTTTACAAAAGCGGGTACTTATGAGGTAGTGTTGACCGTTAAGGATAAGGATGGATTAGAGAATACAGATACCGTTACTATAACTGTTACCGAAAAAGAAAATAAAGCACCTACTGCCAAAGCTTCCGCAAACACCACAGAAGGAGAGGCTCCTCTGGATATTCAGTTTAAGGGAAGTAACTCTACCGATGACACTGCCGTAAAAAATTATTTTTGGGATTTTAAAGATGGAAGTACATCTACAAGCTCAAACCCTTCCCATTCTTTTACGAAAAAGGGAACTTATAATGTGACACTTACCGTTACTGACGAAGATGGTTTAAAAGATTCCAAAACCATTACAATTACGATTACTGAAATAGAAAACGAAGCCCCGGTGGCTGTAGCCTCCGGTTCCCCATTAACTGGCTACGCCCCCTTAAATGTGCAGTTCAGTTCAAATAACTCAACTGACGATAAAGAGGTAACCGGTTATTTTTGGGATTTCAAGGACGGGTCTACAACCACCAACAAAAATCCATCCCATAGTTTTTCCGAACCAGGCACGTATAAAGTTGAATTATCCGTAAAAGATAAAGAGGGACTTACGCATTTAACGACCGTTGAGGTTAAAGTAAACGAGAGACCTGTAGACAATAGTGGTGGAAATACCGGGGGTGGCGATACAGGTAGTGGGGGTAGTACAGGTGGAGGAAGCACTGGAGGCGGAAGTTCGAGCGGAGGAAGCTCGGGCAATTATCCATCCAATGCAGTGTATGCATCAAGCTTCGGTTTTAAATCCGGTGACGCAACAGCTGCTTTTGAAGCAGCCCTGAATTCTGGCAATTCTTATGTGGTAATTGATAAGCAAAGTAGTGACTGGATAATAAAGCCAACCCGATTTTTTGATTTAACCAATATGACCATTGTATTTGAAGCAGGTGTTACATTACGCGCAAAATCGGGAGCATTTACATCATCAAGTGCTATACTTTTTGAACTTTATAGGCCTAAAAATGTAATTATTGAAGGTAATGGCGCTACCTTTAAAATGAACAAATCAGAATACAACAGTGGTGAATCCCGTCATGCATTGTCAATAAGGCAAGGTAATAATATTACTATTAAAGATTTAACCTTTCGTGATAGTGGCGGTGACGGTATTTATATTGCAGGAGGGAACAGTCTAAATTATTCTAAGGATATAACTATTGACAATGTAATTTGTGATAATAACCGGAGACAAGGAATGTCCATCATTAGTGCACAAAATGTTTATGTTAAAAACTCTACATTTAAAAATACCAGCGGTGCCGATCCTGAATCCGGTGTAGATTTGGAGCCCAATAATTCCGATGAACGATTAGTAAATATAAATTTTTCCAATTGTACATTTTCTAAAAATGATAGTTTTGGTGTCCTAGTGTCCACTGGTAAACTTAATAGTTCCTCCACTCCCATTAGCGTAACTGTTAAAAATTCAGAATTCTCTTATAATGGCGACTCTCCATCAAGTGGCATTGTTAATTCCGAAATAAGATTAAGTCAAGGTATTACCACAAATCCGGTGAAAGGAGAAGTACGATTTGAAAATATATATTTTAATGGAAGTAACAATAGGATTATAATGTACAGAAATGCTGCAGACGCTTATAACGTAATTTTTAAAAATTGTACGGCTAAAAATGTAGCAAAACAAGAAAACAGAGGTGTAATTGAATTACAAGCGTTATCAATTGAAAATACAATAGGAGGAATTACTTTCGACAATTTTAAATTAGAATATACCAATAACGTTCCCTTTTTGCGCATTGAAGCTCCAAGTTCAGGTACTACATTAAAAAATGTCTCAGGAAATTTTATTATTGATGAACCTTACAACAATCCCATTATATACTCCGGAGGATACAAAAAGAGTAAGAATGTTAATGTTAATATAAATTACCAACATATAAACTAATAATAAGCTCTTAGAGAAAATATACTAATTGTTGTTCTTATCTCGCATGCGCATACCACTATCGATCTTATCTATCACCCTAAAATTAACATTCCTGTTATATTGAGGGTCATAGTTTATATATTTGATAATTGTCTTATCTCCTGTTGAATTATTGAGAATTATAGTCCCCGTTATGTCCTTTACATTTTTAAGAGTGTTTAATTTAGACCCTCTTACCAAAAACAAAGGCAAATCTGTAGAATAAGATATATATAGATTGTCAAAAATAAAACCGCCTAGGTCATACGTATTTGTTCGATAATCAGGAACTTCTAAATAAATTGGAGGAAAGCTACCGTCCTTTGATATGTCTTGAGCTACACAATTTTTAAAAATAACTTTATAGGCATCTGGAGTCTTTCTGGTATATAGAAGCCCCCAATCAGAATCTCTTATTAAGCAATTCTCAAAAGTTACTAATCCGCCTACAGGAGAGTATTTATTCGCGCCTATAGTAATCTCAGATGCTACATACCTATTTTCTTTATGATGGTTTCTTTGTATAACACAATTATAAAATGTAATTGAAATGGGTTCTGAATCTGATTGTAATTTATTCAGAGCTAGTAAAATACCAGAATGCCCATTATTACTAAAAACACAATCTTTAAATGCAATTTCGGACAACACGTCATTTTTAGAATTAGGCTCAAAATCAACTCCCGCCTCCGGCAAAGTACCCTTTGTCTTTTCGAAAATGGAATTGGAGACTATTAATTTCTTTGCACTAATTACTGACATTCCTTGCCTTTTGTTATTTGTACTTCGAACCTTTTCTATAGATATACTTTCAGAATATTTCTTTTTTTTAGAACCTGCTATGTAAATACCATCCCCCCCGGAATCTTTTATATGAATTCCGCTCAATGACATATTTGTACAACCAATAAAACTAAAACCATGCCGCCACTCACCGGTCAAATACTCTGATTTATTCATGCAGAAAACATTTTCATCCCCTATTATTTTAATGTTTTTACAATCAACAAATTTAAAAAAAGCGTCTCCCTTTTTTAAAAACGAGCCTGGCATTGCATAAACTTCAACCCCTTTTTCTAAAATAACAACTTTATTGGCTGCATTCTCTATACGATTTGGACCAAAGAACCAAGGAGACCCCTTAATATCAATTATTAAGGTGTCTTTATCAGACTTGAAAAATAAGTTTAACGCACCAGAAGAACTCTCTTTATTTAAATCCGAGAATTTGAGTACCTGTCCAACACCACTTGTTGTAATAAAAATAAAAACCCACAGATAACATTTTATAGAATAATTAGGCAAAATCATTTACATTTTTAGTATTAAACAGAAAATTTATTAGAGTAAGTCACTATATATTTCCCTCCAAAACAAACACTAAGTAAATCTTGCAAAAAAAAAACGTGATTCCCTATTTACAGCCCATTATTTAACAATCTATAGTGTAAATACGCATTTCATCGATTAAATATTGCTATTAGAATGTTATTGGTCGAAAAATAAAATCTTCTTGCAACATAATAATTTACATAAAGTTATTGATATGGACAGTACGATACTGTTTATTTGAATTATTAACCTAGTATTAATTAACCCAAGCTAATTAATACTTTCTGAGCGAGATAGCCCAAATCTCAAAACGACCTACTTATGAAAAAGCTCGCATTTACTAGCGGTATAGTATTTTTATGCTCATTCTCTACACTTTTTACATCGTGTAGTAAAGATTTGGATCTACTGGCAGAATCAGTAGTTGTTGATAATTCATACTCTATTTATAATAATCAACTACTGGTTAACGATTTATATTTGGTAAGCACAAATGAACCAATGGTCCTAGATGTACTTTCGAATGATTCATTAATAAAAGAAGACGAGGCAAACATCACAAAAACATCGGAACCTAAAAATGGTACTGTTACTATAAATGATGATAAAACACTAACTTATATACCTAACACGAACGTTACATTAACCCAAAATGAACAAGATAGTACTTCAAGCTCTGATAGCAAAAATCAAGAATCAGTCGTGCTAGATACAGAGAATACTAGCGAAGATATATCGAAAAATCAAAAAGTAGAAAAAGAAACATTAAGTGATAGTTTCAGCTATACCGTTGAAACTGTAGACAGTGAAGGGAATAAAAAAACAGATGAAGCCATTGTAGAAATTGTATATAATCATGGAGAACTAAAAGCTTTTCCGGGAGCAGAGGGCTTTGGCAAATACGCTAAAGGTGGACGTGGTGGAAAAGTAATCTATGTAACAAATTTGAACGATAGCGGTAATGGTAGTCTACGAGAAGCGATAGAACAATCTGGACCTCGCACGGTTGTTTTTTCGGTCAGCGGATATATCACAATTAATTCGTCTCTAACTATATCTAATGACAATATTACTATAGCAGGGCAAACTGCACCGGGTGACGGAATTACCGTAAGGGTTAACCCAATTAAAGATATGGCTTGTCTAAGGATAAAAGCTGATGATGTAATAATTAGAGGTATGCGCTTTAGACCAGGACCAACAGCTTCTAAAGCTGTCAATGGTGATGCTATGTTAATGACTAGTGGCGAAAGAATAATGATTGATCATTGTTCATTTTCGTGGGCTACAGATGAAATTTTGAATCCGTATGGCACTTCAGAAATAACTTTTCAAAATTGCATATTTTCCGAAGCTTTAATGTATGCAACTCATGCGTATACTACAGACCCCAGCAGCTCGGGTTACTATAGACCGCACAGTATGGGAATGCTAGTTGGCCAGAATTCAAATATGATTACCATATACAACTCAATTTTTGCGCATAATAATCAAAGAAATCCCCTAATTGGTGGAAGTATATCAACTGGAACAGATTTTGAACTGGTAAACAATGTTTACTATAACTGGGGAGACTTTGGCACGTCAATTAGTCCTGATCATTCTTCCTATATTAATTTGATTAATAATTTACATATAGAGGGTCCAAACTCTAGAACTAATCGATATCCAATATTATTAAATGAAGAAGTCAATGTCTTTGCCAAAGGCAATATAAATAAATTCAGACCCAGTAATGACATGCCTGAAATTAATGCATTAGGAGTTAGATCCGCCCCATTCAGCAATAGAGTTGATGCTAAAATTCTTGTAACAGAACCTTTCGACTATCCTCTTGGACAAACCGATTTGTTGGAGCCGGACGTAATACTTACATCTGTAACTGATATGGCCGGTGCATTTACTAAAGATGGTGTTGACCTAAGAATTGTTGAAGACATAAAAAACAAAACAGGAAAACTGATTAATTCTCCAACAGAAGTTGGCGGTTACCCACAACTTAAAGGAGGAACCCCTTATTTAGATACAGATGAAGACGGCTTATCTAATGAATGGGAGATAAAACATAACTTGGACCCTTACAACCCAGAGGATGGAAATGAAGACTATAACCAGGATGGATATACCAATCTAGAAGATTTTCTACACTCCATGACAATAAAGTAAATATTATTTCATTACTATGTATAACTGCTGATGTAATAGAATAAATGCCTAAATTGACATCTTAGTACAAAATTATATTTTGTATTTTCGGCCATTCTTTTGCAAAAAGCTAAAGTCATCTTGTGTGATAATTATGTAAATTGAAGTAGGAATATTGACAAGATAGACTTTAAAATATGGTAGTAAGTAATAATTCTTTATTTATAGTTTCTTGAAGAAGATGTTTTCCTATTTAAAAGGTTTAGCTAGTCAACCTTTGTTTGCAAACCTTATGTCTGTTGGTTTAATGACCTTGGTCGTCAAGGGGTTTGGGTTTTATAAAGATACAATTGTTGCATCAACTTTTGGCTTGTCATCAGTACTATTAGATACTTTTTTCATAGCCATACTAATTCCAAATTTTGTACAGAATGTTTTTGTTGGAGCACTTAAAAATCTTTTCATACCTAACTATCTCGTTGAATTAAAAACTTCTAATCACAAGGGAGAATTTCAGTCAGTTAGTTTTCTGATAATAACAGCTATAGTCATAATACTAACATTAATTTGTATAATATTTGCGGAATTTTATCTTGAACAGGTGTTTACTGGTCACGAGGCCAGTTATTATGAGCTAATCCGTAATCAATTATATATTATACTACCGTGTTTACTCTTCTGGGGCTATAGTTCTTTGTTTGGAGGTTTATTAGAAATTAACGAAAAATTTATCGTATCCTCTTTAACTCCAGTTCTTACCACGATTGTCACTATTATATGTTTATTATATTTTAGAGAGCAACTTGGGGATATGGTAATGGCCTATGGAATGTTCTTGGGTACAATTGTGAGTTTTGGTTATCTTTTATACTTCACTAATCGCTCAAATGCAATATTTTTAAAAAAACCTAAATTAAACGAAAACATTGTAATAATGTTAAAACAACTTCCTGCAAAAATCACTTCTGGTTTTCTTACGGGAATAAATTCTTTTGTAGACAAATTTTTTGCAGCCCAACTTGTAGTTGGTTCAATAACTGCAATTAATTATGGGTTAAAGATTCCAGCCTTTGTTGTGGGTATCCTGATTATAGCTTTAGGTAATGTTTTGCTGCCACATTTCTCAAAATTAATAGCTACTGATTTGGGTAAAGCTTACAATCAATTATTTAAAATTTTAAGAATTGTTTTCATTGGCTCCTTAATAGTGTCAGTAATTTCTATTTTTCTATCAAATCAAATAGTTTCCCTACTTTTTGAACGAAATGAATTTACTGCTTCAGACACTATTATTGTTGCTGATATTCAAAAAATAATGCTCATGTACATACCCTTTTATCTTTGTACGTTAGTTATGGTAAAGTTTTTGACCAGTATCAATCAAAATAGTTTCATGGCCTGGACTTCATTGTGGAATCTTCTATTGAATTTAGTTTTGGATTATATTCTTGTAGAAGAATATAAGGTTTATGGGCTAGTGATGAGTACAACCATTGTGTATATTATTAGTAGTTTCTTTTATTTTACTTATACTTTTAAACAATATAAAAAGTTTAAATTAAGCCTTTAAAACCAAACCCGTTATGAAATTAGATTTTATTATAAGTAATATGTCGGGTGGCGGTGCGCAGAGAGTAATGGCTATTCTTGTTAATCATTTTATCACTATTAATTTTGATGTTAGATTAATAACTTTATATGAGAGTGAAGACTTATATTCTCTTAACCCCAGTATTAAAAGAATTAGATTAATACCTTCTTCTTCAGTCAAAAACAAAAAAATCGGAGCATTTTTAAGCCTGTACAAGTTTTATAAACATCAAGATTCAAAACCTAGCGTTATAATTTCATTTATAACCTTAACTAATCTAATTAGCATTTTAATAGCTCGCATATTTAAGATTAAAATCATTGCATCAGAACATAATAGTCATCTGCAGGTCCAGAGCCCTAAGTATTTAACAAAATTTACTTGGCAATATATATACAGATTTGCAGATTATATCACTGTATTAACTAGTTATGATATCAAATTTTACGAAGACAGAGGAGTTAATGTTGTCATAATGCCCAACCCCTGTACTTTCAAACCTATTAATACAAATAATCATTCTAGAAAAAAAACTATCTTGGCAGTAGGCAGTCTAAATAGATTTCATCATAAAGGATTTGACAACCTACTAAATCTGTTACCTCCTGTGCTCTCTAAGAATTCTGAATGGGACTTAAAGATAATTGGGGAAGGAGATAAGGGACTTAAATATTTAACTAATCTGGCACAGAAAAATAAAATTACACATAAAGTTGAATTTACAGGTTTTAAGAACAATGTTAACGAGTATATGCACTCAGCATCAGTATTTGTATTATCATCGCGTTTTGAAGGACTTCCTATGGTTCTATTAGAAGCCATGTCTCAAGGAATGGCCTGTGTAGCCTATGACTGCAAAACAGGCCCTTCGGATATTATCAAGAATGAGTACAACGGAATTCTTGTTAAAGATCAGAATGAGCATGATATGCAAGAAAAGTTGAACAGTATTATCCAAGACGTAGATAAAAGGACGTCTCTGTCCAATAATGCCATACTTAGCTTGGAAAAATTCTCCGTAGAAGCTGTTGCTGATAGGTGGAAAAAGTTATTCAATTCACTATAATATGAGAGCTGCCATAATCCTTTGCTTTTATTTTCCATTAGTTACGAACCTTCTTAACGTTCAAGCTTTTATCTCAAACTTTTTATCAGCTACTATTGCGCAAATATTTGCTTATGGTAATTTGATGTTGTTAATTATTGGCGTACTAATTATAATAAGACAGACCAAACCTTTCACACCACTTATAAAGCTTTGGTTCGCCTTCTATATTTTTTACTATTCTATAGCATTATTTGCTAACGTGCTCTTGGACACTACACCGCCAATATTAAAAACCTTAGTACCTGTAGTTTACTTCGTTTCATTCTCCTTTCTCCTTAGCATTCCTAGTCAAATTAAAAAAGTTAGCAAAATATTAGCCATTTCATTTTTTGTAAGTTCGGTATTTATAATACTTTTTAATTATTTCAACTTTTCACTAGACCACGATGGGGTCTATGAGTATAAACTGGAACGTGCCGGAGGTCTTTATGGTGATGCTAATAATGCATGCATTGTAGCTATACTTGCATTTATTTTTATTAAAAGTATTATTACAACAAAAACTAATGGGCAAGTAATATTAAAAGTTATAGCATTATTTATTACAAGCTACGCTGTAATAATAACGTTTTCAAAAACTGGCTTCGTAGTTTTCTTATTAATTTTGAGTCTTTTGTACCGTCATTTGTTTACCGTGCAGCGCTTATTATTATCAATCATATTTATACCATTGTTCTTATATGCTGCCATTACTTGGGCTATTTCTTCAGATAATTTATCTAGAATTCAAAAAGAACGGGTTGAAAGTATTGTAAATATAATTACATTAAA
Organism: Zobellia sp. 1_MG-2023; assembly: GCF_030549125.1. Lineage (NCBI taxonomy): Bacteria > Pseudomonadati > Bacteroidota > Flavobacteriia > Flavobacteriales > Flavobacteriaceae > Zobellia > Zobellia sp. 1_MG-2023. Next base: position 394,233 of record NZ_JAUOSY010000004.1, on the reverse strand, counting down.
TACGGATAAGGTTGGTTTATCAGACAGGGATATTCTTTTTAAAAACATGCTGTCTTTTATCCAAGAGAATCCATACATTGGTAATGGAATAAATTTTTCTAATATTATACGTGGGCATAACACAATATTTGGTGTATGGGCAGATGCTGGTATTTTGGTCTTTTTATTGTTCTTATTTCTTATATTTTCTTTCTTTAAAAAAGCAATATTCTCTGAAAATAGTTTAAAATATTTTGGGGTAGCTATTTTGACGACATTAACAATTTTTATGATGACATTACAAACGATTATAAACCAGGGGTATTTAATGGTTCTATTTTCATTACTTAGTTTTATATTTTACAAAACTAAGGGGGATATAAAGAATATCATGTATAATTAATCATTGGGATTTTTTTTAAAATTTCCAATATTATTGTATGATTACCGTTATCGAGTCTTTCATACCATCTAAGAACATTTGCTCTTAAATTAGTTAAATGGAATAGTTCACGAATAATCTTAGTTATTTAAGTTAATGACAATGATACCAAAAGTAATCAAGTCGAAAAACGATCTGAAACAATTTATCCGTCAAGATCAAATTGCTCGAGGAATAAAGACAAATACTCTTGCACAAAAGCTAAAACAATTTATATATACTGATCCAACTTGGAAATTTCAGAAAAAACTCCGTCAGGTTGAATATTACCACAACAAACGAAAAAATCTTTTTCAATGGATATATTATTACTATTTGGAATATAGATATAAAAAACTTTCGATAGCTTTAGGGTTTACAATTCCCAAAAATATTTTCGGTCCTGGTTTGTCAATACCGCATTATGGGTTAATTATAATTAATAGTCGAACGAAAATCGGAAAAAATTGCAGGATTCATTCAGGAGTTAATATCGGAGCATCTGGAGGGGTGCCTAACGCACCAGTAATTGGTGATAATGTTTATATAGGGCCAGGGGCCAAGATATATGGTGATATTCAGATTCCAAACAATACGGTTATAGCCGCTAATGCCTGTGTTAATAAATCATTTTATGAAGAAAATACAATATTAGGAGGCATACCTGCTAAAAAGTTGAAAACAATTGATATTACATCTATACTTAAACACATATAAATTTGCGCATAAAAGTAATCTTTATAATTCCATCATTGCGTTCAGGTGGTGCGGAGAGAGTAATGTCTTTTTTAGCTCAGAATCTGAACAAAGAACAATTTAACCCTATTTTATTAGTTGTCGGGCATAACGAAAATGTTGCTTATGACGTAAAAGATACGAATGTCTTTTTTTTAAAAAAAGATAAAGTCAGTAATGCCATACCTAAAATAATAAGATTTTTTTATGACCAAAAGCCGCAAATAGTAATAAGTGCTATAGCCCATTTAAATATGGCAATGGCCCTAATTTCACCTTTATTTCCAAATACCAAATTTGTGGGCCGAGAAACTATCGTGGCCAGTAAATCTACAAAACAAAAATCCAGAAGTTTAGTTTCTACCATATTATTTAAACTAAAGCCCAAATTATTAGATTGTATTGTTTGTCAATCAAAAGACATGAGGGAAGACCTGCTCAATAATTATAATTACCCAGCGCACAAATTGCACATTATTAATAATCCAGTGACCAGCAAGTTTAGATTAAAAGATTCATTCAATAATAATTCAAAATTTGAACTAATAACTGTAGGAAGACTGACAAAGCAAAAAGGATATTCAAGAATATTAATTGCTTTATCTAAAATAAATGTAGACTTCCATTACACTATTATAGGTAACGGTCCTCTATACGAAGTGGTAATGAATGATATACACAAATACAAATTGGCCGATAAGGTAAAACATATACCTTATACTAATAAGGTAGAGACTTTTTTATCCAAAAGTGATTTATTCTTATCTGGCTCGTACGTTGAAGGTTTTCCAAATGCAATACTGGAAAGTTGCGCTGTTGGAACGCCCGTGTTAGCTTTTGCAGCTGAAGGAGGTATTGACGAAATTATAAAGCCTGGTATAAATGGAGAAATCGCCTTTAATGATAAAGACTTTCTCGAAAAACTTAAATTTTGCATAGCTAAAAAATGGGAGCCTTCAGTTATTCGTGAATCTGTCACAAAACTATATTCAGAAGATATAATCTTATTTAAGTACCAAGAACTATTTCTGAAACTTAAAAATAGCTAGCTCAAATCAACGTTAGGCAATCCAATTCAACATTAGATGTATACCATGAAAGTAATTGATCCATTATTCAAAATATATTCCAAATCCAGATTTTTTCGCAGCTTTACGAACTTCCTTCTTAATGCCGGCCGATATGTCATTCCAGAAGCAACAGTGTTAAAATTTCGTTTTAAAAAGATGTTAGGCTATTCTCTAAATCTTGACTTACCGAAAACTTATAACGAGAAAATACAATGGTTAAAATTAAATGATAGAAGTGAATTACACGTAACTTGTGCGGATAAATTTGCTGTCAGAGAACACATTGAAAAGAAAATAGGATTGAATTATCTCATTCCTCTAATCAATCAAACAAAAAAGGTTGAAGAAATAAATCCTGAAACTTTACCAGACTATCCCGTGATAATTAAAACTACTCATGATAGTGGTGGTGTTTTGATAGTCAGAGATAAACATAAAATTGACTGGACTGATGCTCGGAAAAAATTAACTTCTTTATTGAATTATAAGTATGCAAACATTAAAAGTGAATGGCAGTATGAGAAAATAGAACCAAGACTTGTTGTAGAAAAACTATTAATCAGTGAAGATGGGAAAATTCCATCTGATTATAAATTTCATTGTTTCAATGGTAAAGTCGGTTTTATACAGGTCGATGTCGATAGGGAAACAAATCATAAAAAAAATCTTTATGATATCGACTGGAATCTAATTCCTTGCGAATTTAATTATCCTATTGGCCCCCCTGTAGCTAGACCAACTACGTTAGGTGAGATGATTGAAGTAGCACAAATTCTTTCTAAAGATTTTTTATTCGTTCGGGTCGACCTTTATTCTGTTAAAAATAAGGTTTATTTTGGTGAACTAACGTTCCATCCGGCATCGGGCTTTGGGAAATTTATTCCTGAAGTTTGGGATTTGAATTTTGGCCAAATGCTTAAATTACCCGTTCGTAGTAAATAACGCATTTATAATCTAGTGAAAACTGTATTTAATTAAGCTCTGAAACTAACTCAAAAACATACTTGGCTATTTGTACTCCCTACAGACAGCATACAAGGCTCCGAACATATTGTTAAAAGTATGGCCCTCTACCTTTCACAGAAGGACCAGTCGTGCAGGGTGATTATACTATCAAAAAAAACAAATAAAGGTTGGGCAGAAATGGAGAAAAGGTATGACATTGTCTACCTTCCTTTCAGTTCGTACGCTATAGGGATACTCTGGCTCCTACCCTACCTGTTGATTAAAAACTATAGAGATGTTTCTTATACCTTCTCATCGCAGACTATTATAAACGGTTCTCTAGGATTGGCCAAAAGATTAGGAGTTTTGAAAGCCAAAGTTATTTTAAGGGAGTCCAATTCTATATTTCAACTTTTAACCGGGTATAAACTAAAAGTATATTCTCTTTTTTATACGCTGGGCTACAAGGGTTCTTCATTGGTCATTACGCAAACCGACTACATGAAAAGGCAGCTTGTGGAAGCACTCCCAACTCTTACCAAGAATCTTAACATCAAAACTATTTCGAACCCTTTTAATTTTGATGATATAAACTCCAGAACTGGAAGTATTGCAAAAGAGTTTGATAATAAAAAATTTATTGTCGCTGCCGGAAGGTTGGCCCCTGCAAAAGGTTTTGACATACTCATAGACGCCTTTAGAGAGATAGCAATGGTGTATAGCGATTTAAAATTAATTATTCTTGGAGAGGGTGCGGAAAGAGATAATCTTAATAAAAAAATTGAAGAGTTAGGGTTGAAGGAAAAGGTTCATATGCCGGGTTACGTACAAAACGTATATGTATACTTTAAAAAAGCCGAAGTTTGTGTGTTATCATCTCGTATTGAAGGGTTTCCAAACGTTCTATTACAGATGATGTCTCAGAATACTGCTATAGTTGCAACTTTAAGTGCTGGCGGAATTGAAGATATTCCCAACATCCAAACATGCCCCACAGAAGACATGGAAAAACTAAAAAATAGTATTATAAACGCACTTGAAAGTGATACCACAGCCAATAAACCTATATTTGATTCGTTTTTAAAGTCAAGAACACAGTCTTCATTCTATACGCAAATAATGGAATCTGTTCATTAATTAATTCCTTATACAGGATTTTATGAATTTCAATAAAAACATACTCATCCTCTGCTCCGCTTCCTTTTCTTTAAGCAATTTTAGAGGAGATCTTATAAAGCACCTATTAACTAAAGGCTTTAAGGTATACTGTGGCGGACCAGACTTTGACGATAACACATTAAAAAAGGTTCGCGAATTGGGTGGTATTCCGGTACCGTTCAACTTACAAAGAACCGGGTTAAACCCGCTAAGCGATTATAATACCATTAAGGAACTGAAAACCATAATGGTAACACATAAAATAGACGTACTTTTTCCGTACACCATTAAACCCGTTATCTATGGATCATTTGCTGCCAAGAAACTTGGCATTCCCGTAATTTCCCTAATTACAGGTCTCGGATTTACTTTTAGCAGGGTAACCACGAAGGCTAAAGTTTTGCAATCCGTAACAGAGTTTCTATATAGAAAAGCCTTAAAATCCAACAAAGCCGTTATTTTTCAAAATTCGGACGATCTTGAACTTTTCAAAAATCATAAAATTGTTGCACGAAACCAATCTTTACATGTAGTTAACGGTTCCGGGATCAACCTAGACAAATTTCCCTTTAAACCAAGAAGGCATTCCGCAAGTAGTGCTGTTAAGTTTGTACTTGTAGCCAGGTTAATGAAGGAAAAAGGGGTTGAACTTCTTATGAACGGGGCACGAGAATTAAAACCCCATTATCCTAATTCAGAATTTCATATTATTGGCGAACCTCCTGAAAACAGTAGTTCTGCGGTCTCACAAAAAGAACTTGAAGAACTAGACAGAAATGGGACCATAGTATATCATGGTAAATCCATCAATGTAGCAAAATCTATTTCTGAATTAGACATTTTTGTATTGCCTACTTACTATAGAGAGGGCGTACCCCGCTCTATCCTAGAGGCTTTATCAAGTGGTATGCCCATCATCACCACCATGCAGCCTGGTTGTAAAGAAACTGTTGTTGAGGGCAAAAATGGTTTTTTAATTGCGCCCAAAGAAGAAAAACCGCTTGTTGACGCTATGAAATACTTTTTGGACAACCCAGGGCAAATTGAAATTATGGGTCAAGAAAGCAGAAAATTAGCTGAAAATAAATTTGATGTGAATCTAATTAACAGCCATATTTTTAATATTATTGAAAAACAGCTATAAAAGCTCTAACGGTATTAAAAAAAGTTCTGGTCTTCTGCTTAGCATGAAAGAAAAATCCGAATATCCCCCTACAACCATAAAAACCGTAATTGGTCTATCTGGATCAATGAAAAAGAAAATATTATAGTTAATTTGCCGTAGGAATATTTAACCAGTATGTACAAACATTTTATAAAACGGGTTTTGGACTTTTTTATAGCGCTATTCGGTTTAATGGTAGCCGGTCCAATAATCGTATTTGTCATAGTGTTCTTAGCCGTCTCCAATCAAGGAGACGTTTTCTTTGTTCAAAAAAGACCGGGAAAAAACGAGAAGATTTTTAAAATCTTTAAATTCAAGACTATGAACGACAAAAAAGACGAAAATGGCAACCTTCTTCCTGATGAAGTAAGACTGACACCTATTGGCAGGTTCATTAGAAAAACTTCTCTTGATGAATTACCCCAGTTACTTAATGTTCTAAAAGGTGAAATGAGCCTTATAGGCCCAAGACCATTATTGGTATCCTACCTCCCCCTGTATAATGACATGCAAAAAAAAAGGCATTTAGTAAGACCGGGTATTACCGGTTGGGCCCAAGTAAATGGAAGAAACGCGATTTCTTGGGACAAAAAATTTGAATATGATGTTTGGTACGTTGAAAACCGCTCGTTTTGGTTAGATTTAAAAATTCTTTTTCTAACTATCCAAAAGGTTATCAAGAGTGATGGCATTAGTTCAGATTCAAGCGCAACTATGGAAGTTTTTACAGGAAACAGTAAAGTATGAAGTTAAGTATAATCATCCCCTGCTACAACATGGAACTCTATCTGCCCGAATGTGTAGATAGCCTATTGAAGCAAAGCCTGCTCCCTGAAGAGTATGAAATCATTATTGTAAATGATGAGTCCAAGGACAAAACGCTTGAAATTGCCATGGACTATGCCAAAAGAAATGACCATATAAAGGTCATAGACAAAAAAAATGCTGGGGTTGGGGCCGCTCGTAATTCAGGTTACGACATGGCACAGGGCGAATATATTTATTTTTTGGACCCAGATGATTATGTAGCGGAAAACACTTTGCCAGTGCTGTTAAAATTAGCTTCAGATCATAGTTTGGATATCCTTACATTTAGAACAAAGTCTGTTGTAGAAAAAAAGTATCCCGTTTCCGAAAACTTGGGTAGTAAATTAAACGATCTTACTATTGAAGATGGTATATCTTATTTGGCCCATAGGAAACACCAAAATGAAATCTGGTGGTACCTCATAAAAAGAGAGTTCATAAAAAATACGGGGATCCGTTTTATTGAAGGTAAATGGATGGAAGATGCCATACTCACTGCCGAGCTGTTCTGCCAAGCCAAAAGAATGGCACATACCAATTTAGACGTACATAGATACCGAATTTTACCAACTTCGGCAATGCGCAATAAGAGCCCGGAACATTACAATAAAGTAATTTATGACAACGCCAATGCCGCTCATGTATTTGATAAGTTAATAGCAACTGTTCCCAAGGAGCATGAAAATGCCCAAGCATGCATTAAACGGTTAAAGACCAGACAGCAATCGTTTGTTTTTTTCCTTATGGTTCGTTTAATGAAGTCGGATATATCAGTTTCGGAGATTCCGGCCATGTTATCGGATTTTGAAAAAATAGATGCTTACCCATTAAAAAAATTCATAGGAGAAGATTATCACGGAATAGGCTATTCTTGCTTGGTTTTCGTATTTAATAGAAAACCTTTGATTAATCCATTCATAAAGATGTTCCGATCTTTTTATACCATAACACAATGAACGTTCTCATATCTTCTGCAGGCAGACGCGTTTCTCTTGTCAGAGCTTTTCAAAAGGAACTTAAAAAAATATACCCTAGTGCAAAGGTATTTGCTTCAGATGCCGATCCAACTTTATCCGGAGCCTGCCAAATAGCCGACGGTTATTTTAAAGTACCTTTTGTTACACATCCTGACTATTTTGATGTTCTCATAAAAGAATGTAGAGATAGGAATATTAAGTTATTGATTCCAACGATAGATACAGAATTACTACCGCTGTCTCAGAATAGGCTTCTTTTAGAAAAAAATGGGGTTACTCCTGTAGTGGCTTCATCTGATTTTGTAGGCAAATGCAGGGATAAAAGACAAATTCATAAGTTTTTTGAGGAACATAATGTTGCGGTAGCCAAAGAGTTTTCAAAAGATAATTATGAACTACCCTTATTCATTAAGCCAATAGACGGTAGTCGTAGTGTAGACACTTATCTTATAAAGGAGGAAAAAGATTTGACCTCCTATCATTTTGAAAATGATAAGCTCATGTTCTTGGAGTACCTTGACCATGACTTTTATGATGAATTCACCTGCGATTTATATTATGGAAAAGATAACAAACTAAAATGTGTAGTTCCTCGCAAACGGATTGAAGTTAGAGATGGTGAAGTTTACAAAGCTTTGACCGTTAAGAATCTCTTGGTTGATTACATTAAGAAGAATTTAGCCCATGTTAATGGTGCTGTTGGATGTCTTACAGCTCAATTTTTTGTTCATAATACAGAAGATAAGGTGAGGGCTATAGAAATTAACCCTAGATTTGGTGGTGGCTACCCCCTATCCTATTTATCAGGAGCCAATTATCCAAAATGGATTATTGAGGAATTTACTCAAGGCAAACATATTGAGGAAAACTTTGATTGTTGGGAAAATGATTTGCTTATGATACGATACGATGATGAAATTCTAGTTCATGGATATAAAGGTTGATGAAAAAACAGTTATCGTTTTTGATTTAGACGATACACTCTATAATGAAATTGACTTCCTTAGGTCGGCCTATTGTGCAATTGCCCAAGAATTGGGTTCCAAAGAATGGAAGCCTCTATTTGCACAAATGTTCTCTATGTACAGAAATAAAGAAAACGTATTTGAACATTTAGCAACTACTTATAATATCAAAAAGGAAGCTCTCATAAACCTTTACCGGAATCACAATCCTACTATACAACCATTTTCAGGGGTTCTTCCTTTACTACAATCAATTAAGGATAAGGGAGGAAAATTGGCTATAATTACGGATGGGCGCAGCAAAACCCAAAGAGCGAAGCTTTTAGCGTTAGGTATTGAAACTTACTTTGATAAAATAGTTATTTCTGAAGAGTTGGGCTCGGAAAAACCTGATAAAAACAACTACTTAGAAATAGAAAAAACCTTTGCAAATCATAATTACTGCTATGTAGCGGACAATGTAAGGAAAGATTTTATAGCTCCCAATCATCTAGGATGGAATAGTATAGGACTGATTGACAATGGCTTAAACATTCATAATGATGGCTATCGCTATTTTACCGAAACCCATCTTCCTAAAGTTTTTATAGAGAAAATTGGAGATATCGCCGTAACATAAAGCAATTATCACCTTATTTTTTGAATAAAAGTTAACTATCCTATTTTTTTGAAAATCCTCCTTAAAGCAGTAATTTTATAATACTATTTTACTCATCTTTACACCATGCGAAAATAGGTTTACATTAGACAATTTATAACTGAGTATCAATTAAATACAATCAAATGGCTTCAAGAAAAAGTTATTTGCTAACCAACACCACATCAGTAATCAAAATTTTGCTTTACGGTTAAATTCTATTGAGAAATCTCAACAATGAAATCCAACACTAACCTGAGGTTTAAGATTACTTCTACCTCAAGCATTTAACCTGCATTAATGATTGAAATTGTAACCGAAAGGAATGAATGGAACGATCTCATGAAAATGGTCGACCACTGTGACTTTTACCATACCTACCACTATCATTACCTTTCAAAAAACGAAGACGAGACACCTATTCTAATTCACTATGAAGAAGATGGGGCCAGTATTATTATACCTTTAATGCTAAGAGATATTGAAGGGACATGCTATAAAGATGTAACTTCTGTCTATGGTTATGCCGGACCACTCTGCAGTACCAAGAGCCTTAACTTTGAAAATACCACGTTCAAAATTGAATTACAGAAGCTTTTTATTGAGCAAAAAATAGTTTCCGTTTTTTCTAGACTTCATCCTTATATAGACCATCAAGAAGAGATTCTTGCCAATATTGGAGATATTTCAAGTCCTGGAGAAGTGGTCTATATAGACCTTACCCTTCCCTTGGATATACAGCGCCAACAATACAGTAGTCGCTTAAAGACTTACATCAACAAAAGCAGAAAAGTATGTTCTGTCAGAAAAGGTACTTCCGAGGAGGATATTCGGACTTTTATGGATATCTATTACGAAAACATGCGTAGGGTAAATGCGGATGAAAGTTATTTTTTCAATGACCGTTATTTTTATCAGCTCATGTTAAGTTCATTCTTTAAAACAGAACTTTTACTATGTGTTATAGATGAAACCCAAGAAGTTATAGGTGGCGCCATGTTTATTAAGACCGATGAGATTGTTCAATATCATTTATCCGGCTATAAGGAAGAGTATGTTAACCTTAATGCTATTAAGCTGATTATTGATACTATGCGTATTGATGCTACTGAGGAAAACTACAAATTTTTTAATCTTGGCGGTGGAAAAGGTGTTAAAAGTGATTCTTTATTCGCTTTTAAATCCACTTTTTCCAAAAATCACAGACCGGCTAAATTTTGGAAATGGATTGTAAATCCTAAAGTCTACAAAGACTTGGTTAAAAAGCGGGAAGAGCAGCTATGCGACAGCACAAATGATGGTGAAAGCAATTTTTTTCCAGCATATCGCCAAATGCCCAAATCTAATTAATCTTAATCTGTTTTGATAAAAAATAATCCCTTTCTCTCAGATACCTACGTTTCCGTTTGGTCTAAACACTTTAACCAAAATAAGAAACCACTGAGCTTTGATTGCTTTAAGAATATTGGTTTTTATGGCTCAAGCTACTTGCCTTTATATATTAATTCTGGAAAAACCCTAACTAAGGGTATGGATTACAGCATAGGAAGTACAGATGGTAAGGGTTATAAAAATAAGGTCTTTCTCATTTATGATGTTCCCGCATATTTTAATAATGATATAAGCGTTCCAGCTGACTCAAAACTCAAGTTTCAAAGCTCAAAGCAATATCCTGGTTTTGCAATAAATTTAGAAGAGTACAGCAACTTCAACGAGTATATGCTTGCTACTTTCAGTAAGAGTAGCAGATACAAATTGAATAAATACAAAAAGCGCTTTGAAGCCTGTTTTGATATTACTTATAAAATGTACTTTGGTGAAATCACTAAAGATGAGTATGATGCGGTTTTTGTTTCATTTAAAGAATTACTTACAAAACGCTTTAACGATAAACAAATAACAAATAATAACCTCAATCCTGAAGAATGGCAGTTTTATTATGATGTTGCTTATCCCTTAATTCTGGAAAACAAGGCTTCTTTGTTCGTTATTTATGACGAAAATGCTCCCATTGGAGTTACCTTAAACTACCATTCCGATACCGTACTTTTTGATGCCATTACCGTTTTTGATATTGACTATGCCAAATTCCATTTAGGCTCGGTCACTATCATGAAACTAATTGAATATTGCCTAACTGAAAAAATTAAGATTTTTGATTTCTCAAAAGGATATTTTGATTATAAAACTAGATGGTCCAACAAAACATACGATTTTGAATACCATATTTTTTATGACTCCTCATCCATATTAGCTAAAACATTGGCTCGGGGATTAAAATCCTTTTTTGATTTAAAACAGAAGTTGCGTGAGAAAAATGTAAACGAAAGATTGCATAGACTAACTTATAAGCTTAAGAGCGCGAAAACAGAAGTGTCAACAATGCAGACCGCGTTCAAATTTGAGGCTATTTCTGAAGAGCCGCACCAAAATGATTTAACCGAAATTGATTTAAACGCTGCGGAAAACCATATACTAAAATCATTGGCTTTTGAGTTCTTATATCTTAATGATGAATGTTCAAAAGACTTAAAAGTATATAGAGACAATGCAAAACAGTATTACTTTATAGGCCAAGCAAAAAAAGCAAAGGCAATACCAGTTCAACCATTGTAACTATTGAACAAAAATGATATTAACACAATAAACATTAAATAACAGTGCTGTTTAATTCGCTTGATTTTTTGATTTTTCTTCCAGTGGTCTTTGCACTGTACTGGTTTGTGTTCAAAAAGAGCCTGAAAATTCAAAATTTATTGGTAATTGTAGCCAGTTATGTCTTTTATGGCTGGTGGGATTGGCGTTTTCTTATTTTAATATTTCTTAGCACCGTTCTAGATTTTTTCGTTGGCCAACAAATTTTCAAATATCAGGACAACAAGCAAAAAGCCAAATATTGGTTATGGGTAAGTGTAGCTTTTAACCTAGGACTATTAGGCTTTTTTAAGTATTTCAACTTCTTTGTTGACTCCTTTATAGAGTCTGTAAATGCACTAGGGTATAGTATTAAAAGTGTTTGGACACTCCGTATTATTCTACCTGTAGGGATATCTTTTTACACTTTCCAAACCATGTCCTACTCGTTTGATATTTACTATAAAAAACTGAAACCTACTACCAATTTCGTTTCTTTTGCCGCCTTTGTAGCTTTCTTTCCTCAACTTGTGGCAGGACCAATTGAAAGGGCGTCAAATTTATTGAACCAAATTAATACACGCCGGGTTTTTAGCTACGAACAAGCTACTAGTGGTCTTAAATTAATTCTATGGGGGTTCTTTAAAAAGCTAGTCATAGCCGATTCTCTCGCTCCTATAGTAGACGACATTTTTACCAATTACCCAGATTACCCAGCCTCTACTCTTATCCTTGGGGTGTCGCTTTTTAGTTTTCAGGTATATGGTGATTTTAGCGGTTATACAGATATTGCTATTGGCACCGCAAAACTTTTTGGTGTAGAACTAATGTCTAACTTCAAGTTTCCAAACTTCTCTAGGAACATTGCGGAATACTGGCAAAGATGGCACATTTCATTAAGTACATGGTTCAGGCATTACCTGTACATTCCCATGGGAGGTTCACGGGTAAGCAAACTAAAATCATTACGGAACATTGCGGTTATTTTCCTGGTAAGTGGCCTTTGGCATGGTGCAAATTGGACATTTGTTTTTTGGGGCGGTATTCATGCTCTACTCTACATTCCCGTATTTTTAATGGGAAGAAATCGGGTGTACGCAGATAATGTTATTGCAGAACGTACCTGGTTACCTAGTATTACGGAAATAGGCCAAGTACTTTTAACTTTCTTTCTGGTTACTTTTTCCAGAATATTTTTTAGGTCCCCTTCCCTATCCTCCTCTTTTGATTTCATAAAGCAGATAGGCAATAACTTTCGCTACGAACCCTATATGCACCCTATGGGCTATAGAATGCTGGACTTTTATGTATTGATTGCCCTTTTCACTATTTATGAATATCTGATAAGAAAGGATGAGAGGTCCCCATTTAAATTCAGTTCGCCAGTTGTCCGGTTTTTATTGTATACCCTGGTAGTTTTGAGTATATTATTATTCTATGATGATGGCGTAAACCGTTCGTTTATCTACTTTCAATTTTAGTTGGGATGAAAAAATTTGTTCTAAAAACTATAGTATATATTCTATTGATTCTTCTTGTATTGGAAGTAATTGTTAGGGTATTCCATTTATATACTGAAGACCCACCCCGTTTTATAGACGAATACGGCGTTGAAAAGCGAGTACCTGACCATGACGGCTATGCTGTTACTGGAAATAGAAATCAAAATTTCTCGAAATTCCACATTAATAAAGCCGGTTTTAATTCCTTTAGGGAATTTACCCCATCTACGGATACATATGAAATGGCACTAATTGGAGACTCTTTTATTGAGGGTTTTCATCAAGATTTCACCAACTCTATAGGTAAACAAATAGAAAACCAGACTAATGGCGTACAAGTTTATGAGTATGGATATGCGGGTTATGATTTTGCCAATCAAATGCATCTTGTGTATGCCTATCAAGATGATTTTAAACTTATAGATCAAATTGTTCTATACTTGAATTACGATAACGATTTGGGCCGCGCAGAATATGAGCCAAACAAAGACCGAATAAAAATGTTGTCCTCTACATTATTTAAAATAAGGGACAACATTAAGCTATTGGCCTACGGAAGCAAAATTGGGATTGTAGAACCGCTAAAAAAACTCGCACAACGCGGTGTAGCTTTTAATGAAACCGAAAAAGGGTATCAAACCAACGAGCTAAAAGACAGTGAAGAAGCAAAATTAAAACAAGATCAAGAACGGATTGCCAATTTCAAAAATCTTATAAAACTATATGGTTTTGACAAAAGTAAAACCAGCTTACTTTTGGACAGTAGAAAAACCAGCGAGCGTTTTCTAGCATTTTGTCGTGATAATGACATATGTTATATTGATTTCTCTATTAGTTTTGAAAACTCACAGAAACCCACTACTCTTATCTATGACCATCACTGGAACTCACATGGAAGAGCCTTAATTGCAAAAGAGTTAGCTAACTATCTAGAGAAAGCTAAATCATCCAAGCCTTTACCAAATACGGCAGAGTAAGCATCTGCTAATCACACATGAATTCATTAAACTTTTTCTTTAGCGTATACACAAAAGAGTCCTTGCCCTCTTATTACAAAAGCTTACTGAACCGCTATACACAAGAACTAGTTTTCACCAATTCTAAAGAAGAAAAATTTCAACTGCCAGCTACATCTTTTGTTGTGGAGGATATTCCTAGTTATTTTACGGTAAAAAAAGATGTACTTCCTAAAGAAATAGGGTGTTTTAGTATAAAGCAGTATCCCGGTTTCCTCATTAATTTTGAAAACGTAAAATCGCTCCCGGACTACCTTAATGAGAGGTTCGGAAAAACCAGTCGTTATAAACTACGTCGGGAACAAAAGAAACTGGAACAGTGTTTTGACATTAGGTATCAAATGTATTTTGGTGCTATTGAAAAACCGGAATACGATTTTTTAATGGACGAGTTTTACCGCCTATTGGAGCTACGTTCATTAGAAAAAGGAATCAAAGACAATATTAACCTAGCTACGCAAGACTTTTACAGAGCACATGTTTACCAAATGATCTTAGACAAAAAGGCTTCGTTCTATGTTATCTATAACGGAAAAATGCCAATTGATATTTGTCTTAACTTTCACATGAAAGACGTAATCTTTCAATATATAAGAACCTATGACATTGATTATTCAAAATTCAATACAGGGTATACGGACTTAATGAAACAAATAGAATGGTGTATCTCTAACAAAATAAAACTTATAACTTTTTCCAAAGGCGATTTCTATTGGAAAAGACGTTGGTGCAATACTGTTTACGATTACCAATATGAAATTTTCTTTTTAAAAAAATCATTGATAGGAAGATTAAAAGCTACATCATACTATTTATTGAAAGCCCTGAAGCAATATGTACGCGAAAAAGGATTGATTGAAAAATACCACAATTACCAATCCAAAAGAAAAAACTCTCAGGAATTAAATAGTGAATTGCCCAAAATTAAACACACCAATATACCTTTTCATACGGAAATCAAGAATATTGAATCCATAAATTTTAAGAGTAGCAAATTCGATTTTTTAAGAAGGAATATTTACGATTTTCTTTATGAAAGCGACGAAAAAGAGTCGGAAATTAACGTTTACTCAATTTTAGACCAATCTGATTCTTACT
Organism: Zobellia sp. 1_MG-2023; assembly: GCF_030549125.1. Taxonomy (NCBI): domain Bacteria; kingdom Pseudomonadati; phylum Bacteroidota; class Flavobacteriia; order Flavobacteriales; family Flavobacteriaceae; genus Zobellia; species Zobellia sp. 1_MG-2023. Next base: position 379,124 of record NZ_JAUOSY010000004.1, on the reverse strand, counting down.
TGGTTATAGGAAAAAACAGCAAAACGGTGCTCTCCAATACTGCATTTTCATCATCTTTTTAAAACAAATTAGAGAAAAAACCGGCTTTTTAAAACCGGTTCTGCCGTTCATCGAATATTTTCTTAATATTTTCTTAAAAAACGTCCAGACACTACACTTCGTCGTATATATTCGCAGTTAAACCCCGTAAACGAGAACATCGTGGCTGAATTAAATAAAAGTTCCCAAAAGTCGACCCTAAAAGTTTGGTTCGCAGAATTGAAAGAAGATATTATTCTTTCTATTTATCATAGATCCCCAATAATTTTTCTTCTATTTATCCGTTAGATCTGTCAATTAGAAGTTAATTAAATTATTTTAACTGATCCCCCTTGATAGACCTGAAGCGTAGAATTTCGCGGTTTCCAAATCGGGAAGTTCTTTTTACAGACTTCTTTGATACACTAGTTCATCGTACTGTACACCCCAACTATGCTTTACGCTTATGGGGCAAATTTATGGTCCGGGAGCTTGGTATGAAACTTTCTTCCGAAAAACTCTTTACAATACGTAACGAATCATTATTGTACCTCGGGAAAAAGCAACACCGGTCTACACTGGAGATAAAATACAAAGAGGTTATTGAAGAAGTCTACAGAAGACTTATCAATTCAGAGAATCTACATGATGTTCCATTCGCTAGATTCAAAAACCTATTTGAAAACGCAGATTATATTGCGGAAATATCCGTTCAGTTTAAAAATGACGAGCTTATTGAAATTCTTTCGTATTATAAACAGAAAGGATATAAAATATATTTACTATCAGACTTTTACCTTTCCAAAAGGGTAATTTTAAGAATACTAGAGCATCATAAAATTGCAGACCTCTTTGATGCTGTATTTATATCAAGTACCGTAGGACTTAGTAAAGAAAAAGGTGGATTATACCCATATGTACTTGATAAGACCAATACAGAAGCTAAATCTGTATTGATGATTGGAGACAATAAAAAAAGTGATGATATAAACGCCTCCAAATATGCTATTGACTCCTTACATTTAAAACATTTTTCGCATAAATTCAGGAACAAACGTAATCTTTTAGGATCTGATAAAAATGATTTTAGAAAGGCCTGTAACCTTATTAAATCAAGATGTTTAAATAGTGAACATAAGTTTAGTGAATATATAATTCATTTCTATTTCTTTACGGAAAGACTCTATATTAATGCCAGAAGAAATGGGACCAAAGACTTATTTTTCCTCGCCAGAGAAGGTCATTTTCTAAAACAATTGTTTGATTGTTATCAAGAAATGAACTTATTTAAATGTGAAGAAAAGATAAACACACATTACCTAAAGGCTTCTAGACAATCTGCCACCCAACTGGCCTTGCGACCTTTGGAAAACGAAGATTTTGAAGAGCTATTAAGGAAGTTTGGAGATATGTCCTTACAGCATTTTCTTGATTGGTTTCCTTTTTCGGACACTACCAAGAACAACATTACCAAAGACATACCCGCCTCTAAGGACGAGACCATAACGGACTTCTTTAAATCGCCCACTATGGAACTTCTTAGAGAAAACGAAGCTTTTCAAATTGCCTACGAGAAAAATAGAAATTTACAGAAAACTGCATTTTTAACGTATCTAAAATCTTTTGGAGCCAATTATGAAAAAGATGGCCTTGCCCTAGTTGATGTTGGTTGGGGAGGAACCATGCAAGAGAGTATTTACAAGTTCCTAAATAAGAAAACACCGGTAACCGGGTACTACTTAGGTTTAAAGGAAATATATAATATAGAAAAGGACACCAAAAGATTTGGTTTGAATTTCTCCATATATCCTAGCCAAGATTTCTATGATGATATCCTAATGGCAAATGGACAACTTTACGAACAATTGTTAGCTGCACCCCATGGCAGTACATTAGCCTATAAGTTTGCAGAAGAAGGAGAGTCCCCAACCGTTGAATACCATGAACCCAATGAGAAAATGGTTTTCGATAAATTTATTTCTCCTATTCAAGATTACATGTACACAGAATTTAAAAATCTGTTTACAGAACTTCGTCCTATAGATTACTCAGAGCAAGTAACCCAGGAGTATATAACGGATATGGCTTTACGAACTGGTATATTCACCAACAGAAAGAAGCTTAATTTCATAAAACAAATTACTAAGGGGTTCTACCAAAACGTAGGCGAAAATAAAGTTGGTCTAGAATACGACCCCAATCAAATAACTATTTCCAAAATAGGTCTTATCAAAACCTTTATAAAATCGCCTGAAAAGGTCTTTAGATACTTGGTAAAGATAAAACCCTTCTTGTACTACAAAGGCTTCTATTGGCTTTCTTGGCCGGTAAATTTATCCTACTACTATATTAAGTTCAACTTTTGGGCCAAGAGAAAATGGCTTAAGAAAGGCTTAATCTCTTAGTAACTAAAATTTAGCAATTATAAATTCTGATCGTCTGTTTATTTGGTGCTTTTCTTCACTACAATGCGTAGTATCATCACATTCATTCAACAAATTGCTTTCACCATAAGCTTCGGCAGAAAGTCTACTAGCTTCAACGCCCTTCTTCAAAAGATAGGCTTTGGTTCTATCTACCCTTCTTTGGGATAACCAGTCATTATATTTTGATGCACCTCTAGAATCCGTATGGGAAGTAATTTTCAATTCCAATTCCGGATGTTTTTCCAGAATAACCGCTAACCCATCCAATACTTTTTTCGATTTTGCATTTAAGTAGGATGAATTCAAGTCAAAGTAAGCAAAACCTAAATCATTAATTTCTGCTTTTATTTTTGCTTTACGTTGGTTCTCTGCCTCTAATTTGGCCTTTTCTGCAGCAGCCAAACGTGCCTCTTCCTTTTCTTTCGCCAAGCGAGCGGCTATTGCAGCCTGTTCTCTTTCCCGTTGCTCAACGGCAGCAAGAGAATCTTTTTCTTTTTGAAGCTTTTGGGCCAATTCTTCCATTAGGGCCAACTTCTCTTCTCCTTTTTTGGACAATCCCTTTTCTATGCCAAATTGATACACTACTCCGGCAGCATGTTGCAAATGATTGGTGGCCTGATCATTATTGGCCGACCACTTTCCTGATGAACTAAAATCCAGTCCAATTCTATCGGAAAACCAAGTTCTAAAGCCTACAACCGCATTATAAGTTCCCCTTGGCTGATTGTTCGCATCTGTATAGCCAGCACCAACACCCAAGTAGGGGTCAAACCAGCCCGTTTGTCCTATAATTTTATTAAGATCATAAGTTAATCTTGCATCCAGCCCATAGTAGTGAGATTCTTCAAGGTTTGTTTCTCCATCAATAAACTTACCTATCTTATATTTATTATAGCTACCAATAGCCTCTACTCCTATTCCACTTTTAAAATATCTGCCTATGCTTACCCTAGATGGATAAGAAAGTACGTTCCACTGCTCGCCAAATGAAAAGAGCTCGTCAAAAACATCACCAGAATCATCCACAATGTTGTAGCCAATGCCAAACATCCATGAGCTCTTTAAAATACTATCTTTTTTGGTAAGTTGAAGTTCTTCTTGTGCCTGTAGCAAATTGACCGAAGCGCATAGCATAGCCACTATATAATACGTATAGGTTTTCATAGCAATTAGATTTGGGTGTTCTAACTACAAAGTAATGACTATCAAACCAATAAGACTACAATACACTTTGAACGGTAACAAAATTCGATGGTCTGCTGGAATTATAATATTCTTAACAGCCCTTAACGTTACTGTTGTAAGAGGATATTTTTCTGTGTAAGTGGTAATTTGTATACGGAGAACGGTGTAATTATAGAAGTTGATGTATCAACGTTACCGGTAATATTTTCAACTTTTAAAACAAGCTGGTCTTCGGTCTCATTTTCAACGAACAACCTAGGTTGAAAGGAGTTTTCCCTCTTTCCAGCACAATAAATAACCAAAACTTCCTTTGAAAAATCTACTTGAGGGACCGGTAACCCTGGTTTCCTTGTTCTGTTAACCGTTGAATAAAACTTCTGCAACGTTTTCATATCCGTAACTACCAAGAATTCTTCTTGGTCCGAACCGCTATAATTATCACTTTCTATAAGTTGCAATCGGGCTTGGGTTAGGGTTTGTAATTCTCCATCATTCTCTGCCCTCTTCTCCTGCACTTTACAGGTTGAAAACAAGACTAAAAAAATTAAGAGAACGGATTTCATACTAACTATACGATTTATCAAATCTTGCCTTATATGCTTTTTCATAAAGGGCTTCGTACAAAGGTAAAACCTTCATTATATCAAAACGCTCAGCAGAAATAACGGCATTTTTCTTGAACGTTTCCAAAGTTGCATCGTCCTTTAAAATACTTATGGCATTCTTAGCCATATCCACAACATCGCCAACATCACTTAAGAAACCGGTAATTCCATGTTCATTAACCTCTGGTATACCTCCAGCATTACTGGAAATAACAGGTACTTTATTTATCATGGCTTCCAGAGCGGCCAATCCAAAACTCTCCGACTCGGATGGCAATAAAAATAAATCGGAAAAACACAGTATCCGGTCTATCTCATTACTATTCCCTAAAAATATCACCCTATCCGAAATTCCTTTTTCCTCACATAACCTTTCGGCATTTGCTTTTTCAGGACCTTCTCCTACCATTACCAATTTGGCCGGAATTTCTTTCTGTACCCGGTCAAAAATCTCAATTACATCAGGAATACGTTTTACCTTTCTAAAGTTACTGATGTGGGTGATAATCCGTTCATCATCCTCTGCCATCAAAGAACGCTGACAGTCCGTAAAAGATGTGCTGTAATTTGATTTATCAATAAAGTTGGGTACAACCTCTATTTCCTTTTTTATATCAAAAATTTCCATGGTGTTTTGTTTCAGGTTTTCTGAAACCGAAGTAACCACATCCGATTTATTGATGCTAAAGGTAACCGCAGGTTTATAGAACGGATGCTTACCAACCAAAGTAATATCCGTACCATGCAGTGTTGTAATCATAGGTACGTATATGCCTTCTTCCTCCAACATCTTTTTTGCCATGTAACCTGCATACGCATGCGGTATTGCATAGTGCACATGAAGAAGGTCTATCTTATGAAGCTTTATAGTATCTACCAATTTACTTGATAAGGCCAGTTCATAAGGCTGATATTTGAATAGAGGATATTCGGGCACATGAACCTCATGAAAATAAATCTTGTTGCCCAAAAGCCCCAAACGAACCGGTTGCTTATAGGTTACAAAATGAACTTCATGACCTCTATTGGCCAAAGCTATACCCAGTTCTGTGGCTACTACACCGCTGCCCCCAAAAGTAGGGTAACAAACTATTGCTATTTTCATTAGTCAAATTTAGCTAAATCTATAAAGTATGTCGGTATAAGTTGTTCTAAATTTTAAACCTGCCTCTAGATTGCACACGAAACGCGCTGTATATCAATTGAGAAATTGATATACAGTGAAGTACAACATGAAAAAAGATTGATTTAATTTAGAATGGCATCATAGATAACCTGCTGAATCCGGGTTCTTAACCCTGATTTTATCAAAAGTGTATTGGATGAAGACGGGTATGTTCTATTGGATAAGAACACATAAACAATCTCTTCCTCAGGATCGGCCCAAGTGTACGTACCCGTAAAACCACTATGCCCAAAACTTTTCCTTGAAACGCATCCACAAGTAGGTCCGCTATCTTTTAGTTGGGGTTTATCAAAACCTACACCCCGTCTCACATTTTCATCACAAAAATAACAGGTATTGAATTTTTTCACGGTACGGGCGTCCAAGAACCTGGTTCCCCCATACATACCGTTCTGCAAGTACATTTGCATAATCTTAGCTACATCTTCCGCATTGCTAAAAAGGCCTGCATGGCCTCCTACACCGCCTTGCATGGCAGCGCCCATATCATGAACATAGCCCTGAACGGTTTCATAGCGGTAATACTTATCTTCTTCAGATGGAACAATCCTATTTTTTGGAAATTTCTCAAGTGGATTATATGCCGTACTTGTTGCACCTATCGGTTGATACAGAAACTTATCTACTTGCTCATCTAACCGTTTCCCGCCTACTTTTTCTGCATATTTTTTCATGACATAATACCCTACATCACTATATCGGTACCGGTTGGATTTTAAATCTTGACGCCCAATCCTATTATAAATTGAATCGTTATAAGCATCGGTCAAATATAACTTGTCCGTTACCTTATACGAAAAACCATCAGTTGGTTCCGTTCTATAGAACTCCTTTGAGGGCTTTCGGTTTTTATCAAGCGTATCTACATAGAAGGCAATCCATGCCGGAAGGCGCCCATAATGGGACAAAGCTTTTAATACGGTAACATTTTTTAATTCCGTATCTGCGTACTCCGGGATTAAATCTTGAAATGTACTATTAAGTTTAATATCTCCCTCTTCTTCCATTTTCATAATCATAGGAAGTGTTCCTAAAATTTTAGTGATGGATGCCAAGTCATAAATACTCTGAGTGGTAATACTATCCTTGGAATCATAGGTAGGCTTTCCAAAACCTTTATTGTAAACAACCTTCCCTTTGCGGGCAATCAAGACCTGAGCCCCGGGAAACATTAACGAATCAATTCCATGCCCTACCAAAGTATCTACTTGGGCCAGTTTAGCGGCATCAAAACCTACTCTTTCCGGGTAACTGTATCCTAACCGTAACAGAGACTTTAACTTCACCTGAGTATTAACAGGAAAATCTTGGTTTGCTGTAACAGGAAGCTTTCCATCCGTAGGAATAGCACCAAAAATCGCTTGAGCGGCCTTACGCTGTGCCAATTCACTATTTTGATAGGCGACCAACACCGCGTCTATACTTTTGAAAGAAGGTACATCTAAGAGCGCATAGGGCTTAGCAAATACAGATAGAATGAGGTTGGAAGTCCTTTCCTCGGCTATCTCCTTCAACCATTGCAGTTCTTTTTTTGAAAATTTATAGGCTTTCCACGGACTTTCATTGCTCTTATGATGACCAATAATCACCAAGTTGTAATCTTTAAGTTTGTTCTTTAGCGTGCCAATATCGCTCGCATTTACCTGAGTAACCTTAGCATACTTGTTCAGTTCTTCAACAAATGGGTCGCTATCCGCATCGCCAAACTTTACATAAGCAATCTTTTTATTCTCCAATTGCTTTATGCCCATTAGGTAAAAGTTGTTCTTTACAACAGTAAGTGCCTTTTCAATAGCCTCTTCATAGACCAAATCATCCGTTCTAGAATTTAAATCCTCATATAAATTCTCTAATTGAATGGGTTTGTAGTCGTTGAGTCCCACTTTGTATTTGGCCATTAGAATTTTCTTTACCGAACTAGCCAATCTTTCTTCGGAAATTTTCCCTTTATTATATGCTTTTGTTAGTTTTTCTTTAGCCTTTGCCACCTCTGTAGGCATTAATAGAATGTCATTCCCGGCCATAAACGCAGCTACTTCAGCATCACCGTCCTTACCGTGGTTGGTTACGCCTTTCATGTTAAGGGCATCGGTAAAAACCAGACCCTCAAAGCACATTTCTTCTTTGAGCAAACCTGAAATAATTTGTTCCGACAGCGAAGAAGGAAGCTCTTTTTTCAGTTCCAAGGCCGGAACTTCTAAATGTGCTACCATTACACTACTTAGGCCCTCATCTATCAACCTTCTAAACGGATATAATTCTACACTATCCAAACGTTCTCTTGTAAAATTGATGATAGGAAGAGCTTTATGTGAATCCGTGGCCGTATCTCCATGCCCCGGAAAGTGCTTTCCACTAGAAAGTACCCCTGCACTTTCCATACCTTTCATAAAGGCAATACCTTTTTCGGCTACATTTTCTCGATCTTCACCAAAAGAACGGTTACCTATTATTGGGTTTTGTGGGTTTGTGTTGATATCTACATCAGGAGCAAAATTAATATGGACACCTAAGCGCTTGGCATGTTGCCCTATTCGCTCACCTACCTTATAAACAATGGTGTTATCCGTAATAGCCCCTAAGGTCATGTTCCAAGGAAAAGCGTAGGTAGAATCCAACCGCATGGCCAAACCCCATTCCGCATCCATACCAACCATAAGGGGTACCTTTGCTACAGATTGAAATTCATTGGTAAGTTTTGCCTGTCTAATTGGACCTCCGGTGGAAAATATAACCCCTCCTATTTGCTGTTCCTTAATGAGGCTTTTTATCTTGTCCGTACTGGATTTTGCCTGGTCCGAAGCTACCATAACCATAAAAAGTTGCCCCAGCTTTTGATCCAAGGTCATTTCATTGTATCGCGCATCTACCCAATTGCTCTGCGCCAAACTATCTTTGGTTACCAAAGGATGTTGCTGGGCACTGACACTCAGAAATACGAAAAAAAGAAAGGAAAAAACAGGAAAAAACCGCATTATAAAATAGATCTATGGCAATAACTAAAAACTAAAAGGAATATTGCATTTCATCCGATATATATAATGAAATCAATACCTCAGAAAATAAAAAAATAGTATTACTACATAAAACGGGAATGCCAACTTTCCGATGCCGGCACCTCCCAATGTTCCTGATATTCCTCTTTGTTGGTAACTAGATTATTGAAAACAATGGTGTTTTTTGAGACGGCTTTTTGCTTTGCCATCTTTTTAAAATCCACAAGAGGCTTGTAGGCAATATGCTCTCCTTGCTTATAGGAAACATTCATCTTATCCAACAGCTCAACATTGTATTTTTTTTCTAAATGTTGAATAAAATGTACAGATGCATCAATAGAACAACCTGATGCCGCTGTAGCACTCTGATCCAAAGCCAATACTATAAATCTCCTATATTTAATTTCGTATCCGGCCTTTAATTGACTGCCATGAGCCGTCCACTCGGTAATGAACGCATCCAACTCTTTCTGAATTTCTTCTAGTTCTGTTTCGGTAAAGCTGCGGCTACCTTGATAAATCCAAATGCGTGAAGCATTGGGTAATGTATTAAATTCTACTAGCATTTTAGTGTTCTAAATTTGGGGTTCTTATTGGGGCATTTATAAGTCTTCGGCAGAAGCCATAAGCTCTGCTATATCCATTACTGCAATGGCTCCTTCTTTCTCTTTATTCTTTACACCATCCGTCATCATAGTATTGCAAAACGGGCACCCGGCGGCAATAATTTCCGGCTGTGTTTCCAATGCCTGTTCGGTTCGCTCTATATTAACGTCCTTATTGCCTTTTTCCGGCTCCTTGAACATTTGGGCACCACCGGCACCACAACATAGTCCTTTTTCCTTACAGCTTTTCATTTCTATAAGCTCTGCATCCAATTTACGGATCAAATCCCGGGGAGCTTCATAAACATTGTTGGCCCTACCTAAATAGCACGGATCATGATAGGTTATACGCTTACCTTTAAATTTTCCACCTTCCAAAGTAATTCTTCCATCTTCAAAAAGCTTTTTCAAGAATTGCGTATGATGAACTACCTCGTAATGACCGCCCAAACCGGGGTATTCATTTTTAATGGTGTTAAAACAATGCGGACAGGCCGTAACTATTTTGTTAATCCCATAGGCATTCATCACCTCTATATTGGTGACTGCCTGCATTTGGAACAAAAATTCGTTTCCCGCTCTTTTTGCCGGGTCTCCGGTACAGCTTTCTTCGGTTCCCAAAACGGCAAAAGAAACATTTGCCTTATTCAACAATTGAACAAATGCTTTGGTTATCTTTTTTGCCCTATCATCAAAACTACCTGCGCAGCCAACCCAAAACAAAACTTCGGGTTTTTGACCTGCAGCAAAAAGCTCTGCCATTGTTGGAACTCTTAATTCGTTCGCCATTCTATAAAATTCAAGTTCTATAAATTATTCTAGTGTCCTTAAAAGACTATACCTATTCTTCTTTAGCCCAATTTAATCGGTCCATTTGGTTAAAAGGCCAAGGAGCGCCATTATTCTCTACGTTACCCATCATATTATTGAGGTCCGTAGGAGCGGCAGATTCCTCCATTACCAAGTATTGACGCATATCCATAATTATAGAAAGCGGATCAATGCTTACCGGGCAAGCTTGTACACATGCATTACAAGTAGTACACGCCCAAAGTTCTTCTCGGGTAATATAACCATCCAAAAGTTGCTTCCCGTCATCAACAAATTGGCCTTTATTGGCATCTATATTTTTGCCTACCTCTTCCAACCTGTCTCTGGTGTCCATCATTATCTTTCTAGGAGACAGCTTTTTTCCGGTCTGGTTGGCAGGACATTCATCCGTACAACGGCCACACTCGGTACACGTGTAAGAGTTTAACAGTTGTACCCAACTCAAATCCATAACATCCGAAGCCCCAAATTTAGCCGGTTCGGCAGACTCTTCTTCGGCTGGAGCGGCAAAAGGGTCGGCAGACGGGTCCATCATCAATTTGACTTCTGCGGTTACCGCATCTAAATTCTTAAACTGTCCTTTAGGCTCTGATTTTCCGTAGTATGTATTAGGAAAAGCTAAAAGTATGTGCAAGTGTTTTGAATAGTACAGATAGTTCAAAAAACAAAGTATACCTATAATGTGTAACCACCATGCCGTGCGTTCAACAAGAATTAATGAACTCACGGACATTCCGTCAAAAAGTGGTGCTATAAACTGACTTACTGGAAACATGCCGGCTTCCGTATAGTGTGCAGCACCCATCTGTTGCAACTGGTAATCAGCACCGTTCATGGTCAAAAAAAGCACCATTAGCACTAATTCTATATAAAGAATAAGGTTACCATCTTTTTTAGGCCAACCGGTCATTTCCGGTTTTAAGAATCTTTTAATCCGGACAATATTTCTACGAATCCAGAAAACGGTTACAGCTACAATAACCAAAAAAGCCAATATTTCAAAAGAACCTATTAAAATATCGTAAACTGTACCGAGTGGGGCAAAAAGACGATGTGTTCCTAAAAGACCGTCCAAAATAATTTCTACAACTTCAATATTTATGATAATGAACCCCACATAGACGATAATATGAAGGAAACCCGCAATAGGACGAACGACCATCTTGGTCTGCCCTAAGGCTATCTTGGCCATATTTTTCCATCTCTGCCCTGTATTATCGGACACATCAACATCTTTACCCAGCTTAATATTTCTGGACAAACGTTTTACATTCCTAGCAAAGAAGCCAATACCGGCTACGAGTACGATTAAAAATAAAATATTGGGTAAGTATTCCATTTATTGTTCAGTTTGTTGAGGGTTGGCCGGGTCTTCTTCAGGAAGTTCATATTCCTTTTGCTTTTTACCAAAAACAGAAACATTTACATATCGTTTCGGGTTTAAACGAAAATCCTGTAACAACAAATCTAATTCTCTAGATGCATTGTTTAAATTATTGTACAATTCTTCGTCCTTCATGAGCTTACCTAATGTACCGTCTCCCTTTTCTATATTGGCCATCAGTTTATTTAAATTGCCCATAGTAGACTCAAGATTTGCCAATGTACGTCCTAAGCCTGCGTTATTCAATGAATCGGACAGTTTAGCAAAATTGGATGTCAATGTTTCAAAATTATCCAAAGATTCGTTCAATCTACTCTCATTACTGCTCAAAATTCTGTTAAGCACTTCGGCACTTTTTTGAAAACTAGCTACGGTACTGTTCAATCCGCTTAAAGTTTCCCTTAAATCTCTTTTGGCCTTATCATCCAGAACTTCGTTTACGTTCATAAGCAAACTATCTGCATTCGTAACCGCGCCTTCTACTTTTTGTTGCAGAGGAGTAAGTTGTTTTTGGACCAATTGTGTAAGCCCCAATTGAATTCTACTTGGTAAAGTATCTCCCGTTTTTGCCATGGGAGCACCATCAAAAACAGGTTTTATCTGAATACCCTTACCTCCTATAATACCTGTGTCATAGAGTTCTGCGGTACTATTTTTAGAAAAATCGAAATCGCTCTTAATAAAAAGTTCCACCGATAAATCTCCGCTTTCATCTTTAAATTTCACACCGGTAACGTTCCCCACCACAAAACCATTTATGGTTACCGGAGTCCCTACCTGCAGGCCTCCAACTTCCTTATAAACAGCATTTAAAGTTTTACCATCTTCAAACAATGGCGACGATTTTAAGTAGCTAAAACCTAAGATGAACAACAGTATACCGCCTATAACGATAATTCCTGTTTTGATTTCCCTGGATAGTTTCAAAAGGATCGATTTTGGGTTAATAAGAGACTTTCATAAAGCTGAAGGTCTCTAACAAAATTAGAAATAAAATATGGAAGGTACTTATTTATTGCTGTGAAACCTACTTGAGGCTATCTTTAAAAGGTATACGCTTACCATCTCTATAGGCCACAATATATGATGTTTTATACCCTTTTAAATCGGCATTGGACTTCAACATTTTTGCTTCCTCTAGCGAACTTGTTTTTCCATAAACATACCTAAACAGGTTTTTATAAGGCTCCTTTTCAACCCGGTTCAACCCATTAAAAGAGGAGGGTCGTAACGGAATATTTTTGGCGCTAGCCATAATTTGAACCTTATAAATAACATTAGATTTAGTTTTGGATGGTGTATCCGGTGCCTTCTGTTCTTTAGGCTCCTCTTTAACCGAAACAGCTTTTTCACCACTTTCTTTGGCCTCATCTATAATCTGAACCGCATTCTTTGTTTTTTCTTCTACTGCAACCTCGGTAGTCTTGGCCACAGACGGCTTATCTTCTATTTTCTTTGTTGCCACTTTTTTCTTAACCGGACTTTCCTTTTTAGCTTTCTCTTCTTTTGCTGGTGCCTTAACAACTTCCGGTTCTGGCACATCTGGAATGGTATTGGGTGTGAAATCCGCTATATTGGCCATCGCATTCTTTTTGTAGGTAAGAATAGCTTCTGCAATTGAAGTGGCCATTTCATTCTGACCTCTACTGGAATTGAGATACGCACCTTCTTCTTTATTGGTCAAAAAACCTGTTTCTACCAATACACTTGGCATTACGGTCTGGTGTAAAACAATAAACCCGGCTTGTTTTACCTTTCTATCGGTACGTTTTAATTTATTGGAAAAATTATCTTGGATAGCTTTTGCCAAAGCAATGCTCTGATCCAAAAACTCTTCCTGCATAATGGTAAGACCTATAACCGATTCTGGAGAATTTATATCATAATCCGCATACTTGGCTTTATAATTGTCCTCTAGATAGATAACGGAATTCTCTTTCTTTGCAATCTCAAAATTCTGTTTATTGGCATGCAACCCCAAAACAAAGGTGCCGGCACCGTGTGCATTGGATGTATGGGAATCGCAATGTACGGAAACAAAAAGGTCGGCATTGGCTTTGTTGGCTATTTGCCCTCGTTCATAAAGGTCTACAAATGTATCGTCATCCCTCGTGTAGATTACCTTTATATCCGGATTCTTCTCCAATTCCTTACCCGCCTTCAATACAATATTCAGTGCTATTTTCTTCTCTAAATAGCCGTTTCCAAGGTTGCCGGGATCATGACCACCATGACCTGCATCCAACACCACAACAAACTTATCATTATCGTTATCTTGGGCATTATTTTTGTGAAAAGAAGATAATAATAGTGTTAAAAAAACAATAGGAAATAAAAGAAACCGTCGTACGCGCATGTTCTCACTATGTTTATAAGCCTTCATTATGGTTAAATTTATGGTAACACCCTGTATGGGGAACGAAAAATATATGTAAGTTTGGACTCCGAAAATAAAGCCAAACGGTTACAAAAATAGGATATATAGCCTTGCAATCAAACAAACATCTTTTTCTTTTACTGGCATTGCTATTTGTTGGCACTTTCTCCTCACTTGCACAAGAAGATGGTATTATACCATTACCCATTAAGGCAGAAAAGGATACAATTATTGCGCCACTTTTTCCCGACCCGGCTAAAAAGGACAGTATTTCAGGGGACTCCACCGCTTTAAAAAGAAAAAATGGAAAGGACCCTCTTCTTCTAGATAAAATTAAATACAAGGCCAAGGATTACGTTAAACTTAGCCAAAAGGACCAAAAGATATACCTCTACAACGAAGCGGAAATCTATTATCAAGATACCGAGTTAAAGGCGGGTATCATTATAATGGACTATATAAAGAACGAGGTATATGCCGGCCGGATCAAAGATTCCCTGGGTAACTACACCCAACTCCCCTATTTTAAACAGGGAGACAATGAGGTAAGACCGGATAGTATCCGCTTTAATTTTGACACCCAAAAAGCACTTATCTGGAATTCCAGAACCGAACAACAAGCAGGTCTTGGACAATTGGGAAGTGATGCCATGAAGGTATATGCCGAAATCACAAAAAAAGAAAATGATTCAGTTTACTTTTTACATGAAGGAAAACTCACGACATCAACCGATACGGTAAATCCAGATTATTACATCCGTATTAGAAAGGCGAAGTTTGTCCCTAAAAAGAAGGTTATTGCCGGTTTCAGTAATCTTTACATAGCAGATGTTCCCACGCCCGTGGCATTGCCATTTGCCTATTTCCCCTTAACAGTTGGCCGGTCTGCAGGTTTAATGATGCCTACATTCGGTAACGATCCGGACAGAGGTTACTTTTTACAGAACGGAGGGTATTATGTTCCTTTCTCCGATTATGCGGATATTACCCTTACGGGAGATTTCTATACTAACGGAAGCTATGGTTTTAGAACACAGAGTGTGTATACCAAACGCTATCGCTATCGTGGTAACGTAAACTTTAGGTATGAAAATCTTGTAACCAGCCAAAAAGGGTTTGACGATTACAGCAATAGCAAGGTCTGGAACATTCAAATATCCCACTCCCAGGATACCAAAGCCAGTCCTAATTCACGTTTCTCGGCATCCGTAAACTTAGGAAGTAGTTCTTATTACCAGAACTCTTTAAACCAGGTTAACTTGCCTTTGACACAGAACAATAACCTGTCATCATCTATCTCATATTCAAAGACATTTCCGGCCTATCCGTCCGTAAACATGAGCCTTACGGCCAGCCATTCGCAAAATACGAGTCCTACGGCCCGGGCCAATCCTGATCAAGACAACATACAAATGACATTGCCTACTTTTCAGGCCAGTATGGAACGTATATTTCCATTTGCAAAAAAGGACGGTATAAAAAAAGGCGTAATACAGAATATTAATTTTCAATATGATGTAAACGCTCGTAACTCTCTTACTACCAATGATGAGGATTTTCTAAAAGCGGCCATGTTCGATAATGCCAAAGTGGGTGCCAGACACAGAATCCCCATCAGCACCAACTTTAAAGTTGCCAAATTTTTTAGCGTTACTATGGGTGGTAGCTATGAAGACGTATGGACCCTGGAAACGTTTACCCAGCGGTACGAACTTGGTGAGGACGGCGCCATTGGCTCCGTAGTACGGGATACGATTTCCGGTTTTGACCGCTACAACAAATACAATATGAGTGCCAGCGTTGGAACTACCGTTTACGGTACTTTTAATTTTGGGGAAGACAAAAAAATTCAAGCACTTAGGCATGTTATGAGACCTTCGTTAAGTTACGGCTACTCCCCTTCCTTTGACCAGTTTTATGACGAATACCTCAATAATGATACTGGCGAAGTTGTACAGTACAGCCGTTTTGAGGGTACCTTAAACGGAGCTCCAAGCTTAGGGAAAAGTAATAGTCTTAGTTTTTCTTTGGCCAACACCTTGGAAGCTAAAGTGAGGGACAAGGATTCAACAGCCACCGAACCTAAAAAAGTTCCTATTCTTAGCAATTTTAATATTTCTACCGGATATAATTTTGAATCGGATTCCTTAAAACTAAGCCCACTTAGAATTAACGGTGGAACAAACATTCTAGACAATAAAATGTCCATTAACTTTTCCGCTGGGTTGGACCCCTACGCCATAGACAACAATGGCCGAAGAATAGAAAAGTTTAATATTGATAATGGAGGCAGCCTTTTTAGACTTACCCAGGCCAATCTTAATATTGGGTACTCTATAGACAGTGAAACCTTTTTTGGAAAAAAGGAGGATGAAGAAGAAGAGGACGAAGATGAAGCCGGGGCGTACGATTATGTAGCACAAAGCGGTGGTAGGGATGACGACCTCTTTGGAAGGGCGGATAATTTTGATGACCGCCGTGGTGGGGACGATTACGACAGAGACGAAGATGAAGATATTGACAACCCGCGCTACGGGACAAAAATACCCTGGAATTTCAGGTTAGCTTATTCGGCCAGTTATTTCAATTCGGCCCGCCAGAACGAGTTTAGTAGCCACTCTCTAATGTTTTCAGGAGATATAGAACTTTCTCCCCGCTGGAAGGTTGGTGGCTCCAGTGGTTATGATTTCAAAAATAAAGGCTTCACCTTGACTCAATTGCGTTTTGAACGAGATCTTAAAAGTTTTAGAATGAACTTTAACTGGACTCCATTTGGCCAATACTCCAGATGGTATTTCTTTATCGGTATAAAAAGTTCTATTCTTAGTGATTTGAAATGGGAAAACCGAAGTCAGCGTTAAGAAGCTAAATTCTTCACCGTTTCTTATTTATATTTGCTACCGTTGATGGCTTTGAGCCCAACCTTTTCCTTTTAAACCAAAATACATCATCATGAAAAAAATAATAAACACCACTAACGCCCCGGCCCCAATAGGACCTTACAATCAAGCAATTCTAAGCGGAGATACCCTATACGTTTCGGGACAAATACCCATTGACCCTGCCACAGGAGAGCTTGTTCAAGGAGATATTAAAAGAGAGGCTCGCCAATCTATGGAAAACTTAAAAGCGATACTTACGGAAGCTGATATGACTTTTGAAAACGTGGTGAAGAGTTCTATTTTCCTTACGGACATGAATCAATTTTCAGAAGTAAACGAAGTTTACGGTTCCTATTTTGATAGTGAAACCGCTCCAGCCAGAGAAACCGTTGAAGTAGCCAATTTGCCCAAATTCGTAAATGTTGAAATTTCTGTGATAGCAGTGCGATAAAACAAAACGGCCTTGGTTGTTAACCAAGGCCGTTTTGTTTTCTTTATACAGATTGTTACAAGGTTTCCTTATGGAACTCCATAAGACCTTCAATTGGTCGTTGTCTAATAACACCAACAATCAAATCATTACGTTCCAATACAGTTACCAGCTCATCTCTTAGGTAATGAGCAATACTCCCCACAAAGTTAATTGGCACCTTTGTAGCCAACTCAAACTGCATGATATAGTTGTTTACGAACTGCTGAAAACCTTTATCAATTACTCCTTTGCAATAAGGGTGATTTTTATTCTCAACTAAAAAGCGGGCAAACGTGGCCAAATATGTATTTGGGTTAGGCTGCTTGTACAGGTTTTCCTTTATTACATCAGCATCCAAATCATATTCCTTGGCAAATCTGATTCCTAAATCTTGCGGCATTTTGTGGAAATAGTAATCCCTTATCAACTTTCTTCCAAAAAAGTTACCACTACCATCATCCATAGGGATATAGCCTAACGAAGTTACTTTCTGGAACAACTGATGCCCATCATAATAGCTGCAATTAGAACCCGTTCCCAGAATACAGACTATACCTTGATGACCAATTTTTGTTGTAGAGAAAATAGCTGCGTAGGTATCTTCTTTAACATCGGCCTTTGCATTTGGAAAAAACTCTTTAAAGATTTCCCTAAGGAAACTCTTCATACGCTCCGTTCCACATCCTGCGCCATAGAAATGCAATCTAGAAACCTTATCCCTGTTTTTAGAAAGCTCAAAATTATTGGCCAGTCTATCTTCTATTACTTCTCTTGTTAATACCTCTGGGCTCAACCCTAACGTTTGGGTCAAAAACAACTGATTTCCCTTTTCGTCCAAGGCAATCCAGTCCGATTTTGTGGCCCCACTATCTACAATTAAAATCATAATGTTCTTTTAAAAAAATAATCCTGAAAATAAGCAAATTTTTGCCCACTCTCAGGATTACCATTAGTAATATTCAAAAAAATTACAAACTAGCAACGTGCTGAGCTAAATCTACCATTTTGTTAGAAAAACCAGCTTCGTTATCGTACCAGCAAATTAATTTGAAGAACTTAGAGTTTAATTCAATACCGGCGCCGGCATCAAAAATACTTGTACGTTTATCACTTACGAAATCCTGAGAAACAAGAGCCTCTTCAGTATATCCTAGAACACCTTTCAACTCACCTTCAGAAGCTGCTTTAAAAGCTTTTTTGATTTCTTCGTAAGAAGTTTCCTTTTCAAGACGAACCGTTAAATCTACTACAGAAACATCTGCAGTTGGAACTCTAAAGGCCATACCAGTAAGTTTTCCTTCTAATGCAGGAATAACTTTAGTTACCGCTTTAGCAGCACCAGTAGACGCAGGAATAATATTCAACATAGCACTTCTACCACCTCTCCAGTCTTT
The DNA here is from genome assembly GCF_030549125.1 of Zobellia sp. 1_MG-2023. Taxonomy (NCBI): domain Bacteria; kingdom Pseudomonadati; phylum Bacteroidota; class Flavobacteriia; order Flavobacteriales; family Flavobacteriaceae; genus Zobellia; species Zobellia sp. 1_MG-2023. Next base: position 360,763 of record NZ_JAUOSY010000004.1, on the reverse strand, counting down.
TCTAGAAGGACCATCAACAGTCATTTGTGTTGCAGTAGTAGCGTGAACTGTAGTCATCAAAGCCTCTTCAATACCAAAGTTATCGTTCAATACTTTGGCCATAGGAGCTAAACAGTTAGTAGTACAAGATGCATTGGACACAATAGTGTTTGAAGCTTTCACTTCTTTATGGTTAACACCCATTACGAACATTGGCGCATCTTTAGACGGAGCAGAGATAACTACTTTTTTAGCACCACCATCAATATGATATTGTGCAGTTTCCAAAGTTGTAAAAATACCGGTACATTCAGCAACTATTTCAGCACCAACTGCATCCCACTTAATACTTTTAGGATCACGCTCTGCTGTAATTCTTACAGTTTTACCGTTGACGATCAAGTTACCATCTTGAACATCAACAGTACCTTCGAACTTACCGTGTACGGAATCATACTTTAAAAGGTAGGCCAAGTGCTCAACATCCAACAAATCATTGATGGCAACCACATCTACGCCTTCTCTTCTTACAGTTTCTCTAAAGACCAATCTTCCGATACGGCCAAATCCGTTAATTCCTATTTTTAAATCTGACATGTTCTATTGTTTTGAATTTAATTATGTTGTCATTATTTCTGAAACCCTAATAAGCTCCTTATCTATTTTAGTATGACCCTTAATAGCCTTACTGATAGGAGTTAATATAATTTTGTTGTTCTGGATACCCACCATAAAATTGGTCTGGCCTTCCAACAAACTTTCTACCGCCTTTACACCCATTCTACTGGCCAGCACCCTGTCATAACAAGATGGTGCACCACCACGTTGCATGTGTCCTAATACGGATACCCTTACATCATATATAGGTAAATGCTCCTCTACATATTCCTTAAGCTCAAAGACACTTTTTCCTATTTTATCACCTTCGGCAACAACAACGATACTAGAAGATTTTCCGGATTTTTTGCTGCGCTTTAACGATTCTAACAAACGCTCAAGACCACGATTAGCTTCTGGAATAAGAATTTCTTCCGCTCCTGCGCCAACTCCAGTGTTTAAAGCAATATGCCCAACATCCCTACCCATAACTTCTACAAAGAAAAGTCGGTTATGAGAACTGGCTGTATCCCTAATTTTATCGATTACTTCTACTACAGTATTCATAGCCGTATCAAAGCCAACCGTATTGGAAGTACCGAATATGTCATTATCTATTGTTCCGGGAATACCTATTACAGGAAAATGATATTCTTGGTTGAATACCATGGCACCGGTAAAACTACCGTCTCCACCTATAACTACAAATGCATCAATACCTTCTGCCTGCAGTTGCTCATAAGCTTTTTTCCTTCCTTCTGGCGTTCTAAAGTCGTCACAACGTGCAGATTTAAGAATGGTACCACCCTTATTTATAATGTTGTTAACGCTTCTTGCGTCCATTGGCTTAAAATCCCCCTCTATCATGCCCTGATATCCTCTGTAGATACCTACGCAATCTACTTTCATATAGGCACATGTTCTAACAACTGAGCGTATTGCTGCGTTCATGCCGGGGGAATCTCCGCCAGAAGTTAAAACACCTATTTTTTTTATTTCTGAAGCCATTAAAAAAAACTAAGTCGCAAAACTAACAAACTTATTTGAATTCCAACTGTCTTATCCTTCTAATTTAACGTCATGATAACTTAGCTCACATTTTCTTAGTTTTTTCTTTAAATTATAACAAACTTACACTTTAAAACCCCTGTATATTGAGAATGCCGTAAAATGAGGTTTTCCTCCAAACTATAACGTTTTCGAGAATTTTTAGTGATTTCACTGCCGTAAAATAACCCATCTGCAGTTGAAGTTAATGGGCGAAATTTTTCACATAAACGGTTTTATTTTAGCCGTTTATCCTTGGGGTAAAATTTTATTAAACTATCCTTACCCATTACCGAACTAGGGAATTGATCCGGTTTCGGAATTTTCTTTTTTGGTTCTTCCTTCTTTAAAATATTTTTGAAAAGCTCTCTAAAACTATTAAAATCCACCTCATAGGATATACCCACGCCCTGAGTATATCCTAATCTATCAGCCAGATATTCCTGTATTTCATTTTCCCTATTAAAAAACTTGGCACTAAGCGTACCTTCTTCGTTCAGTAGCAACTGAATTTCAAAATTACCGGCCACAACAGTTTCCGTAGTACCCCCAACTGGAACCCCAACTTTTCCATTAAAAAGCAAACGGTCACTTATTTGTGTAGATACCGTAACCCCTATTCTATTTTCGGTTTGATAATCTGCACTCCTGTCCAGAATACCTTGCTCATAGGACAGCCCCAAATTAAATTTATCATTATCACCCAAAACTTGGTTTAAAAGACCTGATGCAGATTGCAACAAATTACCGGTTACCGCTTGCTGGTCTATACCCGTTTGATCATTTACAAATGAACCTTGGGCCAACAAAAACAATGCATTTCTTTCCTCTACCGTGGGATCCTGTAAACGATACTCCAGCTCTGACTGCACTATAGAGTTAGTTCCCGGAAAATCTATATTAAATTCAATATCTGGACTCTCAAGGTCATCTGTTAGCTTAATAACAACCTCGGTTGCTATACGACGGGTATAACCAGGGTTATCCAATAAAGGAGCTGGATTGGCATTTAAAGCATATACAGCTTCAAGGTCCAAAGTAGCTTTTAATGGTTCGCGATCCCACACAATGGTTCCACCAGGTTTCACCTGAAAAGTCTTGTTGATGACCCCTCCAAATTTATAATTGTACTCTCCTTCCACTACAACAAAATCGCCATACATTTCAAAAGCACCCCTAGTATTGATACGGATCAACAAAATCCCTACTCCACTTCCCTTTAAGGAGCTTCCCGTCTTGGTATCGGTTACGATCTCTACCTCGGCATCTGGGGTAACATCTAAATCAAAAGTAAGTTCCAATCCCTGAAATTCATCAAGAACACGTTCTTCCTCTACATGGTTCAACTTGTTTTTTTCAACAAAATTGATAAATGAATAATCTCCAATAGACGCCACATCACTCAACGGAATCTTTAACGAGGTGCCCCTAGCGGTTTTACCTTCAACTTTTATATTCAATGCCTTTGTAGGCCCAAAAATTCTACCCTTACCATCTAAATAACCGGTTCCGTAGTATAAAACCTCCTCTTCAAAATCTGTGTTTAAAATTAAAAGGCGGTCATTCTTTGTATCAACATTTAAATCTAAAAGCCAATTATCAAAAAAGGAATGACTGATCGTGCCATCTAATGTAGCTTTCGTTTTTTTGTCTACATCGGTAATTCTGATCTGGTCAAAATCAAAAGTTTGTTTATCCAGATTCACCCTAGAATTGGCCGCAAAATCATAATCTACGTTTAAATAAGGTATTCCCAGTCCAGCCTTATCCAATGTAAGCGTTCCGCTGAATTCCGGATTATCCACAGGCCCCTGTATACGCGCATTACCACTAACAAAACCTCGGATATGACTAATAATATCCTCTCCCAAGGGTGCAAAGGGCTCTAAATCAAACTTATCCAAACTCACCAATAAATTGGCCTTGGGCATATCTTCTTTGTTATTGATATTACCTACCACGCTGAGTTTTTCAATGCCTTTGTTCGTAATTTGCGAATTTACCGCGAACTCCGTTAAATCTTTGTTCCCAACAATACCCACGGTTAAATCGCCCAAACGCATATCGTTAATGGAAAAATCCTCTACAGCAAGGTTAGAAGATGGCAAGTAGATATTGTCTTTTTGTAGAATATTGAGGGTCCCGTTAACTTCACCCTGCAGCTTTAAACTGTCTATTGCAGGGGTGATTTTATTAAGCGAAACGATTTTAAATTGAAGTTGTAAGTCCTTGTAAGTGGAATCTGCCAACTGCCCTTTAAGCCTAATTTGCTCTTGAGCACTATTGTTCATTACAATCTCCCGAATATCAATACTATCCAACGTACGGTTGATGACTACCTTATTCTTATTGTCGCCATCCTTGTTAAGAATCCATTTGTTCCCCTTAAAATTAACATCTGAAGTTTTAAGACCTATAACGGATTTATTATCCTTATTAAACGTGTGGTAAAAATTGAGATTATAACTATCATTTAGATCACTACCGCCTTTAAATTCCGTTCTAAAGAACAGCGTATCTTTTAAAGTAGTGTTGATTAAATTGAAGTCCTTTACATCATAATAGTTCGTAGAAAGATCGCTTACAGAGATATACGTATTAAATAGCGGGTTCTTGTTATCTATTTTAACATCAATATTATCCGCTTCATTACCGAAAGCAACTATACTAGGCGATTTAAAAGTGAGTTTAAAATCTCCCTCATCTGCTACTATATTTCCTTTTATAAATGTATTAGGGTCAAATTTCACTTCTGGAAAAAAGACATCTACAATTTTATTGTAAATCTTGAAGTTAAAAGCAAGCGTTTGCCCATCCGAAATATTAAAAGGCCTATAATTGGTATAGATGCTACCCAGGGAATTCTGAACCAATCGCCCAAGCTCGGCAACTTTAAAACGCCCTTTCATATACCCGGTTATAATATCCGGTGAATTGATATCTATAACCCTATCACCATTGGCCTCAAAAGTGGAAGACACCTTAAAATCTTCAAAATAATAAGTATCGTTCTTATTCTGAAAAATGGTTTTTGTAAACTTAATGTCGCCCACCAGATTATCCAAAGTGTTTCCGGTGACATCCATATTCACGTTGCCCTTAAATATAGAAATGCTGTCCTTAATGAAATTCAACTTGTTCAAATCTGCATAGTCCACAGACGCAATAAAGTTGAAATCATTTCGGTTTTCACCAAAATCTGCAAGTCCTTTAAAACTGAATTTGACATTCTCATCATTACTCAACAAGGTACCATCAAACAACTGCTCTTTTAGTATTCCCGAAACTTTAAGATTATTATACTCGTAATTATTGAACTCTACGGAGTACACTTCACCTATCACCTCTGTATTCAAGGTTTCCTGCACAAAGCCTTTCCCTTCTACATTAAAATCCAGAGAGGTTTTACCCAGCTTTTTATTCTCGGCAAAATCGCCCAGATCAAAGTCTATTAGCGACACAAAACCTTTATACGTAGCATTATCTATATTATTTATTTCCGAAAGCTCAAGATCGGCATAACTACTACCAATAGCGGTATTCAGATTTACCTTGGCATCTATGGAATTTTCAGTGATAACCGCATCACCACGTATGGTAAACTGTCCCAATTTTTGAAACGAAGACGGTAAGGATTTACCCAAAATATTTGGCATTAGCGCCCGTAACTCATAATAACTAGAAGTTACGTTTTTCATATCTGCACGCATAATGAAAGGCATTTTCCGCACAAATAAATTCTTAAAGTTAAAATCACCCCTAATGCCCGTGTTATCAGATTGCAAGAAAAGCTCGTTGGCGTTCAAATCATTAAGAACACCATTTATTTTAGATGAAAAATTAACCTCCTTGCCTCTCCCGAACTGATCATAAAGCAAATTTATTTCATCAAAAGCCACGGCAGACTCAGTAAACTCCGCAGTAAGATTCACCTTGTTCAGAAAATCGGCAAAATCCTTACGCTCATAATCAAAAACCAAATCGCCCTTTAAATGCGAGCCTACCGTCTGTATCCGCAATGAATCAAAACGCATCTGTTGCTTGGTATATTTAAACTCGGTAGACATTTGTTTTACATCAATACCTCTTTGACTATTAAATGCCATGGTATTTATTTTAGCAGAAACTTCTGGACCTAAAATCTGAAAATCCGTGGCGCCAATATTGAGCTCCTCAAAATCCAACAATAGTTCGTTTTCAAAATTCTCATCTATTAGTTTAAATGTACTGTTCTGAATATCAACATTGGAAGAAGAGAAAAAGAACGGGTCCGTTCCCGGTTTACGTGGTTTTCCGTCATCAAACTTGTCAATGAATACCTCAAGATTAGTATTCCTGTTATCTAAATAGGTTTTTAGCTTAAAATCCAGCTCATCTATTTTAATATCCCCAAATTCCAATTTACCCTTGCTTAAATTACGCATGCTAAGGATGGAAGTAGTGAGCTGGTTTACGTAAAAAAGTGTGTCTTTTTGATAATCTTCAATATACACACCTTCTAAGTTGGTGTCCCATGTAATTAAGGAAATACGGAGCTTATCAATATTTATACTGGTACCAAAGTCCTTGTTAATGGTATCTGTGGCATACTTAGCAAAACTTGTCTGAACAAAAGGCAACGAGAGGATGACCGTACCCAAAATACAGATCAGCACGAGTACCATCATGGTTCTAATCAGTATTTTTCTAAGTTTTTTGATAGGTCTTTATGTTTTACCTTTGCGATGTCAACTTTTATTCCAAACTCGGTGAAAAACGAAACTATTTATATTCTTGCTATTGAATCTTCTTGCGACGACACTTCCGCTGCTGTTTTAAGCAATAAAAAAGTGCTCAGTAATGTAACGGCCACTCAAAAGATTCACGAGGAATACGGCGGTGTTGTACCTGAACTTGCCTCACGGGCTCACCAACAAAACATTGTTCCGGTAGTACACCAAGCTTTGAATAAAGCAAATATCGACAAAAAACTAGTATCTGCCATAGCTTTTACACGCGGCCCCGGATTGATGGGTTCACTTCTTGTTGGAACCTCCTTTGCCAAGTCTCTTTCATTAGGTCTTAATGTGCCCCTAATTGAGGTAAACCACATGCAAGCACACATCTTGGCGCACTTTATTGAAGGCCAACCAGATGGCACTCCGGAGTTTCCGTTTTTAGCCATGACCATTAGTGGCGGACACACGCAAATTGTTCTTGTAAGAGACCATTTTGACATGGAAATACTAGGCGAAACCCTAGATGACGCAGTGGGTGAAGCTTTTGATAAAAGCGCTAAAATTTTAGGTCTGCCCTACCCCGGAGGCCCATTAGTTGATAAATATGCACAAGAGGGAAACCCTAAGGCGTTTCCTTTTCCAAAACCTAAAGTAGACGGCCTTAATTTTAGTTTTAGCGGATTAAAAACGAGCATTCTATATTTCATACAAAGAGAAACGGCCCAAAACCCCAATTTTGTTGAAGAAAATCTAAAGGATATTTGTGCCTCTATCCAAAAAACAATCATTAACATTTTGATGGATAAGCTAAAAAAAGCTGTGGAACAGACCGGTATTACGCAAATTGCCATTGGAGGTGGCGTTAGTGCCAATTCCGGAATAAGAAACGCACTTAAAATGGCCGAAAAAAATAGAGGATGGAAAACCTTTATACCAAAGTTTGAGTATTGTACGGATAACGCAGCAATGATCGGTATTGTAGGTCACCTAAAGTACAAACAAAATGTATTTGCAAAACAGGATGTTTCCGCCAAGGCGCGTTACGTTATTTCCGGTAAGTAAATAACAGTGTTCATTTTTTCTTGTGCCCAAGCACAACCTAAGCCTCTAAAATTGTTTATACATTTGTCCTATGCAATTATTTTACAACCCCGATTTAGACAAGAGCATTACACAGTTTACCTTCTCTCAAGAAGAGAGTAGGCACATTGTTAAAGTATTGCGTAAAAAGGAAGGGGACCTACTACATATTACAAATGGAAAGGGTTATATTTTTAAGTCCGAAATACTTCTTGCAGACCAAAAACGATGCAAAGCGCAAATAGTATCTACACAAAAAAAACACCCAAAAGCACATTGGCTACACATGGTTGTAGCCCCCACTAAAAACAACGACCGTCTGGAATGGTTTCTGGAAAAAGCCACAGAAATAGGTATAAGTGAGATTACCCCCATATTTTGCGATAGGTCGGAGCGAAAAGTCATTAAAAAAGAGCGCTTGGAAAAAGTGATACAATCTGCCATGAAACAAAGCTTGCGCGCTTACCTACCCAAGCTTAACGATGCTATTTCTTATAAAGATTTTATGGCAAAGGAGCTTAACGGACTCTTATTTATTGCACATTGCGAAGAGGAAGAAAAAGTTGATTTAAAACGAAGAGTTGCCCCAGACAAGGATGTTACCATACTCATAGGACCGGAAGGGGATTTTTCGCAAAACGAAATAGACATGGCGTATGAAAAAGGGTTTCTTCCCGTTTCCTTGGGGGAATACCGCCTTCGTACCGAAACGGCCGCGATTGTGGCCTGTACTACCGTGAACATGATTAACAACGGGTAAAAAGAACATCACTAATTGAATAATTCGGTTTTAGCAGCAGCAGTGATATCGTAATCCGTTGTCTCCATTACAACAATAAGACTCAATTTTTCTCCATTTTCAACCACATCCGGGATTGTTATCGTAGCTTTACCATTTGTTTCATGTATTTCAATATTCTTTTCCCCAACTACTATGTTACTGTTTTTTAATGTTCTATTTCGGTTTTCACCACGCTTCACCACTGTAGTTCGTTCATCCAAGACCAATATGGCCCGTAAATTTTTACCCGTAACATCTCCACCTAACTCATAATTGAACGAAACAGAACTACCCCTTCTTTCAACTAGACTCAAGACTACCATATTTTCCGTATCTATCGCTCCATAGTGCTTTATGGTCGCATTCATTTTACCTGAGTTAGACCCTACAAAATGAGCCTTACCATTCACCACTACCTGAGGTGTATAATTACTTCTACTCTTTAATTTGATATTATACTTACGTTGCTTATCCGTATAATCCGATTTACTGAACGGGTCTTTCCAACCAATATAATTCCAATAATCAACATGATATGAAAGTGCGTAAACCGAATTACCATATTCTCTTTTCACCTGTTGCAACAATACATCTGCCGGTGGGCAACTAGAACAACCTTGTGATGTAAAAAGTTCCAAAACCACTATGGGGTCATGCCCCTCAAAAGCTTCAAAAGCCTCTAGTTTTCTGGTCTTTACATCGATATTAAAAGCCATTGTAACACATCCTACCAAAACAATACACATAAGTGCAATTCTTTTCCCCACCATAATTCATACATTTGAGTTATTGTTATTTAGTTCGCCCTAAGATGAAACAACTTACATACTGCATTATAATCTTATCTCTTATGACCACCCACCTTACGGCACAAGAAGTAGCCATTCTTAAGTATAACGGAGGCGGAGATTGGTATGCCAACCCTACAGCTTTACCTAATCTTATTAAGTTCTGCAATGAAAATGTTGGCACTTTAATGAACGAAAAGCCAGAAACCGTAGAAATAAGCAGCAGTACTATTTTCCAGTACCCTTTTCTACATATGACCGGTCACGGCAATGTTGTTTTTTCGGACGAGGAAGCCCAAAATTTAAGAACTTATCTTTTTTCAGGTGGATTTTTACATATTGATGACAACTACGGAATGGCCCCTTATCTGAAAAAAGCACTTGAAAAAGCCTTCCCTAATACCGTTTTGGAAGAATTGGGCAGCGACCATCCTATTTTTAATGAATTTTATAAGTTTCCAGAAGGTTTGCCAAAAATTCACGAACACGACGGTAAACGCCCACAGGCATTAGGTTTGTTTCATGAAAACAGACTTGTACTATTGTTTACCACCGAAAGTGATCTAGGGGATGGCTGGGAAGACCCATCAGTACATAATGACCCCGAAGAAATAAGAACAAAAGCATTACAAATGGGTGCCAATATTGTGCTCTATGCTTTTAAAAACTAACATAGCCACATAAATAGACCAAAAATGACCGCAAGAACCATTAGTCAAGGAATTCTACGCTCAGTAGGGATAATAGTAGGCGTAGTCCTACTCCTTTATTTTCTTTGGAAGATACAGTCCGTAATTGCCTATTTGGCCATAGCCGCCGTCATTGCCCTGATAGGCAGACCAATAGTCCTCTTTTTAAGAAGAAAATTAAAACTACCAAACACCGTGTCCGTTATCATCACAATGATTTTTATGGTAAGCGTGCTGGCAGGTATTATAGCACTTTTCGTTCCCCTGTTGACGGAACAAGGCAAAAACCTCTCGTTGTTGGACATTAACCAGCTAGAACAAAACTTAAATTCACTGCATCAGCAAATTGTGGACTTCATTGGAACCGCGCCTAACGTTGTTGACGAAATTATTGAAGAAACAGATTTTGAAAAAACCATTGTTGATAGTTTAAATGTAGGCTTTATACCCAATTTTCTCAACTCGTTTTTAGACGTACTTAGCACGGCTAGCATTGGACTGTTCTCTGTTTTATTTATTTCTTTTTTCTTCTTAAAAGACAGCAATCTTTTTCAACGTGGAATTTTAGCTTTCGTCAACCAAAATAATGAAGGCAAAACCATAAATTCCATCGATAAAATCAATAATCTTTTATCTAGATATTTTGTAGGTCTGTTACTTCAAATTTTCATCCTGTTCGTAATTTACACCATAACTCTTTTAATCGTAGGCATAGAAAACGCCATTGTAATTGCCTTTCTTTGCGCCTTGTTTAATATCATTCCTTACGTGGGTCCTATCATTGGAGGAGTGATTATGGTTGTGCTTACAATGACCAGCAATTTAGGCATGGATTTTAGCTCCGTAATCCTACCAAAAGCAGGGTATGTTTTAATAGGATTATTGATAGGTCAATTAGTCGATAATTTCTTTTCACAACCCTTGATATTTTCGAATAGCGTAAAGTCGCATCCACTAGAAATTTTCTTGGTAATTATTATTGCCGGTCTGCTCTTTGGAGTAGTAGGAATGATTGTAGCAGTGCCCGGATATACTGCAATAAAGGTCATTTTAAAGGAGTTTTTATCCGAAAACAAGCTAGTTAAATCACTTACAAAAAGTTTATAGTTATAGTTTGAATAAAAATATTTTAAATACTGGTGTACAAGAATTTATAAAAAATAAATTAAACACTGACATCATGTCAGTGTTGCTTAAAAAGCCTATTTTTGAAGAAATTTCCAATCGCGAACTTGCTGAACAACTTGAGTCTAAGAAAAAGTGCGAAAAAAAATTACCTACCTGGTTTTCTTCTGCTAATATTTACTACCCGAACAAACTAAATATTGAGCAAACTTCTTCCGAAGTTACAGCCAAGTACAAAGCGGATTTGGTCAGTGGAAAATCACTTGTAGACGTCACCGGAGGGCTAGGTGTGGACAGTTACTTTTTTAGCCAAAACTTAGACCAAGTTCACCATTGTGAATTAGATGAAAATCTATCTGAAATTGCAACCCATAATTTTAATATTCTAAACATAAATAATGTAATAACCCATGCGGAAAATGGATTGGATTTTTTGGAAAAATTAAAATTCCCTGTAGATTGGGTTTACATAGACCCATCCCGAAGAGGTGATTTAAAGCAGCGCGTTTTCCTATTATCGGATTGCTTGCCCAACGTGGTAGAAAACTTGGATCTGTTATTTTCAAAATCCGAAAATATCCTCATAAAAACAGCTCCACTTTTAGATATTTCCGCAGGAATAAATGAGCTTGATTATATAAAGGAAATTCATGTAATTGCTCTAGATAATGATGTAAAGGAACTATTATGGGTTTTAAAAAAAGGATACCAAGGTAGCATCACAGTTAAAACAACAAATAAAACCGCAAAACAAGACCAAGGCTTCGATTTTGAACTTCCCGCGGAAAAAGATGCTATTTCCGAATTCTCAGAACCTCTCACCTATTTATATGAACCCAATGCGGCTATTCTCAAGTCAGGCGCATTCAAAATCATTGGCCAAGCAACACAACTAAAGAAACTCCATACTAACACCCATTTATACACCTCTGATAGCCTGATTGGTTTCCCAGGACGAAGATTTAAAATTGAAAGCATTTTTCCCTACAATAAATCGGCTTTGAAAAAAGCGGATATAAAGAATGCAAACATAACCACACGGAACTTTCCTGAAAGCGTAGCTACCATTAGAAAGAAGATGAAAATTAAAGATGGCGGTCAGATTTATCTGTTTCTCACCAAAAACCTACTCGAAAACGTTGTAGTTCTACGCTGCAAAAAGGTTTAATTTTAACATTTTTGTTTGTTTATTCGCTTTATTTGTAATATTTTTCTTTCAATATTTGGTTAATTTTTAAAACATATGAAGCATGGGTGCCAAATGTAAATATTTCATAAATGACACTATATCAGCACTAAACAAAATTTCAAAAGCTCTAAATATTTAGTAATTGCAACATTTGTGTTATTGAAATAGGGTGAATTCGCCAAAAATAACTTGCGCCCTATTTTTAACATATCCATATTATCATTACATTTATTTTTTGTTTTTCTTAACTTAAGGCTAGGAAAATAAGAATTTAATAAACTAACAAACAACACTCACATTATGAACCAAAAACGAAGTTACAATTCGTTAAAGCCCAAGGGGAAAATCTCAACTCTTGGAATTGGGCTTTTCTCGATGATGATTTGCGCTGGGTCACAAATCACCTATGCAAAATCAACCAATGACCCTAAACTTGAGGTCAAGGACATTTTTCAAACAACCATATCCGGTACTGTTTTAGACAGTGGAGGAATTCCTCTTCCGGGTGCAAACGTGGTAGTTAAAGGAACTACGAACGGAACACAAACCGATTTTGACGGTAATTTTACTTTAGAGGTAGAAAGCGACGCAACTCTAGTAATAAGTTATTTAGGGTTTGTTACTAAGGAAGTAGCTGTTGATGGACAGTCTACGGTGAATGTAACGCTGGCTGAAGATGCCGCAGCATTAGATGAGGTTATAGTAACTGGTTACCAAACCGAAACAAAACGTGAAACAACCGCTGCCGTTTCTATAGTTAAAGCAGAAGAGTTGGCCGCTATTCCATCTGGAAATGTTGAACAGCAACTACAAGGTAGAGTCGCTGGTGTTACCGTTATTACTAATGGACAACCGGGAACTACTAGCCAGATTAGAATTCGTGGTTTTGGCGCTTTTGGAGGTAATGAGCCTCTCTATGTTGTAGATGGATTACCCGTAAACAACACTGAATTCTTAAACCCTGACGACATTGAGACAACAACTGTTCTAAAAGATGCTGCTGCAGCTTCCATATATGGAGCAAGAGCGGCGAACGGCGTTGTTGTTTACACTACCAAGCAAGGTAAACGTGGGAAAAGAAAAACAGAAATGACGGTTAACATTTCCAGTGGTGTAACCGACCCCAATGTTGGAGGTGCACTAGAAATATTAAGTCCACAAGATCAAGCAAGGTATACGCACATTGCGTATGAGAATGATGCTTCCGTAAGTGGCGACCCTGTTGATTACAGACACCCACAATATGGTTCTAATGCAACTCCTACCCTGCCCGATTATCTTTACGCAGATGGAGTAAGCGGTGCATCTGCTAGCCAGGTTAACCTAGCTCAGATTCAGCAGAATTATGAAAATGATCCTGACAATACGTTTTTAATCAAGCCAAATTTAGCAGGTACCAACTGGTATAAAGAAATTACTAGAATTGCTCCTATTAGTAGGTTTTCTGTAGGGTTTGATGGCGGTACGGATAACGGACGTTTTTATACAGGTATATCGGGACAAAACCAATCAGGTATTTTACTTGAGAATGAATTTGTACGGTATACGGCCCGTTTCAATTCTGAATGGGATATAGCGCCATGGTTAAGCATAGGTGAAAATTTCCAAGTTACTTACCGTTCCGTAACGGGAGGTTTTGGCGGTCAAGGTGGTATTGGTGGTGCAGATGATGAGTCTGTGATTCTTTCAGCAATTCGTATGCCCTCAATAATTCCAGTTTATGACGAGTTTGGAAGCTTTGCTAGTACAAAAGCCGCTGGGTTTGGTAATGCACGTAACCCTGTTCGGGTTCTAAAAAATGATGATGGTGATGACAAAGCCTATGGTATTGGAGGAACAGGAAACATCTATGTCCTATTAAAACCCATTGACGGTCTCACTATAAGGTCAAGCCTTGGCGGAACCTATTCGAATTCCTATTACAACACATATTCCTATAAATATTTAGGAGACTCTGAACCTCAAGCAAGTAATGGATATAGTGAAGGAAGTAACTACTTCTTTAATTGGACCTTTACCAATACAGCAAGCTATGATAAATTATTTGGAGACCACCGTGTTAAAGCTCTGGCTGGTATTGAAGCGCTTAATACGGGTAAAGGAAGATCCATTAATGGGTCTGGTATAAATCCATTCTCTACCGATCTTGATTTTCAAAGTTTAAGTGTTGTTCAAAGCCCTGTAGTAAATAGTAATCAATTTAAAGGCGTAAACTTTTATTCTTTGTTTGGTAAGTTGGATTATAATTACAATGAAAAATATTATATCACTGGTGTTCTTCGTCGTGATGGATCTTCTCGTTTTGGAGAAAACAACCGTTATGGCGTTTTCCCTGCGGTATCCGGGGCATGGAGGGTGATTGCAGAATCATTCATGCAAAACCAAGATGTTGTAAGCGACTTGAAGTTCAGAGCCGGTTGGGGACAGATGGGTAACTCCAATAACGTTGATCCAAACAACCAGTATTCACTTTATGCTTCAGATAGAACCAGTACATTTTATCAAACTAATGGACAAGCATCTGGTACTGATGAGGGTTTTGCCGCTAGTAGAATTGGGAATCCTGATGCAAAATGGGAAACCAGTACTACATTAAATGTTGGTTTTGACGCCAGTTTTTTCAATAATAGACTGGAGTTTATTTTTGATTGGTGGAAGAAAGATACAGAAGACCTTCTTTATCAATTACCATTACCAGGTGTTACTGGAAATTACGCATCTGCACCATCAGTAAACATAGCCAACATGTCCAATAGAGGTGTTGACTTTGAAATTATAGGTAGAGGTAACTTTACAGATGATTTTTCTTTTGAAGCAAGAGTAACCGGAGCTTTCTTGAAGAATGAAATAGAGGCACTAGCTCCAGGAATTGATTTTTTCGATGGACCTTCCGTTAGAGATATCGTTGCTACAAGAAATGCAGTAGGTCATTCACTTTCCTCTTTTTATGGTTACAATGTAACCGGATATTTTAACAGCCAAGCTGAACTTGATGCAAGTGTAGATGTTGTGCGTGATGACGCCGGTGTTCCTATTCTAAATCAAAATGGTGAGACTACAGTCGCTTTGGACGCTGACGGCGAGCCTCTTCCTGCTCAAGATGGACAAGGTTTAGGTCGTTTTAAATACGAAGATGTAAACGGAGATGGTAGAATAACTGCAGATGACCGTAAATTTTTGGGTAGTCCTGTACCTGATTTCACTGGTGGTTTAACTCTTAATTTTAAATACAAGAAACTAGAGTTTGAAACCTACTGGTACACATCTATTGGTAATGAAATCTGGAACCAAACCAAATGGTATACTGATTTTTATGGCGTATTTGAAGGTTCTGCAAAAGGACCAGCTGCTTTTAATTCATGGACTCCAGAGTTAGGTAATAACGCTCAGGTACCAAGATGGGAAAGTGCTTCTAATTTCAGTACTAACACTGTGGGTAACTCCTGGTATGTAGAAGATGGTAGCTATCTTAGACTACAAAGACTCTCTTTCTCTTACGATTTTAGAGGTCTACTTACAGATAAATTGGGATTAACAAAATTAAATATTGGACTTTCTGCCAATAATATTTGGACTTATACTAACTACAGCGGTATTGATCCAGGTGTTGGCGGTGGTGCCGATACTAACTTCGGTATTGACATAGGTAACTACCCAGTTGGCCCTCAGTACATGATTAATTTTGAAATTGGAATTTAAATCGTTCGCAATAAAGATTGCAATGGTTATCTATTACAAATAGTATTTAAAAAAATAAGATGAAAACAAATAAGAATTCAAAAAAGCTGACTATAATTATGGTCGCACTGCTCACCTTAGGCGTGTCCTGTAGTGATGAGTTTTTGGAAATAGCCCCTACAGGTTCCTTAGCTGATGCTCAAGTAAGTACAAGCGAAGGAATTGACGGTCTTTTAATTGGTGCATATTCTATGATTAATGGAAACCTAGGTGGTAATCGTGGATCGACACCTAATCACTGGCTAGTGGGGTCAGTATTGGGCGGTGATGCAAATAAAGGTACCGACCCTGGAGATGGTGCTTCGTTAGCTACGTTCCAAAGGTTTCAAGCAGATGCCACTTTTTCGGAAGTAAACGGCTTATGGACGGCACGTTACGAAGGTATTAGTAGATGTAATACCGTACTGCGTACAGTTTCTGCGAATAGCGAATCACTCCCTGCCGAAAAAGTAAGTAGCGTTAGTGCACAAGCTAGAATGTTACGCGGTCACTTTTATTTTGACCTAAAGAAGAACTTTAATAATATTGTTGTTTTTGATGAAACTGTAGAACCCACAGAAGTAGTTTTAATTCCTAATGATGGTGATGCTTGGGCAATGATTGAAGCAGATTTTCAATATGCTTACGATAACCTTCCCGAGACTACTAGTGCCGGTAGAGTAAACAAATGGGCTGCAGCGGCATACATGGGTAAGGCTAAATTGTATCAAAAGAAATATGCCGAAGCTAAGACATGGTTTGATGATGTAATTGACAATGGTGTGGCTTGGAATGGTGAAAAATATGCCTTGCTTGATGATTATGCCAAAGTGTTTAATGCTGAGTACGACAATCATGTTGAAGCCATTATGGATGTTGAATCCTCTAATGAAACAGGAAGTGTAAGAAATGCAAACTGGTTTGATGATTTAAACTATCCTTACTTAACCGGTAGTGAAGGTCCTGGAGATTGCTGTGGATTTTTTCAACCAAGCTTTGAATTAGCCAATTCATTTAGAACTAGCCCAGACGGCCTTCCTTTATTGGATAAATCATATAATGACCCTGCAAATGCGGTAAAAAATGATATGGGTATTGCTTCGGCAGATGATTTTACTCCAGATGCTGGTCCATTAGATCCAAGAATCGACTTTTCTATCGGCAGAAGAGATATTCCTTATTTAGGATGGAAACCCCACCCTGGACAAGCTTGGATAAGGGTTCAAGCCTATGGAGGACCATATTCTCCCAAGAAATTTGTCTATTATGCAAATCAGGAAGGTACACTTACCGATGCTAGTTCTTGGACCCGTGGATATGCAACTATGAACTACCCAATTATACGTTTTGCAGATGTGTTGCTAATGGCAGCAGAGGCAGAAATAGAGGCAGGTACACTTGAGAGAGCTAGAACCTTAGTAAATATGGTTCGGGCGAGAGCTGCAAACTCTGAATTTTGGATTAAAAATGAAGACGGAACAGATGCCGCCAATTACGTAATTGAAGAATATCCTGCTGCTCAATTTGCCACAAAAGAATCTGCAACAGAAGCAGTACGTTTTGAAAGAAAGATTGAACTATCAGGTGAAGGTCATCGTTTCTTTGATTTAGTTCGTTGGGGAGTTGCGGCTGATGAGATTAATGACTACCTTAACTATGAGGTGCAATTTCTACAGTCAGCTTATTCCGGAGCCAGATTTACTGCAGGCAAAGATGAATATAGAGCTATTCCTCAAACACAATTAGATTTACAACCAGGCGTGTTAAAACAAAATCCTGGGTACTAATACTTAAGTTACATACTAATAAAAGCTGCTCTTACGAGCAGCTTTTTTTGCTTATTTTAGAACCTTCTTACATATTTGCAACGTACCATATCCTATGTGTCAAATGAAATCAAATAATTCTTTCCAAGGAACATTTACGCTTCTCTTATCTATTGTATTAATAGTATTTACAAGTTGTTCCAAAAAAACACCTACAACAAGATTTGTAAACGTACACCCAAGCAAATCCAACCTGGTATTTAGCAATACCCTTGTTGAAAATGATTCTATAAACATCATGGACAACGAATTTGTTTATAACGGGGCTGGAGTTGCACTAGGAGACTTAAACTGTGATGGTCTTGATGATATTTTCTTTGCGGGAAACCAAGTTGAAAACAAATTGTTCCTTAATAAGGGAAACCTCAAATTTGAAGATGTAACCAAAGCTTCCAATATAACAAAAAACGATTCACTAGAGTGGTCATCGGGGGTATCTATAGTCGACATAAATGCAGATGGCAAACTAGACATATACGTATGTAATACATTCAGAAAAAAAGATAACAGAAGAAAGAACTTACTATATATCAATACAGGGAATTCAAAAGACGGCATTCCTTCATTTAAAGAAATAGCAGAAGAATATGGTCTTGCAGACGATACTTACTCATCTCATGCCCAGTTTTTTGATTATGACAATGATGGAGACCTTGACCTATTTATTGGAGTAAACAGGATTGAAGGTATTGACCCCAGTGATTTTAGACCTATTGAAGATGATGGCTCTTCTATGAGTAAAGACCGCCTCTATGAAAACATATGGGATTCTACCCTTAATAAGCAACGCTATAGAGATATTTCTGAACAAGCTGGCATTAAATTTCACGGATATAGTCACAGTACTTTAATCCATGATTTTAACGGAGATAATTGGCCGGATATTTATGTAGCAAACGATTTTCTAAGTAGTGACCTTATATATATTAACAATCAGAACGGCACATTCAGTAATAAAGCACGGGAAATATTCAAGCATTTTAGCTTCTCTTCCATGGGTAGTGATGCGGCTGACATCAATAACAATGGAAATCTTGAATTTTTCACTACGGAAATGCAGCCCTATTACAACAAAAGAAAAAAATTATTTCAAGGCCCCAGCAATTATCAAAAAGAGATATTCATAAAAAAATATGACTACGAAAAACAATATGCCCGCAACACACTCCAAACTCAGTTAGGAAATAACCCAAAAACAGGTTTACCCATATACGGTGATGTTTCCATGCTTACGGAAACCAAAGAAACGGACTGGAGCTGGGCCCCTCTTTTTGGTGATTATGATAATGATGGGCTACAAGACCTCTTTATCACCAACGGATTCCCTAAAGATGTTACTGATCGAGATTTTGGTGATTTTAGGATTGCCGCCAGCAAACTTCTGAATAAGGAAAAACTGATAGCTGCAATACCTGAAATTAAGATTCCTAATTTCATGTTCAAAAACAATGGAGATTTCAAATTTGTAAATAGTACCGAAAATTGGGGTTTAAACCTACCTACATACTCTAGCGGTGCGGCTTACGGTGATCTTGATAATGATGGAGATTTGGATTTAGTGGTCAACAATATCAATGACAACGCAATGCTCCTTGAAAACAAATCTAATGAGTTTAATGAACCTCAGCATTTTATCCGAATAAAATTGAGCGGAAAGAAAAACAATCCTAATGCCATAGGTTCTTATGTGGAAATTTTTTCGAATTCCATGCACCAAAAGAAATCTTTGTTATCGGGACGAGGATATTTATCACAACCGGAATTCACGCTCCATTTTGGCCTAGGAAATAATAAAAAAATAGACAGTCTGATTATAAATTGGCCAGACGGGCAACAACAAGTGGTTAAAACCAATGCCATAGATTCAGTTCTCGCTATCTCATATAGTCCTAAAGCAGGATCATTCTCCACTTTAAATACGAAAAAATCGAGGCCGATTTTCAAGAATGCTGCCAAAATGTATGACTTAGAGCATTTTTCTGAAGATTACGATTTTATTGATTTCAATTTTCAAAGTACGCTTCCTCATAAATTTTCTCAATATGGCCCTTCTCTCGCAGTTGGGGATATAAATGGCGATGGTTTAGACGATATGTTTGTTGCTTCTAGTAGAGGTTTTAAAGAAAAGTGGTTTGTTCAAAAACCCGACCAAACCTTTGAACAAAACGAAGTAGCCTATAAAACTTCAGAAAAACTAGAAGAGGAAGATGCTGGAACATTACTTTTTGACGCAGACAATGATGGAGATTTAGACTTGTTCATTGCACGTGGTTGCGGCCAATACCCTAGCGGTCATGAATATTATCAAGATATTTTAATGGTCAATGATGGAAAAGGAAATTTTACTCAATCCAATATAGACCTTCCTGTAATGAAAACGAACTCATCTGCAGTTAAAGCTGCCGATTTTGATCGTGATGGAGATTTAGACCTTTTCATAGGAAGTAGGGTTTTGCCTTTCTCCTACCCTAAAACAGATCGCTCATATATTCTAAGAAATGATAGCACTAAAGACCGGATTAAATTTACCGATGTCACTACCCTTGTTTCCAAAAATCTAGAATACCCCGGTTTAATTAGCGATGCCATTTGGACCGATTTTAACGGAGACTTTTGGCCAGACCTTATTATAGCCGGAGAATGGGCCCAGTTACGCTTTTTCAAAAACGAAAATGGTAAGCTATTAGAAGTTACAGAGAACACAGGCTTATCTAAATATTCTGGGTGGTGGAATAGTATATCTTCCTCAGATTTGGACAATGACGGAGACATAGATTACATTGTTGGAAATGTTGGCGAGAATATAAATTTTAAAGGTTCGCTAGAAGAACCTGTGCGCATATACGCTAAAGACCTTGATCAAAATGGTTCCATAGACCCCCTTATATCCTTTTATTTAAGAGACAGTATTGGTGTTAAAAAGGAATATTTATACCATCCTTGGCAGGATGTAACAAAGCAATATGTTGGTATTAGAAAAATGTTCAATTCTTATGGGGAATTTGGGGAATCGACCCTACCTGAAATGTTCTCTAACGGACTTTTAGATGATGCCAAAGTAGATTCTTTGACTTATATGAAAAGTTCATGGATAGAGAATTTAGGAAACGGACAATTTAAAATGCGACAATTGCCCGTGGAGGCTCAATTTGCTCCAGTTTATGGTATTCTGCCACAAGACTTTAATGAAGATGGCCTAACGGATATTCTATTAATTGGTAATGATTACGGCATGGAAGTGCAACAAGGGCCAGCTGATGCATTCGCCGGTCTCGCCCTAAAAAATATAGGGAACGGCAAATTTACTACCGTTTCACTAAATGAGAGTGGCTTTTTTGTGCCGGGAGACGGTAAAGCTATTGTTAGTTTGCGTACAGGGGATTCTAAGAAATTAATTGTAACCTCACAAAATAACGACTCCTTGAAAGCTTTTGAATATTCCGGACAAACCAGAATAAAATTAATGGCCGTGCAACCCGATGAAATAAAAGCATTAATTAAGCTTAAGAATAATACTAAGCAAATGCATGAGTTCTTTTGGGGCAATTCGTTTCAATCGCAATCAGGTCGTTTTGTAGAGATTCCTGCAAACTTTGTGGAGGTTCAATTCTATACTAATAACGGAAACCTAACTAGAACAATTAAACCGTAAAGGATCATTCTATCAGTCTATTTTTAAGAACTAATATATCCCAAGGATTTTCTTTGTAAATCTTGGACAAATCCGCAGGCACGGAGTTAAAGTTAAAAGTGGAACAGCTTAAAGCTATATCAATATCTCCATCCTGGTCAAAATCACCTGAATCCATTAAAAACCATCGCCCTTGAAAATCATTTTCTATAACCTGAGTTTGAAAGACAAAATTGTTTGTATCGATATTATTCAAATACACAAATGATTTTTGTGACTCTCCTTCGTAATCAGGAAAGGTAGACACTATTCCAAAATCTATATCTCCGTCTTTATCAAAGTCTGCACTTACACTTCTAGTAGCACCGTACAATGGATAGAAAAATTCTTCTTTAAAGTTATTGGCTCCGTCATTTAAATGAATACGCAGACCATGATAAGGTTTCAATACCTGAGTTCTATCTGCGTTGTCCCCGTGTAAGGTTACAATATCTTGGTCCCCATCATCATCAAAATCAAGCATTTCAAACCAGCTACTTCCATACAGAGGACTAAACCGAATTACTTGTTCGGTTTTAAATTCCAAATTTTCAGTTTGATAAAGAATGGTAACACCCTCATTACCTTGTGCTGTCAGCACAACAATATCTGCTTTGGTGTCTTGGTTCATGTCTTTGACCACCGCTCTTATTGCACCTGGTTGCCCTAGTAAGATTTTCTTTTCTAAAGAACCGTTATCAGATTTCACAACTAATGATAAACTACCCGTTAAGTTACCATACTCACAAACTAAAATTTCATCTACCCCATCATTGTTAAAATCAAATACTGTAGTATGTACCGGTCTATGAAAATCTAAAGGTATAGGTTGAACAGATTTATCTTTTATAGTAAAAATTCTTCCGTTTGCAATTTCTGAAGGACTCAGAGAACCTATAGAAGTGGCGTACTTTACATGATCCGTTTCAGTAAAGTCAGAAATAGGACCAATTCCATTAAGGATTTTTTTGAGAGTCTTAGTATCCTCCCGATACTCATAGATTCTACCTCTCAAGTCGGCAATATTTAGCTTGCTCTTTTCCGTATCAAATTGGGTAAATACGATAGAGCTTCCATGTACGCTATCTATATCCACCGGTACCAATTCAAAGCCATTGAGCTTTTTAGCTTGTTTTTGGGAATTGTTTAGAATAAGACTGTCTGGAGCGGTAGATACTATATATTCTTTGAGAAGTTGCCAATCAGCTTCCGAAATTTGGGGTTCAACACTATAAACGCCTGAATTTAAAATAGCATGCTGTTCTTCAAAGGAAAAACCGCTTAACGGATCAAATCCTGTATTTTTAATCCCCATTCTTGCTCCCATTTCGGGCAACACCTTGTCTTTCCATAAACTTTTTGGCAAATGCTCAATATTGGGCAACTCATGACAAGCGGCACATTGCATTTTATACAAATGCACTCCTTTTTCATGCTTATTTTCCGAACAAGAAAATACAAACGGAAGTAGGACTACTAAAATTATTAAAACTCTCATTTTGTTTAATTACTTCCTTTAAATTGCTTGAAATAGAAGTCCTTGTTCTATTTTAATATTCCCCCTTGTGCTTATAGTCGCCAAAACGATATTTTACAGTTCGTTTAATAGGGGTTTGCATACCATTTGTTCTTTCTAACCAATCATAAATGGCAATTGACATAGATTTTACTATTTCCTGTTTATCCGGGTCCGCTATTAAATTATACATTTCATCAGGGTCGTTCTCTAGGTCATAGAGCTCATTTCTATCCCAAATTCCCTGATACTTCATATACTTATATTTGTCAGTTCGCATGCCAAATACGGTTGGAGTCATAGGAAAGTCATACTCCCAAAAATATTCATAGAAGACCTCCTCACGAACCTTTGCCCCTGGCTCTCCTGTAAGTGCCGGGATAAAAGATACTCCAGGCATATTTTCTGGTTTCTCTATTCCCGCTTCCGCTAAAATTGTTGGTCCAATATCTATATTTTGCACCATAGCCTTAGGTTTTAGGCCTCCTTTAAACAGTTCCGGACAACGTACCAGCAAAGGCACTTTAACCGATTCTTCATAAAAATGCCGTTTATCAATAAGCCCATGCTCTCCCCAACTAAATCCGTTATCGCCCATATAAATAACAAGGGTAGATTCATCAAGCCCTTCATCCTTTAAGTATTGCATAACAGAACCTACACTCTCATCTACCCCTAAAAGTGTTTCGCAATAATCCACAACCATTTCATTTATATCCCTATTCTCATGGTACATATAGTCTACGCCATGCCAACTTACTCTTTGGTCAGCTACCCATTGCGGCCATTTTAAATCTTTATAAGCTCCGGTCTTGGTCTGCTCATAAGTTGCCGGTAAATCTATTTTATTTCCTTTATATCGCCCTTTATGCCTTCTAGCCGGTTGAAACCCAGCATGAACTGCTTTGTGAGATAAATACAGGAAAAACGGTTTCTTTTTATCTCTCTTCTCCATCCAATCAATGGCATGTTCGGTCAACAGATCTGTTATATAAGTCGAATCTTTATAAGCTACCCTCTTTCCATTGATATTTAACGTAGGGTTATAATAAACCCCTTGTCCCGGGAAACTTTCCCAGTGGGTAAAGCCTGGTTGAGGAGAGTCTCCATGATCGCCCATATGCCATTTACCAAAGAAGCTAGTTTGATACCCCGCTTTCTGAAGGTATTGAGGAAAATATGTCAGATTTCCAGGATCTGGAGCTTGGTTATCCACAATGGTATGTGAGTGGGAAAACTGTCCCGTTAAAATTGAAGCCCTACTTGGAGAACACAGAGATGTTGTAACAAAGGCGTTGGACAAATAAGCTCCATCTTCCGCAAGTTTATCCATGTTCGGGGTTTCTAACCAAGGAACTTTACCCGTAAAACCCATATAATCATAGCGATGGTCATCCGTTAAAATAAAAACAACATTTCGAGGTTTCTTCTTGGTTTTCTTTTCAGCCTCCGTATTTGCAAATAGAACCGACATCTTAAAAACCATTAGAAACATTATTCCGTAAAACAACCTCGTCTTGCCCATATCAATAGTATTAAATTATCGTTTTAAGAAAATTATTAATCATCTACCCTATTAAAAAAAATGTTTTTGACTACAAAATGTAACTTATTGCCGCTCCTGCTCCATAAACCATTTATACAGCTCATCATTATCATAGGCTGGCACCCAAGAATCATGGCCTACACCAGGGTACCTTGTAAATTTTACATCATACCCCATACTCTTTAATTTAGAAACCATAGTCTCCGATTCCGATATGGGAATGGATTGGTCCTCTTCTCCATGGAAGACCCACATGGGCATTTTTTTGTCTATCCAAGAAGCATATGGTAGCGGTGTCATACCACACACAACAGCCATTGCCGCAAATTTTTCGGGATACTGCACTGCCATTTCCCAGGCGGCTCCTCCACCCCTACTGAGCCCGGTTAAATAGATTCTTTTTTTATCTACACGATTGTTCTCCACTATCGTGTCCAATAATTGCATTACCGATCGCGTATTCCACCACATTTTCTTTTCTGGATTCTGAGGGGCCAAAATTAAGAACGGGAATTTTTTGCCTCTCTTTATCAATTTAGGAGGGCCGTTTCTTTTTACATAAACCAAACTATCTCCAGATTCGCCACCACCATGAAGAAACAATAACAACGGAAACTTTTCCTCGGGTTTTTCCTCATACCCTTCAGGATAATAGAGGTAGTAACTATAATTTTCTTTGATGACGGTTTCTTGTTCGGCATCTATTAATTTGTATTTTGATTGTGCAGCACAACTCTGAAAAGCAAAACAGAGCAAAATAATATATAATTTCTGAGGCATTTACGTATTTTTTTCCGCGCGTAGTTGTAACGGAATTTATCCGGTTAAAATACGATTTTAAAAACAGTACAAAAAAGAAACGGACACCTAAAAAGGTGTCCGTTTCTTAATTTATTATATAATTAAGATTTATCTATAGAGGGTGAAATGCCCTACATACCGTATATCTCTGTCATCATTTTGATTTACTACATACCAGTAATCTCCGGTTGGCAGCTCTTTACCTTCATAGAGTCCGTCCCACTTGCTAACTTGATCAAGTTCGGCAACAACCCTACCATAACGATCATAGATAATGACTTCAATATTAGGGAAGAACTCACGGTTGCCCGGTGCCCAGAAATCGTTTTCATTATCCCCATTAGGTGTAAAGAAATTTGGTATCTCTAACATTCCGGTAAACTCAAACGGAATCACCGCTACGGCCTCACATCCATTCTGATCTACCACACGAATTTCCACTTCGCCACTTTCTGTGGTTGTATACAGGCCTTCACTACCGTAAGACACTCCATCAAAGAAGAACTCATACCCTCCAAAACCTCCTTCGGCTGTTGCCGTAATCTCGTTAGGACCGGTCTTTTCGGCAAAAAGTGTTAATGGGTCGTATGCATCTATAGTAAACTCTACAAAATTGGTACATCCGTTTTCATGGTAAATATAAGCTGTATAGTCTCCTGCAGGCAAATCTCCCCAAGAACGCTCCGTGGTAGCCAATGCTGTTATAGCATCAGTTGGGTCAATAGGGTTCAATGCGAACAACAGTTCAGGAATTAAACTCTCTTCTTGCATCTGTACGGAAGCCGTACTGTTAGGGAAAATACCCTCACAACCGTATTGAACTACGGGAGACGCCGTTAAATCAACTCCTATTTCAATAGGTATAAATACATTTGTACTACATCCATTGGCATCTTGCACGAAAGCGATATAACCTTCTCCTCCTATTAGATTATCAAAGTATAAATCATCATTTCTTAGGAAAACCTCCGTTCCGTCCGAATTTGGACCTACCAAACGAGTTTCATAGTATTCAACTGATGTTACCGGATCTACAAAAGGAGTACCTCCCGTAACCGTTAACCTTGCGGTACCATCTTCAAAACCTATACAGGTCTCAGGCGTTGTACTAAAGTCCGCAATTTCCAGTTCCGTAGGCTCATCCACCACAATTTCAAAAGTTTGCGGACAACCTTCCGCATCCTGCACCAATACAGTATAGGACGGATTACTAGGTGTGTTTGCAGGTAAATCTGTAAATGTATAAACCGTTGGGTTATCCGAATCACTAAAGAACTCGCTCAAATTAGGTTCTATGGCAAATTGAACCAAGCCAACCGTAGGGCTGGTAACATTCATAGTTATTGTACCATCCGTTTCACCATAACAAGTTGTGGGCGTTGAACTATATGCTATAGTTACAGGCTCGGCCGGAGCAATAGAAAATGGCCCTTGTACCACTCCACAATTGGCTCTACTGATTACTGAAATCCAATAGTCACCGGCATCCAAGTTCTCGAACGTTCCAAAATCCTGCATTGTTCTATTTTGGTACGTTGGCAATGTTTCCGCTACAAACGCATCAGTACCTGGGTCTGAATTATAAATTCTGAACTCATAAATACCAGTACCACCATTAGCCACAGCTTCAATTCTACCATCTACCTCATAAGCACATGACACATCAAACGTTGGAGATGTTGGGTCAAGGGTAAGAGGTTCTGCGGCGGTAATTGTAATACCATTGGTCTTACGGGCCAAACAAGAGCTTAGACCACCCACCTTTCGAACTTCAAAACGATATGAGCTTCCTATTACACCTGGTATTCCTGTTTTTACCGGAAGTCCGTTTGCATCTAATTCATCTATAGGCAACCAAGGTCCTCCAGAATTGTTTACGCTATATTCATAGGTTCCACCTTGTGGATTGTTCACACGTATCATCATAGTTGCACTGTTACCACAGGCCGGCACCGAAGTCTGAATTAACGCAGGATTAATTGGTGGTGGTGGACTTACCTCTATAGGTGCAGAAACCACTCCACAATTTAGGGTGGACACTACCTCAACGGCATACCATCCTCCAGGGATTACCCCTGTTGTACCCGTAAACTCAGGATCACTTTGAAAACCGGTCATAGAAACTACATCCGTATTATTATTGCTTCCTAAATGCAACAATCTGTATTGGTACCCTGCACCTGGTACCCCACCAACAGCTCCCGGTGTTGTTGTACCTGGCTCTACTGCAACAATTACAGCATCGTTTCCTGTAGGACATTCCAATTCTCTTGTAATTATAGCTTCTACCTCAATTTGCGGAACAGCGATCAGTTCCAATTCCCTGCTATGGGTACAGCCTTCTATATCTCTTACGGTTACTCGGTAATTTCCACTAGAAAGGCCTGTGAACGTGTCATTGGTTCCATTAGCAGCAAAAGTTGCATACGCCGGATTTGAATGTGGAGCAAAACCGCTACCCACCGTACTTTCATATTCCAACATATACTCATAAGGTGATGCATCCCAACCTCCTTGGGTCGTAGCTACTATTTCACCTAAATCATCACTACAACCTACGCGACCTATCTCATCCAAAGATGTTATGGCCAATACAACACTAGGTGTGCTCAGAACAGTAGCGTTACTGAATACATTACAGCCACTTACTGTTTTTCCCTGTTCGCGTATTACCACACGATGGTTACCTCCTTCGATCCCAGTAATAACAGCAGGATTACCATCTACAGCTGTATCTATAGTTCCCGTTGAATTACCTGCTACCGGGGTTCCAAATGCACCTCCTGAGAATCCTGGGTCAGAAGATTCATAAACCCAATACTCGTACACTCCTGTAAAT
Organism: Zobellia sp. 1_MG-2023; assembly: GCF_030549125.1. NCBI lineage: Bacteria > Pseudomonadati > Bacteroidota > Flavobacteriia > Flavobacteriales > Flavobacteriaceae > Zobellia > Zobellia sp. 1_MG-2023. Next base: position 332,855 of record NZ_JAUOSY010000004.1, on the reverse strand, counting down.
CCGCTAACATTAATTGTCAGCTCTCCGTCAGTAGCCCCAAAACAACCTACTGCTTGTGATTCCGTAATTGAAACTGTTGGAAGTACAGGTTCTGCCACATTATAGGCCGCAATAGGATAGGTACAACCACCTACGTCGTTAATTTGTAAACGATATTCCCCTGCAACCATTGGAAGGTCAAACTCCACAAAGCTACCACTAGGTTGAGATACGCTTGCTACTGGCGAAACAGAGAAACCTTGGTCTTCAATTATGAAATTGGTACTTCCTGTTACATCAATTCGGATACGCTCAGGATTTTCACAATCCATTGGTCTTATTTGAGTAATGGTTGCCGTTACAGTATTTGGCGCTAAAACCGTAACCGAATCGCTATATTCACATCCGTTTGCATCTCTTGCATAAACAGTTATTACTTGGTCCGACCCTGTATCTACTATTTCAAAATCCGGACTGGACTGATAACTATCCGCTAAATTGATTTTATAGCCATAAGGTGCCCCGTTACCTACATTACCACCAACTATACTAGCACTTACTATAGTTGTACTATATTGATTGGATGCAGGGTTACAAACAAGGGTTCCCGATGTTACATCGATTTCAAAAAGAGGCGGTTCATTAATAACTACTTCTTCTCTATCAAAACAATTTCTGTCCGTTACTACTTCTATTACATAGGTTCCTGGTGTTAAACCAGAGAAAGAACCTGAAATATTTGTATTGGTACGACCTGAAGTATCCAGACCCGAAGGCATTGCAGCCAGCGTACTGGAATATAAGTTGTATTCCTGAATACCGTCTACATCAGTACCCGCAATTAACGAAGCTGAAATGCTACCGTCATTGGCCCCATTACAACTTACATCAGACTCACCTGTTTCATCAATATCAGGACTGGTAGGAGCTGATCTTATGATGTTATCAACGATAACCGTACAATTATTACCTGTACCATCAACAACCTGATTGTCTGTAACCTCGACCTGATAGTCTCCCGGGGGTATATTCGGAAAAATACCATCATTATCAAAATCCGTAATATCAAGAGCTGGACCGGAAATCGGCATACCTGTCAATCGATACGTAAAATCACCACTACCGCCATCGGCAGTTATAGTTACAACACCATCCTCTTCCTCACAGTTCGGTTCCGTACTAAAATTGCCAGATGCGGAAAGTACTTGAAATACCTCGGCAATACCATTTACGCTACATCCATTTGCATCAATGATTTCAAACGGATAGTTACCCACACTATTGACCGTAAAGGTCGCAGTGGTTGGTGTGCCTGCAGACCCTGAGTTAGCTACGGTTTGACTTATACCGTTTAAGGTAAACGTTGGCGTATCAAAATCTCCGGGCAAACTAAGTTCTATATTAAATCCAGAGGCAGCTGTAGTAACTACATCACAGGCATTGTTCACCACAGGTGGAGTTAGTGGTAAATCAGGGTTCAACTGTATAACCGCCGCAGAAATCCTATAAGCACAATCATTAGCGTCCTTTACCCATATATCATAATCAATACCAGGAGCCAATGCACCGGGCAAGGCAACTGTAGAAGCATCGCTAAAATCATCTGAAGGATCACTTGGTGTTGCGGTTCCGTCATTATCCACTGGAGTACCCGCCGGTACATAAGCGTAGAGATATGGACTTCCTGTGGCATAAGGCGTACCTCCACTACCCCTAACCGTTAATTGACCTAGGGCATTACAGTTTGCGTTTTCGTTACTAATAATATCAACTCGTGGAGCCAACAAAATAGCTTCACCTTCATCTCCATAGGAACAATCACCAGCGTCTTCAACAGCCACTCCATATCTTCCACCAGGAACAGAAATAGCGGATGCCATAGTGGTTAATGAGGTACCTGAATCCGTATAAACAACTTCGCCAGTATCAAGATTGGTAATAACCACGTCAAACGGAGCAGTACCTGAAGTAATGTTGTAATTTACCCCAACATCACCGTTTCTACAAGTAGCATTATCTACCACTATATTAACATTGCCTCCTGGGCCATCCGGTAAAGTAATTACCTCTTCATAGGTACAACCAGTTCCCAAATCACGCACCTCAACCGAATAGGATACTCCCCATAACAAATTGTTGAAACAGTGGTTTGCAGGCGGATTACTTGGTGTCGTCCATCCCACTAAAGGATCCGGATCCGCCAAGCGTATCTCATAACTACCCGATCCATTTACGATATCAACACAAACTGTAGTTCCTCCTGGGCTACAAGTTGCTGGTGGCGGTGGATAGTTAGGAATAATGTCCAAACTTAAAGTACCTATAGTAAACGCTTCAATATCCCTACATCCTCTAGAGTCCAAAACAATTAACTGATAATTACCAGGAACAAGACTAGGATCCGTTACTGCTAAAGGAAAGTCAGAATCCGATACGTTGTTTTGTGTGTAGAAAGGGTTTCCAAAATTATCTTCAATTATAACAGTATAGTTCTCTACACCGGCAGTAGGTAAACCTATAGTTACCCCTCCAGAAAGTGCTCCGGGCGAACCTGGTGAACAAGTAGCATCAATTGGTGTTGCCGTGACATCCGGAGACGGACGACCATCAGCAGCTACAGTTATAGGAACTACGGCCGTGACACAATTTCTGGCATCTTTAACCACATACTCGTAATTACCGGCAGTTAACCCTGAATATATAGTTTGATCCGAAAAAACATAGTTTAAGGTTGGATCAGGGTTACTAGGGTTAGCTGTTAGATTACCTGCGGGTGCAAAGACCACTTCAAATGGAGGAATACCGGATGATACCGTTGGTATAATCTCTACAAAACCACTGTTAGCGTCACCACAACTGGGGCCCTCTATTCTATGCGTGGCAGCAATATTTGTAGGTTCCTCAAAAGTTATAATTTCCGAAGTATTCGTACATCCATTAGAGTCTGTAACCGTTACTTGATAATCTCCATGATCTCCAAAAGGAACTGTATAGTTAAAATTCCCAGAAGGCAACTGTACCCCATTATGCCCTGCAACAGGTGCAAATGGATTAGGACTTACATCTCTATACTCAATAGTATAGGATGTGGCTCCCAAATTAGAAATATCACCACCAGATATATTAATTTCCATTTCTCCATCGCCACCACATGGTATTTCGCTGGCTATATCTAGACTTACTTGAACCTGCGGAGGTATCCTAATTGAAGATGTAGAAGCAATACAACCGTTACCATCTACTACCTCAATAGTATAATTACCAGGAACCAAGCCTGTAAACGTATGCGTACCCGCTGTACCTGGAGTTATTAACGCTCCTCCATTAATTCTATACTGGTGCGTACCAATCAAAGCGGAACCTGCCGTTGAGGATACTGTAATTTCAGCATTATTTGTAGGCGAATAACAATAATCCGCTGAATCAAATGTAATTGCGGGTGCATCTACACTGGTAAGTGTAAACGTTGTTGAAGTCCTACAGCCCTCAGAATCTATAACGGTTAAGGTATAAGTTCCCTCCTCTGTTAAATTACCGAACGTTCGCCCCGTTTTAGGACCTTGTGTTCTTCCATCGGAAGGCGGCCATTCCAATTCATAGCGATATCCGCCAAATCCACCTGTGGCATCTGCACGAACTCTACCCACATTGTTATTCTGGCAGCTCATATCAGTTACTGTTGGAGTAATACTCAGTGGTGTTGCCGCTTCTTCTATATCAAAAGAGCTAGTAGAAGTACAGTTCGTATCATTGTCCGTTACCGTAATTTCATAGGTACCTGCACCTAAACCAGAAATGGGGATTTCCAAATCAGTACTTGTCCCTGTGGAAATTACCGCTGCGGTAGGAGCAGTTCTATTTACCGTATAATCGTAATCCGTAGCAAAACCGTCTATTAAAAATGCACCATTACCATCCGTTGCACTAGGGCAAACACGTCTATCGCCACCGGATTTTACACGAGCTCTAATAGTACTGAACCCACCTGTAGTATAACTCGCCGTATAGGTACAGCCACTTGCGTCCGTTATTTCAAATTGATAGGATGTATCTAAATCCAAACCTGGAAAAACATTACTAGCCTGTGCAGGCGGTAATGTGGTTGCCGGGATAGATGAAATAATTTCATATTGTGTAACCGTATAAGTTGCCGGTAACACATCTACCGTAACCCTACTCGTTCCTGTAGCACAATCAAGGTTATCTTGAGCAAAGGTAATTGATCCCGGAGGAGTTGGCTCCGTAATGTCAATTGGTGATAATGCCTGAAAACACCCTGCATCATCTTTTATATAAGGTATATAATTTCCTGGTGTTAAACCTGTAAAAGTTGTTCCTGATTGGTAGTTAACATTGTCTATACTATATTCATAACCTGTACCGGAACCTCCGCTTGCTGGCGCAAACTCAATTATCCCTCCTCCGTTAACACATGTATAATCTTGCGTCATAGAAACAGAACCACTAAGCCCACCTGCAGATGTAACCGTAACAGCCGGTAATGACAATACACAAGTAAATGCTCCTTGTGAATACTGAACTTCAACTATACTATAAGTTCCATCGGCTACGGGTATTGTAGAAGAACTTGTAAAGGGGTCCCCTGCATTGTTAGTAGCTCTAAATTCCAGGTTAAATCCTCTGGGATCGGTTACGTTAAAATCTACTTTTCCACCTCCATTGGTACATGTCCCAACAATATCGGATGCTGTAACATCTGGTGGGTCTAATTCTGCCACATATTCAGATTTTTCCGCAGTACACCCTTGATCGTCAGTAATATAAAAAGTATAAGTACCGGGACTGGTTACCGTATATGCACTTGTTCCTGTAAATGTCCCTCCTGAATCACCTCCATCACTAACAGTATAGCTATACGTACCTGAACCTCCAGAGGGGGTTACATCTATATCTACACTAGAAATTGTAGAACAGCCAAAACTCATTCCGTTAGTATCAGTAATTACTGTTATTGGACTTAAGCCTGTACCTACTGTAATAGGATTTCCACTTGTATCCGTATATTGGATTGGGGCAGGTATTCCATTTGGAATATCTTCCTTACAATCATTGGTCTCTACTTTAACTGCATATGTACCTTCACTTACCGCTCCAAAAGTATAGGTGTTGCTAGATATAGTTGATGTAAATTCTATCTCTGCTCCACTATCATCCAATAAGGTATACACATATGGTCCGGGAACTTCAGGGTTTACGGTAACATCAATAGAACCTGTTTCTCCACTACAAACTGGATTAGTAAAGGTTACATCTATTTCTATATCTACTTGTCTAATTTCAATAACATCATATAGATACTCACAAACCTCACCTGGAATGTTCAATCTAGCTTGTACAGTATAAAGTCCTGGGTCTAAGTTCGAAAATATAGAAGATGACTGGTAAGGACCAAAACCGCTAGACCCTTCTTGAATTCTAAACTGATAACTATTTGGAAGCCCGGTAATTTCTATCCTACCTGGATTATTACAAACAAAATCTTTCTTTTGGTAGGTCTGCGTTATAGTACTTTTCTTGACCTTGAAAAAGTACTGCTGCCCATCTGCAACAACACGAAATTCCGCACCTGTAGTGGCCGGAATAGTACTTGCATCTAAATTAAATGTTGGTCCCGAATGGACTTCTGAATAACATGATATGTTTGTATCCGGACAATCTTGGTTTATATTAGGACTACAACTACCCCCCAAAACTTGCCAAGAGACCGTACTATAGGACCCCGATAGGGAAACAACCCTGTCATCAGAATCTCCACAGAGATTAAATCGTGCTACGGTAAAACCATTGGCGGTACACCCAACTTCGTTATCGGCACCTTGAATGATTGTTGAGAACATTGGCGCGGCAGCTGCTGTCTTGGCCGTTGTACTATTCTTTAGTGACTCAGCTGAAATTGACTTGGCCATAGAGGTGGCCTCGCTTTTTTCGGAAACCACTTCTTTTACGGCAGAGGCTACTTCAGCATAAATGTTGAAAACCTTCTTACCGGCAATAGCAGAAGTACAGACTACTGAAAAGGTCGTTAACAGTAGAGCGTATAGAATACGCTGTGTTTTTTTTGGGAGCATAGGTTAAGTCATTTAAGAAAGAAAATGAGCGATTTGGGGTGCATCACTTTCTCTCGGGTAATTCTTTTAAACTTATAAATTCTCGTTACCTTTAACCGTAACGGGATACCTTAATAATATCATTTAACGTAAAATTATGCGAAATAGTGTACTATCTATAGCCATTGCCGCCATAACGCTTAGTTATTCTTGCGCACAAGACTCTGAAAACAAAGTGAATACCCCCAATAACACACCCTACACCGCAGAGCTAATGATCGATGAACTGCAAACTCCATGGGGTATGGTATTTTTAGCAGAAAATGAACTCTTGATAACTGAAAAATCCGGTGAAATTATCCACTTTAAAAATGGAACAAAAACAGCAATAAAAAATGTTCCCGAAGTTTACGTTAGAGGACAAGGGGGGCTTTTGGATATTGAACTACATCCCGATTATAAAAACACAGGCTGGATCTATCTTTCCTATGCTTCCGAAGAAGGTGATGAAAAAGGTGGTCATACTGCCTTGATCCGGTGTAAACTAAATAACAACTCCTTAACTAACAAAGAGTTACTGTACAAGGCTTCTCCCAATACAACTAAGGGTCAACATTTTGGATCCCGCATTGAGTTTGACAATGATGGTTACCTCTATTTGTCCATAGGTGAACGCGGCGCAAGAGATGTGAACCCACAGGATATTACACGGGATGGAGGTAAAATATACCGATTTCATGATGACGGTCAAATACCAACAGACAATCCGTTTACAGGAAAGGAAGAGGCAAAAACTGCAATATACAGCTACGGACACCGAAACCCACAAGGACTGGCAAAACATCCGGAAACTGGAGAAATTTGGGAAAACGAACATGGCCCGCGAGGGGGCGATGAAATCAATATTATCAAGGCCGGTGCCAACTACGGGTGGCCGCTTGTAACTTATGGCATAAACTATAGCGGTACATCCATTACAGATAAAACCGAAATGGAGGGTATGACCCAACCTATTCATTACTGGGTACCTAGTATTGCTCCTAGCGGTATGGCTTTTGTAACAACGGATAAGTACAAAGATTGGAAAGGTAGTATATTGGTAGGTTCTTTAAAGTTTCAGTATATGGAGCGTCTTCTAATCGATGGAACCAAAGTTATAGGTCGTGAAAAACTATTGACGGATTTAGGACGAGTGAGAGACATAAAGGAAGGACCAGACGGGTTAATTTATGTGGCCGTTGAAGGAAAAGGAATCTATAAACTAGTACCTAAAGCGTAAACGTAAATCGCTTCCAAAACCGTGAAAAATTCTCAAGAATGAAAACCTTTAGTTGCTTCCTCTATTTTTTGATTTTCATAGGGTATTTTACTCAAGCCCAAGGAACAGCACTCTCGGAGAGTATGTTACGGGGTAGCGAAATCTATGCAGACTTTTGTGTTACATGTCATTTAGAAGAAGGTGAAGGCATTGCCAATACCTTTCCACCATTGGCAAAATCCGATTATCTAGCCCAAAACCGACAAGCAAGTATCCGAGGTGTTAAATTTGGGCAACAGGGTGAAATGACCGTAAACGGAGTGAACTACAATAACATCATGCCCCCAATGGGCCTTGACGATGAAGAAATTGCGGATGTTATGAACTATATTCTAAATTCCTGGGGCAACACCTCCAAAGAAATCGTTACTGTAAAGGAAGTTGAAGCTATTGAAAAATAATTTTAAGCCCCCGCATCAATGGCCGCTTTTACAGACCCGTGTTTTTTAAGCAATTCTTCGGCCTTATCATAATCAATTCCTAAACCTTCCGAAACATAACGTGCCCCACGGTCTACCAATTTGCTATTGCTCAACTGCATGTTCACCATTTTGTTTCCTTTCACCCTACCAATCTTAATCATTAGGGCGGTGGAAATCATATTAAGTGCCAGTTTTTGCGAGGTTCCACTTTTCATTCGGGTGCTTCCGGTTAGGAATTCAGGGCCTACGTTCAATTCTATAGGAATATCCGATGCCACGGCCAATGGAGAACCCGGGTTATTTGTTATTCCAGCGGTAAGAAGTCCGTTTTTCTTTGCTTCGTCTATACCCCCCAGAACATAAGGAGTAGTTCCAGAGGCCGCAATCCCCACTACTACGTCATTATCCGTAATATTATGCTCCTTCATGTCTTTCCAAGCCTGTATTCCGTCATCCTCGGCATTCTCTACAGCTTTTCGTATTGCAACATCCCCACCGGCAATTAAACCTATTACCCTAGTGTGCGGCATTCCAAAAGTGGGTGGTATTTCGGAAGCATCCAAAATTCCTAATCTACCACTAGTTCCCGCACCAATATAAAATAGGCGCCCTCCTTTTTCAAAACGCTCTGCCAGAGCATCTACCAATTTGGTTATCTGTGGAATAACGGCTGCAACGGCATCCGCCACCTTTTGGTCTTCTTCATTTATCTTTTGAAGAAGAGTGGTGGTATCCATCTGCTCTAAGTTATCGTGGTTTGATGGTTTTTCGGTTATTTTGGTATACTCCATACTACTTACAGAATTCTAATATCGTGATTTCTAAATGAGTTCAAAAGGTCATTCTCTGGGTCTAACTCGGTTACTAACGTATTAATTGCATTTATATCGCAAGTTTTATACCTATGTTGGGAATTCAATTTTTCAGAGATAGACAAAAGTACCGTTTTTTTTGAGCATTTTATCACCGCTTTTTTCACTTGTACAATATCCCAATCAAATTCAGTTAGTCCATAATGCGAATCCACATAACCGGTTCCTATAAAACTGAAATCTACTTTTATCTCGGCCAAATTATGAATAGCATTAGCCCCAATAGCTGTTTGCGACTCCCCAGAAACCTGACCGCCTACCAATATAACGGTAACCTTAGGTTTGGTAAGAAGTTCCATAGCCACGGGAAGACTGTGGGTAAAGCAAGTTAACTCAATTCCTGTTGGTATTAAATGTGCCAGCTCTAAACAAGTGGTACCGCCATCCAAAAAAATAACGCCTCCTTCTTTTATAAGCGCCAGAGCTTTTTCGGCAATAATCATCTTCTCTTTCTGCTTATAAATATTACTATTTCTTGTATTGTTCGTAGTAAAACCCAAGGAAATAGCCCCACCATGTACGCGGCGTAGCTTGTTTTCAGCATCCAACTCCTTAACATCACGTCTTACAGTATCTATAGAAACATCAAGGGTTTCGGCAATATCCGTCAACAAAATTCTATTATGGAGATCTACTTCCCTTAGAATGGTCTGTTGCCGTTCTTCTTTTAACATGGCACTTTATATTAGATTCATCGGCAAAGATAGCAAAATATAAGAATTGCCGTTTTATACTACCTTAAAGTTAAATAATCATTAAAAATGCATAAAACAGCAACTTAAAAAAGCAAAAAACAGCAAATAGAATTTCTTTTGCCTATATTTGCATGATTCAAACTACACACAACAAACACAAAAGAGCTACTTGCATGAAAACAATTTTAGAAAAAAATGGTGCCAACATAAGGTATAGACCTGTTGGCCAATTTGAAGAAACTCGTTTTGAAAAAATTCACAATGTAATTTTTGCAGATTCTAACCAAGCATCTATTAAAGTTGCGGAAGAAATAGCCGCTCTCATTAGAAAAAAGCAAGAAGCCAACAAGAATTGTGTTTTGGGCCTTGCCACAGGTTCATCGCCTATTAAGGTTTATGAAGAGCTTGTACGAATGCACAAAGAAGAAGGCCTTAGTTTCAACAACGTAATCACCTTTAACCTAGACGAATACCTTCCCATGGAAAAAGAGAACCGTCAAAGTTACTGGTATTTCATGCATGAACATCTCTTTAATCATGTAGACATTGCTCCCGAAAACATTCATATTCCGGATGGCACCGTTTCCCAGGAAGAGGTTATTGAATACTGCATTGCCTACGATGACAAAATAAAGAAGAACGGCGGACTAGACTTTCAGCTTTTAGGTATAGGACGAACCGGACATATTGGATTTAACGAACCAGGATCACATTACAACTCGGGCACCCGTGTCATAACCCTAGACCACATTACACTTGTAGATGCAGGCCCCGCATTCTTGGGGATTGACAATGTTCCTAGAAAAGCCATAACCATGGGCATTGCCACGGTTATGAGTGCCAAACGAATTGTACTTTTAGGATGGGGGGAAAACAAAGCCAGCATTATTAAAAAAACGGTTGAGGGCGAAGTTTCATCCCAGGTACCGGCCACCTATTTGCAGAACCATAAAAACTGTACGTTTGTTTTGGATACAGGAGCGGGCAGCCAGCTTACAAGGAACAAAACGCCATGGTTGGTAGACGAATCTTTGGATTGGACGGAAAGCTTAACTTCCAAAGCTATTGTTTGGCTTTGCAACGAGACCAAAAAATCTATCCTAAGCTTAACGGATAAAGATTACAATGACAATGGTATGTCCGGCTTGCTGGCCATGAAAGATTCGTACGATCTTAACATTCAAATGTTCAATAAATTACAGCATACTATTACAGGTTGGCCCGGTGGAAAACCGAATGCGGATGATTCCAGCAGACCGGAGCGCGCAGAACCTGCTAAGAAACGAGTTATTATTTTTAGCCCACATCCGGACGATGATGTAATTTCAATGGGCGGTACTTTTGATAGGTTGATAGAGCAAGGCCATGACGTTCACGTAGTATACCAAACTTCAGGAAACATAGCTGTATCGGATACGGATGCCCTCAGATACGCCGAAATTTCAAAACGTATTGCACCATCGGACGAGGCCCAAAAAATTATCGATTCAATAAAAGAGAAAAAAGACAGCAGTTTTGATTCTCTTGAAGTACGAAAACTCAAAGGGAATATTAGAAGAGGAGAGTCCTATGCGGCGGTACGATACTTAGGTTTAGACGATGCCAACGTTCATTTTCTAGACCTTCCGTTCTACGAAACCGGAACCATCAAAAAGAACAACCTTTCCGAGACGGACATACAAATTATGATGGACGTTATTTCTGAAATAAAACCACACCAGATTTTTGCTGCTGGTGATTTGGCCGATCCTCATGGAACACATAAAGTATGTCTTGACGCCGTTTTTGAATCTCTTAGACGCTTAAAATCGGAATCTTTCATGAAAGATTGTTGGTTATGGCTTTACAGAGGTGCTTGGCATGAATGGGATGTTGATGAAATTGAAATGGCGGTGCCCATGAGCCCAAGCCAGGTGCTTAAAAAAAGATATGCCATTTTCTGCCATCAGTCCCAAAAAGATGGGGTAATGTTTCAAGGTGATGACTCCCGCGAATTTTGGATGCGCGCCGAAGAACGTAACAAAAATACCGCAGAAAGATATCGCGCACTAGGGCTGTCGCACTATGCCGCCATGGAAGCATTTGTTCGTTACAAGTTCTAATTTCACAAACCCTAAAGACCTGCTACTACAGCCTAGCAGGTCTTTTTTTTATTGGAATTCGTCAATTTTAATCACTAAAAACAAATTCTGGGAATGGTTTTTATGAAAAACATGACAGTTCTACACATAGGCTTTCCAAAATACCCCTAAAAAACAGTAGCTTTAAACCACTGTAAAGTTTTAAGCTACACATTTCATTTCATGATAGAAAAAGATAAAGGAGCATGGGTCTGGGTACCCATTCTATATTTCACCCAAGGATTGCCGTACGTTTTGGTCGTAAGCGTATCCGTCATAATGTACAAACAATTGGGCGTAAGTAATGAAGATATAGGTCTTTACACTAGCCTTCTCTACTTACCTTGGGTCTTAAAACCACTTTGGAGCCCGTTTGTTGACCTTAAAAGCACCAAACGAAAATGGTTCTTGGCCATGCAATTAGTAATAGCTTTGGCACTTTTTGGAGTAGCCCTTACAATTCCTACTAGCCTTTTCCTGACCACTACCCTAGCCTGTTTTTGGATGGCCGCGTTTGCTTCCGCTACCAATGATATTGCTTCGGATGGATATTATATGCTAGGTCTTACCGAGAAAAAACAATCCTTTTTTGTGGGTATGCGCAGTACATTTTACAGACTTGCCATGGTTACGGGAGAAGGACTTATTGTAGTCATGGCCGGATTCTTGGAAAATAAATACGGAGACAATACCAAAGCTTGGAGTGTTACCATGACCGCTGCGGCGTTCCTTATGTTAATACTTACGGTATCCAACTTTTTTGCGGCTCCAAAATATGAATCTGCGCAAACGGCAATTAAAGATAAACCTAAAGGCTTTTTTGAGGTGTTCGCTTCTTTCTTTAAGAAACCTGGAATAGGTATTGCCTTAGCTTTTATTCTTACCTACCGCCTTGGAGAGTCGCAATTGGTTAAAATGGCCGCACCTTTCTTATTGGATAGCCCGGATAAAGGAGGTTTAGGCTATTCAACGGAACAATTGGGAACTATATTTGGTACAGCAGGAGTAATTTTTCTTTCTATTGGAGGTATTTTAGGTGGTATTTTAATTTCAAAAGATGGACTCAAGAAATGGATGCTCCCTATGGTCATTTCACTAAACCTGCCCAACGTGCTTTATGCCGTTTTGGCCATGACCAAAACCACCAGTGTATATGCCGTAACGGCTACGGTTGTGTTGGAAAAATTCGGGTATGGGTTTGGGTTTGCCGCATTCTTAATGTACCTCATCTACATTTCCGAAGGCAAGTCAAAAACCTCTCACTATGCTATTGCCACGGGCTTTATGGCCCTAGGTATGATGCTTCCAGGCATGATAAGCGGTTTTATGCAACAGTGGTTAGGATATGGCGGATTCTTCATCTGGGTGGTCATTGCCGCTCTTCCCGCCCTATTTCTAGTGAACTTTATTAAATACCCGGCAGATTTCGGGAAAAAATCTACCAAATCAGATGCTTAAGATTTTACCGTACACCCAAATTACCAAAACACTAAGTTTAGCCGAAAAAGTAGGGCAATTATTTATGCCTGCGGCTTTTATAAACGATACCGAAGAGGAAATCCAACGGTTAGAAAAGCTTATAGAAGAACAACATATTGGGTCCTTGTGCTTTTTCAACAGTAGGGCAAGCGCAGCTACCAATTTTGAAGGAAAGAAGAAAATAGTTTCCAACGAAAAGAGTTTTGAAACTTTACGAAATCTTATTGCCCGTTACCAAAAAGCAGCTAAATACCCTTTATTAATTGCTATTGATGCCGAATGGGGATTGGCCATGCGTATTGAAAACACACCGCGATACCCATACGCCATTACCCTGGGAGCAATTCCAAATGCGTCCGAAACGTTGATTTATGAAGTGGGAAAAAACATTGCAAAAGATTGCAAGGCTGCCGGAATACACTGGAATTTATCTCCATGCATTGATGTTAACAACAACCCGAACAATCCGGTTATTGGCTATCGTTCTTTTGGGGAGGATAAAATTCAAGTCACCCAGAAAGCCTTGGCATATATAAACGGTACGCGCTCCGAAGGTGTACTAACCAGCATCAAGCATTTTCCCGGTCATGGAGATACGGCAACGGACTCGCATCTTGGCCTTCCCATAATCAGCAAAACAAAACAAGAGCTTACGGATAATGAATTGTACCCCTTCCGGGAATTAGTTTTAAAAGGAGTTGATTCAGTCATGGCCGGACATTTATCAGTTCCTGCTTTGGCCAATGGTGCAAGTACCCCTTCAAGTCTATCCAAAGATATGATTCAGGGAGTTTTAAGAACGGAAATGGGATACGACGGAGTTGTAATTTCAGATGCTTTAAATATGCATGCCGTGTCCAAAAACTACCCTACAAAAGGAGAACTGGAGTGGTTGGCCTTTGATGCCGGAAACGATGTACTTTGCTTTGCAGAGCACATTAATGAAGGTAAGGCCGCTATTTTAAAGAATGCATCCGAAACTCAAATAGAGGAAAGTTTCGGTCGTATTTGGAAACTTAAGGAAAAAGCATTTTCCATAGGGAATCCTGATTCGCATTTGACAAATCCTGACACACTGAACCAAAAAATAGCGGAACAGAGCATCACACTATATAAGGGAAATCAAGTTGATTTAACGGAATTCGCTAAGAACAAATTCTCCGGATTAGAAATAGCATTGAACACTGATAATCATTTTTTTAAGTCGATTTTAAAAAACAAAAAGTTTAGCATTTCAACGAATGAAACCGAACTTGACAAAAGCGATGAAAATATACTTTTGGCCCTTTTTCCTCCTCAAGTAAAACCTACCAATAATTTTGGCTTTACTGCCGAAGAACTAGCCTCCATAAACAGCGTTATCAGAACCAAAAACGTAATTCTTTATGTCTTTGGAAACCCCTACATACTCAACCATATAAACGTAGAAAACGCAAAAGCCGTAATTATTGTTTATCAACACTTAAAGTCGTTTCAAAACGTTGCAGCAAATCATTTTTTAGGTAATTTAGAAGCTCATGGCAAACTTCCAATAACCATTTGAAAACTATGACTACATATAAAATTCTTGGCTTAATGTCCGGCACCTCGTTAGACGGACTAGACCTTGCATATTGCACCATTTGGCAAGAAGGACATACTTGGCAATTTGGTATAAAAAAAACCAAAAGCGTTTCATATTCAAAGGAGATACAAACGCGGTTAAAAAATTCCATAGAACTATCTGCGGAAGAACTTCTAAAACTCAATAACAGCTATGGCACTTGGCTAGGCGAGCAATGCGACCTGTTCATTAATGATAATGGACTGGAAGTAGATTACATTGCCAGCCACGGACACACCACACACCACCGGCCAGAAAACGGATTCACATATCAGGTGGGTAGCGGTCAGCATTTGGCCAATGCCAGCAAACAAAAAGTTATATGTGATTTTAGAACAAATGACGTAGCTCTGGGCGGCCAAGGCGCTCCACTTGTTCCTATTGGCGACCGTTTATTTTTCAATAAATACGACTTCTGCCTAAATTTAGGTGGTATTAGTAATATTTCGTTCGAACACAACGGTAAGCGTATAGCCTATGACATAGGTTTGGCCAATATGATTTTGAACCATATTACCCGTAAAAACGATTTGGATTACGATGCGGGAGGAAATCTGGCAAAAAACGGCAAAATCAATATAGAGATGCTAGAACAGCTTAACGCTCTAGAATTTTACAAACTTCCATTTCCTAAATCCATAGGGTATGAATGGTTTGTAGAAAAAGTTGTTCCAATCGTTGAAAGTACCGAAGACCTTATGGAGAATCTACTCTGTACCGGAATCCACCATGTATGCGAGCAAGTGGCCATTCAGGTAAAGGCCAACAAGAAAAAAACGGCTAACACGCTATTTGTTACCGGTGGTGGCGCATTAAACGATTTTCTAATAGAGACCCTCCAAGAAAAATTAGGTAATTCCACCAAAGTAGTTGTTCCGTCAAAACAACTCATAGAATTCAAAGAAGCCTTGGTATTTGCTTTAATGGGGGTTCTTAGAATTGAAAAAAAGACAAACGTTCTTAGTTCCGTAACTGGCGCACAAAGAGACTCGTCTTCAGGGGTACTGTTCTTACCAAGTTAAGTCCTCATGCCCTTAGTAGAAGAAAATTCGCTATTTTCAACATCATAACCAAAACTCCAAAAATGTCTAAAAAACAAGAGCACGCCACCGCATACTGGAAAGAGAACTTAAAATACCTTTTTATCTTACTGGCTATTTGGTTCGGGGTTTCTTATGGGGCCGGTATCTTGTTCAAGGACGCCTTAAACACTATAAAAATTGGAGGGTTTGAATTGGGTTTTTGGTTTGCACAACAAGGATCCATTTATGTTTTTGTCATTCTAATCTTTGTTTATGTCAGGCTAATGAACAAACTGGATAAAAAGTACGGATTTAACGAATAACCCAGCCAAAACCAACCCGTTATGAGTGTTCAAACCTGGACGTACCTTTTAGTAGGAATTACATTTGCTCTTTATATTGGCATTGCCATTTGGTCTCGTGCCGGGTCAACCAAGGATTTTTATGTAGCAGGCGGTGGTGTTTCCCCCTTGGCTAACGGTATGGCCACTGCAGCGGACTGGATGTCTGCCGCATCGTTTATTTCCATGGCGGGAATCATTTCATTTGCGGGTTATGACGGCTCTGTTTATTTAATGGGATGGACAGGTGGCTATGTGCTCTTGGCCTTACTTCTGGCACCCTATCTACGTAAATTCGGAAAATTTACCGTTCCTGATTTTATTGGGGATCGGTATTATTCAAAAACCGCAAGGATTGTTGCCGTTATTTGTGCCTTAATCGTATCGTTTACCTATGTAGCTGGTCAAATGCGGGGTGTTGGCGTGGTTTTCTCCCGTTTTTTAGAGGTTGATATAAATACGGGTGTCATCATTGGTATGGTCATAGTTCTTTTTTATGCCGTATTAGGCGGAATGAAAGGGATTACCTATACTCAGGTGGCCCAATTCTGCGTGTTGATTTTTGCGTTTATGGTACCCGCAATTTTTATATCCATTCAAATGACCGGAAACCCCATTCCCCAATTGGGTATGGGCTCCAAACTGAACGATGGTTCTGGAATGTACTTATTGGATAAGCTAAACGGACTCTCCACTGAACTAGGTTTTGCCGCTTATACAGAAGGAAAAAAATCAACTATAGATATATTCATGATTACCCTTGCACTCATGGTGGGTACTGCTGGTCTACCTCATGTTATTGTACGTTTCTTTACTGTAAAACGGGTAAAAGATGCAAGAAAGTCGGCTGGGTTGGCATTACTATTAATTGCCATTCTTTATACCGCAGCACCCGCTGTAGCCGTATTTGCACGTACGAACATGATTAATACGGTTAGCAATCAAGAATACGCAAAGATGCCCGAATGGTTTAAAAACTGGGAAACCACGGGGCTACTGAATTATAGCGACAAAAACGGAGATGGAAAAATTCAATATGTAGCGAACGGTGCACAAAACGAGCTTATAGTAGATCCGGACATAATGGTGCTTGCCAACCCAGAGATTGCGGACCTCCCCGCTTGGGTAATAGCCTTGGTAGCCGCCGGTGGGCTTGCAGCGGCCCTATCTACGGCAGCAGGCCTGCTTTTAGTCATTTCCGCCTCCGTGTCCCATGATTTAATCAAAAAAATATTCGTTCCAAATATTTCCGAAAAAGGAGAGCTTTGGGCAGCGAGAGGTGCTGCAACCGTAGCCGTTGTAATAGCCGGTTATTTTGGGGTAAATCCCCCGGGGTTTGTTGCGGCAGTAGTGGCGCTGGCTTTTGGTCTGGCCGCCGCATCTTTCTTTCCAGCTATTATATTGGGCATTTTTTATAAAAAGATGAACAAAGAAGGAGCCATTGCGGGTATGGTCATTGGCATCTCGCTAATGCTTTTTTATATGTTGAAATTCAAATTTGGAATTTTTGACGGTGGAAAAGAAGCTGTTCCCGCCTTAGAAAAGGATTGGTGGTTTGGAATTTCACCGGAAGGTTTTGGTAGTGTAGCTATGGTAGTGAATTTTATCGTTTCAATAATCATTATGAAATTCACACCGGAACCTCCTGAAAATGTTCAACAAATCGTAGAAAACATTCGTATTCCCAGTGGTGCCGGAGAGGCCATAAATCATTAATATTTTATGTAATTTTAAGATCCCGATGCATTTTTCACCCCTTCAATCAAGAACCGCCATTCTTTAGGGTATTCGCATCAAAATAATATCAATTAAAACAATCAAGGCAAAATGAGTAATTACCACATTAAACATCTAGAAGAATATTATCAGGTCTATAGAAAATCCGTTAGAAACCCCGAAGGTTTTTGGGAGGAAATAGCGGAAGAGCATTTTGTGTGGCGAAAGAAATGGGATAATGTTTTAAGTTGGGATTTTTCAAAACCCGAAATAAAGTGGTTTGAAGGGGCTAAGCTTAACATTACTGAAAATTGCCTAGATAGACATTTGCCCACCCGTGGAGAGAAAACAGCTATTATATTCGAACCCAACGACCCTAATGAAGAGGCCCAACATATTACTTTTAGGGATTTACACGAAAGAGTTTGCCGCATGGCCAACGTTCTAAAGGACCATGGTATAAAAAAAGGAGATAGAGTTTGTATCTATCTTCCCATGATTCCAGAATTAGCCGTTTCCCTTCTGGCTTGCGCCCGAATTGGAGCTATCCACTCCGTTGTTTTTGCAGGTTTTTCCTCCAATGCACTCGCTACGCGTATTAATGATAGCGACTGTAAAATAGTCCTTACTTCAGATGGTTCGTACCGAGGTTCAAAATCAATTGACCTTAAAGGTATTGTAGACAAGGCCCTTGAAGAATGTCCGGGTGTTAAAGATGTATTAGTGGCCAAGCGCATCAATAGCGATATTCATATGGAAAAAGGTCGTGATAAATGGCTACAACCATTACTGGACGAGGCTTATGCGGACTGTGTAGCTGAAATTATGGATGCCGAAGACCCATTGTTCATTCTATACACCTCTGGCTCTACAGGGAGACCTAAAGGAATGGTTCATACCACAGGAGGCTATATGGTGTATACCGCCTATACGTTCAAAAACGTTTTTCAGTATAAAGAAGAAGATGTGTACTGGTGTACTGCCGATATTGGTTGGATCACCGGACATTCCTATATTGTGTACGGCCCACTGGCCAACGGCGCTACTACCGTTATGTTCGAAGGTGTTCCTTCATACCCGGATTATGGTAGATTTTGGGAAGTTGTTGAAAAACACAAAGTGAATCAATTCTATACGGCTCCTACAGCAATTAGGGCTTTGGCCAAAGAGAATTTAGAATTTATTGAAAAACATGACCTTTCCTCTTTAAAAGTATTGGGTTCCGTTGGAGAACCTATTAATGAGGAAGCTTGGCATTGGTACAACAACAACGTTGGGAAAACCAATAGCCCTATTGTAGACACTTGGTGGCAGACCGAAACAGGTGGTATTATGATAACCCCAATTCCATACGTTACCCCTACTACCCCTACCTACGCTACTTTACCTTTTATCGGTATCCAACCCGCATTAATGGATGAAGAAGGAAAGGAACTTAAAGGTAACCAGGTTTCAGGGCGATTATGCGTTAAATTTCCATGGCCTTCTATTGCAAGGACCATTTGGGGCAATCACGAGCGCTATAGGGACACCTATTTTTCAGCGTATAAGGATATGTATTTTACAGGTGATGGCGCACTTAGGGATGCTGTAGGCTATTATAGGATTACGGGGCGCGTAGACGATGTAATAATTGTTTCGGGCCACAACCTGGGTACAGCGCCCATTGAAGATTCCATAAACGAACATCCTGCAGTTGCAGAAAGTGCAATTGTTGGTTTCCCTCATGACGTAAAGGGCAATGCGCTATATGGTTATGTTATTCTAAAGGAATTTGGTGAAACAAGGGACCGTGACAACCTGCGAAAGGAAATTAACCAGCAGATTACAGAACATATAGGACCTATTGCCAAACTGGATAAGATTCAGTTTGTTTCTGGACTTCCCAAAACACGTAGCGGGAAAATTATGCGTCGTATCTTGCGAAAAATCGCCTCAAAAGACACTTCTAATTTAGGTGATACCAGTACATTACTGAACCCAGAAGTAGTTGAAGAAATAATAGAGAACGCCCTTTAATTAGAGTGTGGACATTATAGACAACCGGCAGAAGTGAATTAGAAGATTCACCTTTTGCCGGTTTTTTAATTTTCCTTTACAAAGTCATACAACTTATGCCGTGGCAACAATTCTCCTTTTCGTAACCAAAAGAATAGCCCCTAAAGAAAGGAGTCCGCATACCGCAAGACCGGCAAACATAGGCCACACGGTATCTTGCACAAAACCTCCTATATAATTTGCTATGGGCACGGAAAGTAGTGTTGAAATAAAACCGTTAATAGCTGCCCCAATACCCGCAATATGACCTATGGGCTCCATAGCTATGGACCTAAAATTCCCCCATAAAAATCCCAAACATAAAAATTGAACGAATAAGAAAGCTACCAAAACAGGCACGCTCGGATTAGGTTTTCCCCAAAACACCACCACATAGGTTAGAGCAATGATACAAAATGCACTCATGGCGGCAAGAGCCAAACGACGCATGCCAAAACGAATTACCAATGTACCGTTCAAAAATGTGGAAAGCCCTACAGAACAGGCAAGGCCTGCAAAAATGTACGGAAAGTTCTCTACCATTCCATATTGATCTTCAAACACATGTTGCGATGAACTCAAATACACCAAGAACGCTCCTGTTACAAACCCGGAAGCAAATGTAAACGCAACGGTTTCCTTATGCTTTACAAACTCTTTTGTTCCACTAACAAAAACGGACATGGAAAAGGGTATTTTAAATTGAGGTTTTAATGTTTCGGGCTGTCGTTTCCAAAACCAAATAGCCACTACTAGGCCAAAGAACAGTTGAATATAAAATATATACTCCCAACCAAAAGCATCCATAATCCACTTACCAATAGCTGGCGCCACAACAGGGACCAAAATAAAAAAGGCAGTAACGAAAGACATTATTTTTGCCATATAATCTCCCTTATAAGTATCCCTTATAATAGAAATAGCAATAGTTCTAGGTGCAGATAGTCCAATACCTTGTAGTATGCGCCCCACAATCATAATTTCCAATGTGGGCGCTAAAACACAAATTACACTTGCCACCGCAAAAACGGCAAAACCAATATACACTACAGGTTTTCTGCCATAGCTATCGGATAAAGGTCCAAAAAACAATTGCCCTACTCCAAGACCCAAAAAAATCATGGTAATCAACAACTGATTTTCCAATGGATCCAAGCTATTTATAGTTATGCCTATGTGCGATAACGCGGGCAATAAAGCATCAATTGCCAAGGCCACGATAGACATTAAGGAAGCCATTAAGGCTATAAATTCAAAATTGGGTTTCACATTATCATTCTGCATGGTGCAAAAGTACGTATTCGACTAGGAAAGGACATTACCAAAAGTTCCTTTTAAGTATAAACCTATAATTGGTTCACAAATATGTATTTTTGACAAAAAATTGAAGAGCATGCTGATAATAGGAATAGCCGGAGGTACCGGTTGTGGAAAAACAACAGTAGTAAACCAAATTATAGACTCGTTACCGGAGGGTGAAGTTGGGGTAATCTCCCAAGATTCTTATTATAACGACCTTTCAGAATTGTCTTTGGAAGAGCGAAGAAAAACCAATTTTGACCACCCCCAATCTATTGATTTCAGCCTGCTGGAAGAGCACCTAAAATTATTAAAGTCAGGACATTCCATAAAACAGCCCGTATACTCATTTCTTGAGTGTAACCGTACAGACAAGACCGTTCCCGTGCACCCTACCAAAGTATTGATCGTAGAGGGCATTCTTATTTTAACCAACTCCCTACTCCGTAAAATGATGGATATTAAAATATTTGTCCATGCCGATTCTGATGAAAGACTGATCAGGAGATTAAAACGAGATGTAAACGAACGGGGATGGAATTTAGATGAAACGCTAGACAAATATCAATCTAATATTAAACCCATGCATCTTCAATTTATAGAGCCTAGCAAAGAATATGCAGATATTATTATACCCAACAATAAATATAACACAGTTGCAGTTGATATTGTACGAACAATTATCAACGAGAAACTAACTTAGAAAAATGGGATTCAAAGATTTACGAAAGAAAAAATGGTTTGGTATACTCACCAATATGTATGTATTGGTGCTGACCGTTTTTGTGATATGGATGTTGTTTTTTGACACCAACTCCCTACTCATTCATTTAGAACTAAAAAAGGAAATTGAAAAACTTGAAAAACAACAAGAGTTTTTAAAGGATGAAATTGCCAACGATAAAAAAATCCTAGAAAAATTATCCGACCCAGAGGAACTGGAAAAATTTGCAAGAGAGCAATATTTCCTCAAAAAAAAGAATGAAGAAATTTATCTTATTGAATACGAAGACAGTTTAAAAATTAAAGAAAAATAAGCAGGTTTTACATCCGTATTGCACTTCCGTAATTTCCATTGTTAATAACAAATTCGGTTTTTAGAATTAGATTCTATTTGTGCTTGACCACCCTACAAAGCTCAAAAAATGTTTTTCTCGCATCATGAACTAAAAATTCACACAAAACATCGTAATTAATTTAACTTCAAATACTTACATGTTTTATGATTTTAGCCTACTGGTTTCACTTAAATCACTTATTAGGAATATCATATTTACTCTGGCGTAAAATTAGCCGTAAAAAGGAGTGCTTTAGAAACCCTAAATTTCAAAAAAAGACACTTTCAGTTAACGAACTTTAACGCAAAAGGCCACACTTATTCACTTTGTGTTAACAAAATGGTTTCAATAGCATTGTAAATAATCGTATTTTTACCCCCTAACTCAGACTGATAATGGGCAAGATTATTGCTATTGCGAATCAAAAAGGAGGAGTGGGTAAAACCACAACAACAGTTAATTTAGCAGCTTCCTTAGGTGTTTTGGAAAAGAAGGTATTGCTAATAGATGCAGACCCCCAGGCAAATGCCACATCGGGATTGGGCATTGATGTAGAGAGTGTTGAATATGGCACTTACCAACTACTTGAGCATACCAAAACGGCCAAGGAGGCTATTATAACTACAGATTCCCCTAATTTAGATTTAATTCCCGCACATATTGACTTGGTTGCCATTGAGATTGAATTGGTAGACAAGGATCAACGGGAATACATGATGAAAAGAGCAATATCCGAACTTAGGGACAGCTACGATTATATCTTGATCGATTGTGCTCCTTCCCTAGGCCTACTTACGTTGAACGCTCTTACTGCGGCAGACTCCGTTATAATTCCTATACAATGCGAGTATTTTGCACTAGAGGGACTTGGCAAGCTTTTGAATACTATAAAAAGCGTTCAAAAGATACACAATGCCAATTTGGATATTGAAGGCATGTTGTTGACCATGTACGATTCACGTTTACGACTGTCTAACCAAGTAGTAGAGGAAGTACGTAAACATTTTGCAGATATGGTTTTTGATACTATAATTCAGCGTAACGTACGGTTAAGCGAAGCTCCTAGTTACGGAGAAAGCATTATAAAATATGATGCAAGCAGTAAGGGAGCTACAAATTACCTAAACTTGGCCCATGAAGTAGTCAAGAAAAACAAAGAGATAGCTTAATGGCGAAAGCAACAAAAAAACAAGCACTAGGCCGCGGACTCTCCGCTCTATTAAAAGATCCTGAAAACGATATTCAATCCGCAGCGGACAAGAATGCGGATAAAGTAGTTGGCAATATTGTAGAGCTAGATATTGAGTCTATTGAAATGAACCCGTTTCAACCACGTTCTAATTTCAATGACGAGGCCTTGAACGAACTTGCTATTTCTATAGGTCAATTAGGTGTTATACAACCTATTACGGTTCGTAAATTAGATTTCAACAAATATCAGTTAGTTTCCGGGGAAAGAAGGTGCCGTGCATCAAAATTAGCAGGGCTTACCACCATTCCGGCCTATATACGTATTGCCGATGACCAAGAATCATTGGAGATGGCTTTGGTTGAAAATATTCAACGCCAAGATTTAGACCCTATTGAAATTGCACTTTCGTACCAAAGGTTATTGGATGAAATTCAGCTGACCCAAGAAAAATTAAGTGATCGCGTAGGAAAGAAACGCTCTACCATAACTAACTATTTACGTCTTTTAAGGTTAGATCCTATTATACAAACCGGTATTAGGGACGGGTTTTTAAGCATGGGCCACGGTCGTGCCTTGGTAAACATAGAAAAGAAGGGCGATCAGATAGATTTATACGAAAAAATTATAAGTCAGAACCTTTCTGTTCGTGATACCGAACGTGCCGTAAAAGCGTATCATGAAGGTGACGCTCCCGAAAAACCGGCAAAAAAAGTTTCAAAAACCCCTGAATTTGTTCAAGGAAACATTAAACCGTTTACGGATCATCTTTCGGTAAAAGTAGATATTTCCGCAACCGAAAAAGGAAACGGTAAAATAACAATTCCCTTTCATTCTCAAGAGGAGTTTAAACGAATTAAAAAATTGATTCTAGGTGAGTAAATCCCTGCTAGCCCTTGTTTTTATTTCACTTTTTACGTTAACCGTTACCGCTCAAGAGGAAACGGCAAAAAATAAAGAGGTAGACTCGCTTCAAACAGATTTGGCAGAAGAGGGTATCATTGTGGTGGACACACTTAAAAAGGAAAGGGTAAAAATCAATCCGCTTGCCCCGAGTAAAGCGGCTTTTTTATCCGCAGTAATCCCTGGGCTAGGTCAAGTTTACAACAAACGTTACTGGAAAGTTCCTATTGTATATGGAGCTATTGGAGCTGCCGTTTATGGTTATACTTGGAACAACAATAATTACCAGCGTGTGCGAACCGCTTTTAAAAGACGAAAAGCCGGCTTTACAGATGATGAATTTTACGACCCGAACAATACGGGTAGCGGACCGCTCTTAGGGCTTGACGATTTACAGAACGAACAAGAAAATTTTCAGCGAGACCGTGATTTGTTATTGCTTGTTTCCATAGCACTTTATGCCTTAAATATTGTAGATGCCAATGTTGATGCGCACTTAAAGCAGTTCAATATAGATGATGACTTGAGCTTTGACATGGAACCTTTTTTAGATTTAGACCCTGTGACCAATAACCCCAACTACGGGATGGCACTGATAATAAAATTTTAACGCAAGTAACTATTATCTAATCAATTACAAATAGTTACCGAAACAATTATACAAATTGAAAATAGCACTATTCGGATACGGTAAAATGGGCAAGATGATTGAAAAAATCGCCCTGGAAAGAAATCACACCATTGTAGCAAAAGTGGATGTTGATACAGTAGATATTGATTTTTCGGAAATGGATGTTGCCATTGATTTTAGTATGCCCAGTGCGGCTTACGGTAATCTTACCAAGTGTTTTGAAAACGGCGTTCCGGTAATATCGGGCACTACAGGATGGTTGGACAAGTATGATGATGCCGTAGCAATATGCAAAAAAAATAAAGGTGCTTTTATATACGCTTCTAACTTTAGTCTAGGGGTAAACGTGTTCTTTGAGCTCAATGAATACCTTGCTAAAATGATGAAGAATTTAGACCAGTACAACGTGTCCATGGAAGAAATTCACCATACCCAGAAGTTGGACGAACCCAGCGGTACTGCCATTACCCTTGCAGAAGGCATCATTAAGAACACCAACTACAGTGCGTGGAAACTTGAAAACGCTCCGGCAGGTGAAATACCTATCGTGTCAAAAAGAATTGGAACAACACCAGGTACACATAGTATAGATTACAGTAGTAAAGTAGATTCCATAGAAATTAAGCATACTGCACATAACAGGGAAGGTTTTGCCCTTGGCGCTGTAATTGCAGCTGAATGGATTGTGGGGAAAACCGGTATTTTCTCTATGAAAGATGTGTTAAACCTTGGTTAATACATACAATATTTAAACAAGAATTAAGCTTACTTGCAATAGACGTCTTGAAATTCAATAATTTATAGATTTTTAGAGCAGCACTTAAAAATAAAAATACAAATGGACGCAACACAGTGGTTACTTTTTATTCTGGTCATTCAGATTATCCATTTTGCAGGAACCTGGAAATTATATGTAAAAGCAGGTAGAAAAGCTTGGGAAGCGGCCATCCCGGTGTACAACGCTATTGTATTGATGCAAATCATCAATCGCCCTAAATGGTGGACCATACTATTGTTCATCCCAATCATCAACCTTCTCATGTTTCCTATTGTATGGATCGAAACCATACGTAGCTTTGGACGAAATAGCACCGCAGACACCTGGCTGGTATTGCTTACTTTAGGGTTTTACATCTACTATGTAAATTATGCTTTAGATGTTAAATACATTAAAGACCGAAGTCTTCAACCTAAAACAGCAACCGGCGAATGGGTCAGTTCAATTGCTTTTGCAATTATTGCGGCCACTTTGGTTCACACCTATTTCATTCAACCTTACGTAATTCCAACACCTTCTTTAGAGCGTACATTACGTGTTGGCGATCTGTTGTTCGTAAGCAAATTTCACTACGGAGCCAGAACCCCAATGACCACGGTTGCAGCTCCCATGGTACATGATACCTTACCCATACTTGGTGTAAAGTCGTATTTAAACAAACCTCAGTTGCCCTATTTCAGAATTCCTGGCTTTACAAAAGTAGACCGAAACGATATTGTCGTATTCAGTTGGCCCGCAGATACGGTTCGCCAATTCTTTAAAAAAGAAAAAGGGGTTATTAAACCTATTGACAAAAAATCCAATTATGTTAAGCGTTGTGTAGGAATTCCCGGAGATTCATTGGCGGTCATAGATGGCTATGTGTACATTAACGGAAAACAGTTACAACTATCGGACCGTGCCAAACCTCAATATGATTATGCACTATACTCCAGTAAAGGAGTTTCTTCTACATTATTGGAAAAAGTAGGTGCAACGGGCTGGAGCAGAAAGTACATTATCAACTCATTAAACCAACAGCAGCTTAACGGTATTCAGAAATACGTTAAAGGCTATAGACAACGTAATGATGGTAAATTAGAAGTCTACACCAACGAAGGCGGTATTCCTGTTTCCGTGGCCCGAAAAAATGCTATTTCATTGGCCGAAGAAACGGGTCTTGAACGCATTGTTCCGCTAACGGATGAAATGGTGGCACAACTCAAGAATGAAGCCTCCCTAGACTCCATTGTACGGATTGTAGAGAAAAAAGGAGTGCCAGGCGGAAACATCTTCCCTCAAAGTCCGGATTACCCATGGAATTACGATCAAATGGGACCTATATACATTCCTCAAAAAGGAGCTACGGTACCCTTAAACCTAAAAGTACTTCCACTTTATAAAAAGATTATTAGAGAATACGAAGGAAACACCATTAGCGTTTCGGGCAATCAAATAAAAATTAATGATCAAGTAGCGGATTCGTATACATTTAAACAAGATTACTATTGGATGATGGGTGATAACCGAGATCACTCCGAAGACAGTAGAGCTTGGGGCTACGTTCCGGAAAACCATATTGTGGGCACACCTATATTCATATGGTTAAGTGTTGATAATTTTAATGATGGTATCTTCAGTTGGAAACCAAGATGGGACCGTATTTTTACTACAGTAAATGGTGAAGGAGAGCCCGTTTCTTACTTTAAGTATTTCCTAATTGCACTGGTAGCATACTTTGTAGGAAGTTGGTTGTGGAACAAAAAGAAAGCTAAAGGTTAATTTAAATCTATAGCCAAAATTATTACACATGATTTCTTTCGAAAATGCTTACGACCAAGTATTACAGCACACGTTTAATCTAGGTGATGAAACAGTGTCTCTATTAGAAAGTACAGGAAGGGTTCTTAGTGAGGATATTAGAGCCGATAGGGATTTTCCTCCGTTCAACCGTTCTACAAAGGATGGAATCGCCATTGCTTTTTCGGCTATAGAGAAAGGGGTTACCCGTTTTAAAATTGAAGGCGTGTTAAGCGCAGGAATGCCCCAACAAACGCTATCCAAAGACACCAATTGTTTTGAAATAATGACAGGTGCCGTTCTTCCCGAACAAGCCGATACCATTATCATGTACGAAGAAACAGAAACCGAAGATGATTACGTTTCTATTTCAAAGACCCCGAACAAGGGTCAAAACATACATCGCCAAGGCACAGATGAAAAAGAAGGTGCCATTTTATTAAAGAAAGGAACAGAGATTACCGCTGCTGTAATTGGTGTACTAGCTTCCGTAGGAAAAAATAAAGTTACAGTAAAAAAGCTTCCTAAAATTTGCGTGGTCTCTACGGGAAACGAACTTGTAGAGGTAGAAGATAAACCATTGCCCCATCAGATAAGGAAATCCAATTCACTATCTTTATTCGCCGCACTTGAAAGGGTAAAAATCACCCCTACCCTTTTACACTTGGCAGACAACCAGGCCATAATAGAAAAAGAGCTTGAAAAGGCCATAAATAATTTTGATGTTTTAATGCTGAGCGGCGGAGTATCAAAAGGGAAGTTTGATTTTATTCCCGATGCCATGGATAAACTTGGTATAACAAAGGTTTTTCATCGGGTTGCCCAACGCCCAGGCAAGCCTTTCTGGTTTGGAGTCCAAAAGGAAAAGCAGAAAGTTATATTCTCATTTCCCGGAAACCCCGTTTCCACTTTTGCCAATTATCATGTGTACTTTTTACCTTGGTTAAAAAAATGCCTTGGTTTGAAAGTAGAAAAAAAGCAGATTATTTTAGAGGAAGCTATCCAACCTCACCCTTCTCTAACACTATTTGTACAAGTTACCACACAATACAAAAAAGGCAAGCTCATGGCCAAAACAGTTAAAGGAAACGGTTCTGGCGATTTGGTTAGTTTGGCTCTTGCAGATGGGTTTATTCGCGTTCCCCCGGGCACTGATGAAATGACCCAGGAAACGGTTTTCGATTACATAGAAACTACTTAGCTTCAACCTTATTTCACTATTTACCTTGATATTTACCTTCATAACGCTTCCAAAGTTCCGTTTGGTGAGTTTCTAATGAAATCTCCCTGCCATCTATAAAAGCATGCGTTAGCCGGTTTCCACTCATATCCAAAGCATCGCCTTCAGAAACAATAAGCGTAGCACTTTTACCCGCTTCCAAAAAACCGTACATATCATCTATACCAAGAATTTTAGCCGTGTTCCCGGTAATCAATTCCAATGCTTTTTCTTTTTCCATCCCTTGGGATACCGTTTGGCCCGCATAAAATGGAAGATTCCTGATTTGAAAATTAGATGCCGTACTGTTTTGAAGACCTACCAATAAACCTGCGTCTACCAAAAGTTTTGGCAGCTTGTACGGTAAATCATAATCATCCTCATCAAAAATAGGTAAATTGTGCGTAGCACCTACCAATACCGGAACTTCATTTGTTTTTAAAAAGGAAGCTACCTTATGAGCATGGGTGCCACCTACAAGAACCACCTCTTTGATTCCTGCCTCTTTCACATTGGTTATAGCATCAATAATTTCCTTTTCGCCATTGGCATAAACAAACAACTTCTGTTTACCCGTATACAAACCGGACATAGCACTTAAAACAGGATTTTTTATTGCTGACCCAGAATCGTAAACCGCTGCATTTTTAAGAAAATCCATAGTTTCCTTAACCTCATCCCCATATTTTTTATTGGCTTGGTAACCACGGCCTTCACCTTCCCACCATTTTCCTTTGCGAAAAGTAGTTGGCCAGTGTAGGTGAATTGCATCATCTTCTTTGACAACCGCATCTTCCCAGTTCCAAGCATCAAACTGAACCACCGATGAAGTACCTGAAATACGCCCTCCTATTGGCGCAATCTGTCCTAAAAGCACGCCATTGGGGCGCATGCTCTCAACCACTTTAGATTCTGCATTATACGCTATTAAACTTCTAACATGCGGAATCATCTCTCCAATCTCATCTTGATCTTTTGAAGCCCGGACAGCATCTACCTCTATTAAGCCCAAAGACGTACTAGGTGCTATAAAACCAGGATACACATGCTTGCCCTGCCCTTTTATCTTCATGCCCTTTCTTGCGATTTTAGTCATGGCACTTCCCACAAAAGTGAGTTTACCGTCCTCAAACATAATCAGGGCATTCTCTATCACCTCACCATTGCCCAAATGTGCCGTAGCACCCTCTATTGAGTATGCGGTTACTTGTTTAGGTGCCGGTGTCTGTTGGCCGTTGGTCTGTACGGTCATCATTAAAAACGCTATCCATAAACAGACTTGAAACTTATATTTTTTATTTGACATCATATTTTTTATAAAAAGTCCTTATTATTTTAATGTAAGTATTCCGAAAGGGTGTCGCAATGCATCATTTGCTTTTTACTTTGTTTGGGTTCTTGCGTCTTTTTCCCTTTCTCTTTTTCAAGTAACATCAAATTGATAAGTTCATTTCTTTCTTTGGCAACCTTTGCTCTTAACTGCATATCTTTTTCCAAATCAAAATAGATAGTTCCGTCAATCATTGTTTTTTCTGCTTTCGCATAAATAGATAAGGGATTATCGCTCCATAAAACCAAATCAGCATCTTTACCTTCTTTGATACTTCCGGTTCGGTCATTTAAGTGTAATAATTTTGCGGGATTGATGGTAACCATATTCCATGCTTCTTGCTCCGTCATACCACCATATTTCATGGTTTTTGCCGCTTCTTGATTCAATCTTCTAATCATTTCTGCATCATCACTATTTATAGCTACTGTTACTCCTTGATTGTGCATAATTGCGGCATTATAAGGGATGGCATCGTTAACTTCAAACTTATAGGCCCACCAATCACTAAAGGTACCGCCCCCGGCACCATGCGCTTTCATTTTATCGGCCACTTTATAGCCCTCAAGAATATGTGTGAACGTATTTACCCTAAAACCAAATTTTTCGGCCACCTTCATCATCATATTAATTTCGCTCTGAACATAACTATGACAACTAATGAAGCGTTCCCCGTTTATTATTTCCAATAAAGTTTCCATTTCTTCGTCATACCGAAAAGCTTCTCCGCTTTTTTTCTTTACCCCATATTCTTTTGCTCTTTGAAAATAATTCTCAAAAACCTGCTCAACTCCCATACGGGTTTGAGGAAAACGATTGAAACTGCCCCAATTACTTTGCTTTACATTTTCACCTAATGCAAACTTTATGAACTTTGGAGAGTTATCATAAACCATATTTTCTGCACTCTCTCCCCATTTTAACTTTAGTATAGCCGAACGCCCCCCAATTGGATTTGCCGAACCATGTAAGAGTTGCAAAGAGGTTACTCCACCTGCCAAGGCTAGATAGATTCCTTTATCCTCATTGTCTACAACGTCTTCCATTTTTACTTCGGCAGAAGAGTTCTGTCCTGACTCATTTACCGCCAAAGCAGCTATATGACTATGTTCATCAATTATTCCGGCCGTTAAATGTTTACCCGTGGCATCTATGGTTTTAACTCCTCCTGCAGAAAGGTTTTGCCCCACTTTTGCAATTTTTCCATTCTTTACAAGTACATCGGTATTCTTTAAAGTACCTGACGCTTCACTGGTCCAGACAGTAGCATTCTTAAAAAGAACGTTTTCTTGTTTAGGGATTGCCTCATACCCATATCCTACATTGGGGTATGTTACCGCCACGGTTTTAGAAGGTTGCTTTTTATCTTCTTTTAGCCTCTCTGAAAAAGGAACCGTCTTTAAAGCAGAAAAAGTAGTTTCGTCCCCAGATGGGAGTACCGCTTTACCAATTATAGACTTGTTATCAGCTTTTACAAAAGCAATCATTCTATAACTTCCGGTTTTCTTTTTATCTGAAAATGATAGTTCCAACCAATTATCCGCGTAAGTCAATTTAGATTTTAAAGTGACGGTATCTTTCTTAACTACGAGTTTTGGTTTTTCTACCGTACCTTTTATCGAAACTTTGAATTTTTGGTTACCAACAGACAGGTCATATTCGCCTCTAACATCAACCAAAGACATATCTGAAATTACATTCTTGGTACCTTGAACCCAATTTTCATATAAAACAGTGTTCTTGTCAAAAACATCTCCGGAAGTGATTAAAAAGTTGGCGTAGCTCCCCTTGGTTAACGCCCCTATTTGTTCTGATTTTCCTAAAATCTGAGCTGGAATAGTGGTTAACGCCTTCAAAGCCGTGGTTTTATCCAAACCATAATCAATAGCTTTCAATACCTTATCCTTAAAATCAACCGGGGATTTTAAGCCGTGTAACGTAAAGGAAAAAGACACTCCATTCTCTGCCAATACCTTTGGATTAGAAGGAGCCTGGTTCCAGTTTCTCATGTCTTCCAAAGTGATATAAGCAGCCGCATATGGGTCAGACACATCATAGGCATCCGGAAAATTCAAGGGTAAAATCAATTTTGCATTAGACGCCTTAATATCGGACACGCGTTCGTACTCATTTCCTCCCCCAAAAATAACGTATTGTATACCAAAAGCATCTCCTATACCATCCGCCCTGATAATATTACCCTTATCACCTGCATCAAAAATCTGAACAAGATTTTTGTTGCGTGCCAAGGCCTCCAAAGATCTGTCCTTGGTATCTACCTTTCCTTGTGCGTACCAATTCTCATCATTGTACATCTGCCGTAGTAAAGCCATTGACCCCATTAATGAACTTGGGTATGATTGGCTTTTGGCTATGCTTTTTGTAAAAGAAAAATACTGTGCCGATCGGTCATCTATAATACGGTCTGCATTATTCCCTTTACCGTTAAGAGCTACCAAAATACCAGTACCACGGGCAATACCATCTTGAATATGCGAATTAACCACACCAAAACCTACCTTGCGCAAGGTCTCCGCAACAGTATCATCATATTCAAATTTAGCGATGGCATCATTCTCTGGCATGATGTGATCGTTCCAGTAAAAACCAGATCGAGATGGCTCATATTCTGCCGACCTTCCTTGTTCCTTTAACTTCTCTGGTTTTTGCACACCAAAACTTGAAAACAAATCTATAAAAGAAGGGTACACAGACTTCCCGGAAATATCTATAACGACCGTATTTTTAGGGAGCGTTACACTTTTCCCAACTTCCACTACCCTTCCGTTTTGGACCAATAGTGTACCGGACTCCACTACTTGAGTTGGAGTAATATAGATTTTGGCATTGGTAAAAGCAGTATAATTTGTGTTTTTGGTCTTTACACCTTCATTGGCAGGAAAGTAATCTTGTGCCAAGGCTACGAATCCGTAACAGACCATAGCTGTGGTAACTAATAATTTTTTTATCATTTTTTAGATTCAAATGTCTATCTCTAAAAGTAAGGAATGAGATTTGAATCAAAAAATAATATAACAATTACAAGGTCAATCCTTATAAAATCACATTTTTTCTTAATTAATATTCAGAAATGCACGTTAAACCAAAAGTAAAAATGTAAAAATTGTATTGTTCACTATTTTGCTAGATGGGGTATTTCTCATGATAACCCACCATTAATTGTACTATTTTACTATAGCTCTTTATACCGTCTTTCTGTTGATTGGCCTTTAAAAAGGTATTGAAGACCGACTTAAAAATGGGTTCAAAAGGATTTACATATTCCAAATTGTGCTCGTACAGCTCCCTATAATTTTCTTGTACCCCAACATTCACTTTAGCATACAGTTCATCAAACTTCTCCTTGTCCGTGCGGCGTATAGCACTTAAACAATGACTAAGGGCATAAGCCGATGCCGAATACTGAAAGTAAGGATCATCATTCTTCACCGTTACCAAGTAACCAATAAAATTGGTTTCATTTTCTTTGGAGTACCCCACTTGATGTCCAACTTCATGACCGCTTACTACGGGAAAACGAAATTCAGGGGTTAGTGCATTTACTTGAGCCTCATTGGTAAAAGGGTTTAAGTACCCACCAATTCCCATATAACTTGCCAAGGTACTGAACATAGATTTTTTAAGGCTACGGTGGTCATATTCCAAAAATGGAAGTTCTTCCTGTAACTGCTCGTACCCATTCACCGTTTTATCAAAAATCTCATTGCGGGTATATGGCACCTGTACTCTTTTTGTACTATCCGATGTCAAATTAAATTGAAGTTGATTTGTCTTTACTATCAACCCTTCGGCCAAATCAATAACCTCATGCGTTTGTATACTATCGCGAATGGCAAAATTCTCGGCAATGGGTTTTCGGTAATAGTTTAACCCCCAAACCAAATTGAAAGTGAAATAAAAAACAGAAAGCACTACTACCACGTTTCTTAAAAACTGAAATGGAAACTTTCTAATCTTTAATCGGTTTGCATAAAGATACCGGATTCCCAAAACTATAAGTAACACATACAGAATTTCACCCACCGAAAAAGGAACCCATCCAAACAGAATTCTAAAAAACTGACTGATTACGGGATAAATACCGTTACTGTAGTACGTCTCTACAATCTCCGGTTTGCCCCCTAACCACGCCACCAAAAGAATTTGAGGAAGCAAACTCAAGGCAATCCCGTTTCTTAATTTATTTTTCAAAAGCTTATGTTTAATGCAAAACCATCATACTGAAACGCTTAAAAAAATGAACAGCATCCGTATGACATACATAAAGCCAAAATTAACCAAATATCGTCCATACCAATTTTTGACTCCGTATTTTTGCAAAAATATAACATCACATGAACGAAGCTATAAGAGAATTAGAACCTAAGGAGGTTTGGAACAAGTTTGCGGACTTAAATGCCGTACCCCGCCCATCAAAA
Organism: Zobellia sp. 1_MG-2023; assembly: GCF_030549125.1. Classification (NCBI taxonomy): domain Bacteria; kingdom Pseudomonadati; phylum Bacteroidota; class Flavobacteriia; order Flavobacteriales; family Flavobacteriaceae; genus Zobellia; species Zobellia sp. 1_MG-2023. The sequence goes on along the minus strand of NZ_JAUOSY010000004.1, from coordinate 298,558 downwards.
AAAGAGGAACGTGTTATACAATTCATGTTAGATTTTGGCAAATCCCTTAATCTGGAAACCTTTAAGGACGCGGTTGGCAATGTTATTATAAGAAAGCCAGCTAGCAAGGGAATGGAAGATAGGGTTACCGTTACCCTACAATCGCACTTGGATATTGTACACCAGAAAAATAATGACACCGTCTTTGATTTTGACGAACAAGGTATTGAGATGTTTATTCAGGAAGACTGGGTAAAAGCCCGTGGAACTACCCTTGGTGCGGACAATGGCATGGGCGTTGCAGCAATTATGGCTTTGTTACAAAGTTCAAACATTGCTCACCCTCCATTGGAAGCTCTTTTTACAATTGATGAAGAAACCGGAATGACCGGCGCTATGGGTCTTGAAGGTGGTGTTTTACAAGGTGAAATACTTCTAAACCTAGACACCGAAGAAGATGATGAACTGGATATTGGATGTGCCGGTGGAATAGATATTACCGCAACCAGAAAGTATAATGAAAAATCTGTACCGCGTGCCACCGTAGGTTATGAAATTGCCGTAAACGGATTAAACGGAGGCCATAGTGGCATTGAAATACACAAGGGACTGGGGAATGCCAATAAAATAATGAACCGTCTCCTTTACGGCGCATCCAACTCTTTCATGCTGCGTATTGCAGAAATTGATGGAGGCAGCCTTAGAAATGCCATTCCTAGAGAAAGTGTGGCCAAAATTGTTATCCTTAAATCACAAAGTGAAGAATTTGAGAAGACCGTCAAAGAATTTGAACAGGTTATACAGAAAGAACTGAACACCTTAGAACCCAATCTAAAAGTATCTTTTAAATCCATAAAATTGCCAAAGACCGTCATGGGTCTGGGAGCACAAGAACGTTTATTACAAGGGCTGTATGCCGCTCACAACGGCGTTTACGCAATGAGCGCTACTATACCCGGTTTGGTAGAAACCTCAAACAATGTGGCCCGGGTTCTTGTTAAAGAAGGAAAAGCTAAAATAGGGTGTTTAACACGTTCTTCCGTAGATTCCGCCAAGATGGATTTGGCACATGCATTAAAATCCACTTTTGAACTTGCGCGTTTTGATGTTGAATTTAGTGGTACTTACCCAGGATGGACACCCAATGCCAATTCTAAAATTCTAAAGGTAGCAGAGGAAAAATATAAATCGCTTTTTGGCGAACAACCCAAAGTAGCCGCGTGCCATGCCGGATTGGAATGTGGTATTCTAGGCCAGAATTACCCTGAAATGGATATGATAAGTTTTGGGCCTACCATATTGGGAGCGCACTCTCCAGATGAGCGCGTGAGCATATCTTCTACCCAGAAATTCTGGAAATTCCTATTGAACATTTTAGAAGACATTCCAAAAAAATAGTTTCAAACAAAAAGGGTTTGCCAAATGGCAAACCCTTTTCTATATTGTTCAATTACTACTAAACTTTCTGTAAAGTAGCCTCTTCTTCCACTTTAGGATTTGGACCATATTGGTTATCTCCGGCCTCACTATCCGTACAGGCCAAGATTAAACTGTAAATAGGTACGAGTAGAAACCAACCACTCTTTCCAACATCGTGCATTCTTCTTACACCTACAGCTATACCTGGTATTAAAACACCTAGTGAATATATAACCGATAAGAACAAAAGTGCCGGAACATCAATTACAATTGCTAAAATTTGTAACCCGTAAGCAATTAAAATATTGAATAAAAAGAACATCCAATACTCTTTTCTTCTTGCACGACCTTCAAAGCCAGCGTAGTTTTGTAATACTTTTAAATACCAATTCATAGGTTTAAGATTTAGGGGTTATTACTATTTATGAATTGTACAAACGGGCATCCTTACCTTGTATTATGATTTTTTAGATGAACTGCACCTAAAACGGAAAAAAATAGATTAACTGTAGAGCCTAGCCCAACTTTTCATTGGTTTTTCAGCATCTTGTCCAAAATAAAAAACTCACAAAAAAACCCGCATAAAGCGGGTTTTGTACATTGTTGAAAGACTCTTATTCCGCCTCTCCAGTAATTTCAAGATCAAATACCAAATCTGCACTAGGTGGTATTGGCCCCGTACCTTGTGGTCCGTAGCCCAAATGCGAAGGAATAAAAATACGTGCCTTATCCCCAATTTTCATATTTAAAAGTCCTTCCTTAAAACCTGCTATTAAACTAGCATCAGGACTGTACTCCATTGGTATTGGCTCATAGCCACCTCCTTGCTTCCTACGAGCGTCAAACTTATTGTATTTAGTTGCTACGTCTTCGTAATTACTATCGAACAAGGTTCCATCTTCCAAGAATCCGGCGTAATATACAAGTACTTGACCACCTACAGTAGGTTTTGGCCCTTCCCCTTCTTTCAAGGTCAATATCTTAAGACCACTAGGTAATTCTTCGGCCTTTGCCTTTTGTTCCTCAAGAGCAGCTTTAAAGTCGCTCTTCATTTTTTCAAATACAGCAATCTTCGCTTCTTCTTCAGCAAAATAATCGGTCATGACCTGAACGGCATCAAATTTTTTGGCCATTTTGCCATTACGTACAATCTCAACGCTGTTCATCACCACGTCTTCAATTGGCCTGTCTTTTGTCATTGGGTCTTGAGATGTTTCTGTGTTGGCAATAGAATCTACCACATCCAAACCTTCAACTACATGACCAAACACAGTGTGTCTTCCGTTTAAAAACGGAGTCTCTTTATGTGTAATGAAAAATTGGCTCCCGTTGGTTGCCGCTCCCGAATTGGCCATAGAAAGAATCCCCTTTCTGTCATGTACTAAAGAATCGTTAAACTCATCCTTAAACTTATATCCTGGATTACCTCGCCCAGTACCTGTTGGGTCTCCTCCTTGAATCATGAAATCCTTAATGACCCTATGAAAGATAAGGCTGTCATAATATTTCTTACCTTTTAAACTATCGGTAACAAAAGGGCTTTTACCCTCCGCCAATGTAATAAAATTTGCTACGGTAATTGGTGTTTTTTCATATTCCAGTTTCACAATAATATCGCCTTTACTGGTATGAATATCCGCAAAAACGCCATCTCCCAACTCGGCATACTGACTTTTACAACTAGATAGCAAAACCACTAGGGTTATTAAGTAATAGATTTTTTTCATGTTTTTAATCCTTTGTTTATATTTTACTTTTATTGATTATTTGCAAGTTCTACTCTACTAACTCATTCTGTTTTTGAATTTTAAAAACGGATAAGGTAACCTTAAACGGTACATTAATTCCAATTTTGTCATTATCGCCATGGTAGCCGTACCCCAAAGAAGACGGAAACAAAAAGGTTGCCGTTTCTCCTTCTTTTAACATCTTAACACTGTTTCTTAGACCTGGAAAAAGATCTTGCTTATCAACTTTATAGGTAAGGGTACCTATATCGTCCATGCTATAAATAGTGTCATTTTTTAAGCTGACTACGTTATAGCTCATTACCACTACATCATCTGGCTGGGCGGTATAGTCCGTTTCTTCATTTTTAACGTCATAATAGAACCAAGACCCGCTTGCCGTATGCGTATACTCGTGCAATGTATCGTTAGCCATCACTTCTTGCATTGACTTCTCTTCCTTGGCCAAAAGTTCTTTGCTGCGTTTCACGGATTGCTTAAAAAAGCTTCCTGTCTTTACCTCAACAGGTCTTCTTGCTTCGGGGCCTCCACAGCCCACTACTATAATTAAAAAAATAAGACTTAATATTCTCATGCTTGTAATTGCTCTTGATAATTCTCTAAAAGCGATTCAAAATAAAGAGCCGTTTCTTTAAGCGACCTATCGCTTTTTCCACCTGCAGCATTATCATGACCACCACCTTCAAAATGGGCCCTTGCAAATTCGTTTACCGAAAATTCTCCAATAGACCTGAAGGAAATTTTTATGATACCTTCATCTTTATTCTCTATAAAAATAACCGCAAATATAATACCTTCTAAAGTAAGTCCGTAATTTACAAAGCCTTCCGTATCTCCTTTCTGATACTCATGGGCATCTAGTTCTTCTTGACTTAACGTAATATATGCCGTTCTGTACTTATCAAGAATAACCATATTCTTTAAAGCGCAGCCCAAAAGATGTAATCTTCCCGGGGTGTTCGTATCAAAAACCCTGTGATGTATTTCCGTGTTTTCCGCACCCTTATCAATTAAATCTGCAACTACACGGTGGGTTCTACCGGTAGTAGACCTGAATTTAAACGAGCCGGTATCAGTCATTATTCCTGTGTAAAGACAGTCTGCCATTTCTGAGGTAATCTTATCTACATCACCTAAAAACTCAATGAAATTATAAACCATTTCACAAGTAGAAGTCATAGTTACATCAGAATACATAATCTGGGCATAATCAGATGGGGCCTGGTGGTGATCGATCATCACAAAAGGCACTGTTAGGCCCTCCAATACGGATTGCATCTGCCCTATTCTTCCCAAATGATTAAAATCTAAAGTAAAAATCACCGTAGCTTCGGCAATTTTTTCCTTGGCCTGGCTATTCTGTTTTTCAAAATTTAAAATATTTTCATTGCCCGGCATCCATTTCAAAAACTTAGGATAATCATTGGGTGCAACAACAACGGCCTCTTGCCCCCTATTTACAAGGTAATGACATAAAGCCAAGGTTGAACCAATGGCATCACCATCCGGATTTTTATGTGGTACGATTACGATTTTTTGCGGTTGGGAAAGTAGTTGCTGAACCGCTTTTATAGACTCCAAATTCATGCGCGCAAATATACAATTTAATAACATAGCCTTTGAAGGCAAAGTCTTATTTTTGCTGTTAGTTTTTGAAACGATTCTATGTTGAATAAATGTGTCGCCATTAGCGCCCTGTTTGCCTTTATGGCTTGCAAGACTGTAAAACAGGACGAGCAGCCTATTAAAAAGGAAATATATACCTCTACTTTTGATTCTGATTTTACCTTGGCCTTTGGCTCCTGTAATAAGCAAAACGAAACCAATTTACTTTGGGACGATGTTTTAAAAACGCAGCCCGACCTATGGGTCTGGGGAGGAGATAACATTTATGCGGATACGGATAACATGAAACGACTACGCTCCATGTACGCCCAACAAAACGCAGTTAAAGGATATCAACAACTAAAAAAGACGGTACCCGTTATTGGCACTTGGGACGATCATGATTATGGACTGAACGATGGAGGCGTTGAGTTCGAAAAAAAGAAAGAGAGCCAACAGGAGTTCCTTGATTTTCTAGGAGTGGACCAAAATGATCCGCGAAGAACCCAAAAAGGTGTTTATACGGCACACACCTATAATACGCCAAAGGGAAGCATTAAAGTACTGGTATTGGATACACGATATTTTAGAACAGCTTTAACCCCAGATCCTGTAACTAAAAAACGAACTAAACCAAATGCCTATGGCGAGGGCACCATTCTTGGGGAAACCCAATGGAACTGGCTCTCTACAGAACTTAACAACTCTGCGGCAGACTTTAATATACTAGTAAGTAGTATTCAAATACTATCCAATGAACACGGCTTTGAGACTTGGGGCAACTTTCCTCATGAAGTAGACAGACTTAAAAAGCTTATTGTAGATTCTAATGCAAAAGGTGTTATGGTACTCTCCGGAGATCGCCATATTTCAGAGTTTTCAAAAACGGACGTATCCGGACTGACCTATCCTTTAATAGATTTTACAAGTAGCGGACTTACACATTCCTATACGGCTTACAATGGTGAAACCAACCCGTTTAGGGTGGGTGAAGTGGTTTTTACTCAAAGTTTTGGACTAATTAAATTCAATTTTAAAACTAAAGAAGCGCAGATGCAAATTCTGGGTGACGACTTAAATCTTTTAGGAGAGTTACATCAAACCTATTAAAAGTTGCCGATTATTGAATAAAGCGTATTTTTGCAAAAAATTTTTACAATGACAACGAACAGAACATTTACGATGATCAAACCCGATGCGGTTGAAAACGGACACATTGGTGCCATCTTGGAAAAAATAACTTCCGCTGGCTTTAAGATCGTCGCCATGAAATATACACAACTTAGCACAAGAGATGCTCAAGAGTTCTACGCCGTTCATAGCGAGCGTCCGTTTTACGGAGAATTGGTAGAGTTCATGAGCCGTGGTCCTATTGTTGCCGCTATTTTGGAAAAGGACAATGCCGTTGAGGATTTTCGTGCATTGATTGGTGCAACCAACCCGGCCGAAGCTGCCGAAGGTACTATTAGAAAGTTATTTGCTACCGATATTGCAGAAAACGCAGTACATGGTTCGGATAGCGATGAAAATGCAGCTATTGAAGGTGCCTTTCATTTTGCAGGAAGAGAGATCTTCTAAAAACCGTATAACTTTATAGAAAACCTGTAAGTATCAATCCTTTGAAGCTTACAGGTTTTTATCTTAGAACCAGTTTCTTTACCAAGTTTTTACCCAAATCTTCATTGAGCATCTTTACAATTTTAGATTTGCCCAAGCTAAGTTCTTCACGAAGCACGGAAGAGGACAACGCCACAAAAAGTGTATCGCCTCTAAGCTCTATATCCGTAGTATAATTGTTAACGCCATTACCCATTAGATTGCGCCAAGCTTCGCGGGCATCTACTTTATCCATGCCCTTTTCCAGCCTATTCTCTTTTATGAATTCCTGAAGCGCTTCGCTCATATTCATATTTTCGTTTCTTCGCTTTGCCATCTTATTGGATTGAAATAGGTTCAAATCTTTTATAATCGTACTGTATCCCTTCTTGGTTCTTTACGGAAAAAGTAGCATCGTCCAAATCTACCAACGTCTCGGACCACTCACTTAACTCGGTCTTGTAATCAATTGAAAAATTGTTCTCATTTTGGGTGATGACAAATGCTTCCGCATCATCAGAAGTTTCATAGGTTCCATCTAGTTTGGGTTGCATTTTTTTACGATATCCCTTTTTTCCGTCCGTAGAAATATAATCTACATTGGTATTCACCTTATATTCTTTAACGGTACCATCAGGCAAGGTTACCCTTGTTATTTCCCAATACCCGTCCAACAGGTTTAAATCATCCTTTGACACACCTGAAGAGCACCCTAGAAACAAGCCTAAAAATCCTATTAAAATTATCTTTTTCATCATCGTTTTCTAAAAATCGGATTAATTATAATTTGAACAATTTATACGTTTGGTGAATCTGCTTTACGACTTCTTCGGTACGTTCCGCATGCGTATCACTAATAAAGATCTGTCCAAAATTTTCATTGTTCACCAAAGCTACGATATGTGACACCCTATGTTCGTCTAATTTATCAAAAATATCATCTAACAATAAAATAGGCGTTGTTTTTGAACGGGCTTTTATAAATTGAAATTGAGCAAATTTTAGAGCAATCAAAAAAGATTTCTGCTGACCCTGGCTACCAAATTTCTTAATAGGATGCCCTGAAATTTCAAAGCCTAAATCGTCTTTGTGTACCCCAACGGATGTATACTGCAAGGCTTTATCCTTTTCAACGGATTTTTCCAAAAGTGCCAATAAACCTTCATTGAGCAACTTACTTTCATAACTTAAGGACACCTCTTCATGACCTCCGGATATAGCTATATACTGTTCTTTAAAAATAGGGATGAATGCCTCTAAAAATGCCACTCGCTTATCAAAAATTCGAGTTCCATAATCTTCTAACTGTTCATTATAAACCGCCAACGTATCCTTATTAAAAGTATGGTTGGCCGCAAAATATTTTAAAAGCGAGTTACGCTGGGCCAAAACCTTGTTATACTTTAAAAGGTCTTGTAAATATTCCTTATCGGATTGAGAAATAACCCCGTCTATGAATTTTCTTCTGGTATCACTTCCTTCTATAATAAGATCTCTGTCTGCTGGTGAAATAATGACCAAAGGCAATAGACCAATATGGTCCGACAGGCGATCATATGCCTTCCCGTTTCGTTTAATTACCTTTTTTGCCCCCCGTTTTAAACTACAAACTATTTTCTCTTCCCGCTCATTTTTTTCAAACTCTCCTTCTATTACAAAAAAATCCTCATCATGTTTAATGTTCTGGGTAGAAACCGGGTTAAAGTAACTCTTCCCAAAGGAAAGATGGTACACCGCATCCAGCACATTAGTTTTTCCTACTCCGTTAGGACCAACCATGCAATTGATTTTTTTATCGAGTTCAATATCCATTGAATCGAAGTTTTTATAATTAATCAGGGATAATTTCTTTAAAAACATGTGCAATAATTCCAGATTTGACGGTACTTGATATACAAACCTCAAAAATAACGAATAAATACCCTTTCGGTTTTGGATAAAACCTTTATTTTTGCGCCACCAATAAAATTAGAAAATGGCAACATATAAGAAGCGTGGTTTTAAACCAAAAGATAAAGCGGAAGAGCAAGAAGTTACAGAGCAAGAAAGCGCAACTGCAGAAGTCTTTAGTACACTAGATGAAAGTGCCTCCAAAACCGAAGCTTGGGTTGCTGACAACCAGAATTATATATTAGGTATCATTGGTGTTATAGCCGTTGGTGTTCTTGGATATTTGGCGTATGCCCAATTTGTAGAGAAACCCAAAGAAACTAACGCTGCCAATGAAATGTACTACCCTCAGCAATATTTTGACCAAGCCCTTAACAGCCCAACAGCTAAGGATTCTTTATACACCCTTGCATTGAACGGCGCGGAAGGAAAATACGGTTTTCTTGATATCATAGATGAATACAGCGGAACAAAAGCGGCCAACTTGGCAAACTACTCTGCAGGTATGGCGTATTTGAACATGCAAAAGTACCAAGAGGCTATTTCGCATCTAGAGGACTTTAGTTCAGAAGACGATATTCTTGGTGCATTGGCAAAAGGTGGTCTTGGTGATGCGTTCATGCAACTAGGTCAGCCAGAAGATGCCTTAGGTTACTATGACAAAGCTATTGCTCACAGCAACAACAACTATACAACTCCTAAATTCTTGTACAAAGCGGGTGTTACGGCTCTAGAATTGAACCAGAACGATAAAGCCCTTAAGTACTTCCAGAGAATTAAAGATGAGTATTCATCTTCTGATGAAGCACGTACTGTTGATGCTTTTATAGGAATGGCTAAAACCAACAATTAATGGCTACGGCAAACAAAAACTTATCAGTTTACGATAAAACTAAAATCCCAAACGCGAAAAATCTTCGGTTTGGGATTGTTGTTTCTGAATGGAATACAGAAATTACCGAAGGGCTATACGCTGGTGCCGTTGAAGCCCTTTTGGATTGTGGAGCCTCAGAAGCCAACATTTTACGCTGGGATGTGCCGGGTAGTTTTGAGCTGACTTTTGGATGCAAAAAAATGGCCACTACCCAAGAAGTAGATGCCGTTATTGCTATTGGAAGTGTTATTCAAGGTGAAACCAAACATTTTGATTTTGTTTGCAGCGCTACAGCTCAAGGCATTAAAGACCTTAACGTACAACTGGATACACCTGTGATATTCTGTGTGTTGACGGATAACAACATCCAACAATCACGAGAGCGCAGTGGAGGCAAGCATGGCAACAAAGGTACAGAGGCCGCTATTGCTGCTATTCAGATGGCCAGCTTGGGAAAATAATTACCTAGAACCAAGCCTCTACAAATTTTCATTGTCCTTTTTCTTTGCAAAAAGTCTGTCCTGTCCACAATGGCAAAACAGATAATTACCTTATATCCTTATGGATTAGGTAACATTTTACCCCCGAAAATGCTGTATCTCATGCGCTGTTAACAAATTTTGGCAGCGGTAACACGGCATATTTTTTGATTTTAAGTAACTTTGAGGTTCATGGGAATGCTAAGTAAATTCACACGCTTAAAGCGGAGCAAGAAATTTGAATACACCCCTCGTTATTATGACGACAAGGGTAAAGGCAGTCCGTTTAAAATTGAACCAAAATTTGACCAATACCGAAGTACATTAAATCCCGCCAGAGGTTTAAAGGGAAAGGTTGGTAGTGCCATGTCCGATATAAAGCGTCAAGGCGATACCAATCTAAAAATACGCATGGCAGTTATTTTGGCCATTCTCGTACTGATTGTACTTTATATTATCGATTTTGACCTCTCTATATTCTTCCCTAACTAATGGCAGATATCATAAAACTCTTACCGGACCATGTTGCGAACCAGATTGCAGCGGGTGAAGTGGTTCAACGTCCTGCTTCAGTCGTAAAGGAATTATTGGAAAACGCAATAGATGCCGGGGCTACCTCTATAAAATTAATTATAAAAGACGGCGGAAAAATCCTTATCCAAGTTGTAGATGACGGAATGGGCATGAGTGCTACGGATGCTAGATTAAGTTTTGAGCGGCACGCCACTTCTAAAATACAAAAGGCAGAAGATCTCTTTAATTTGAACACCAAAGGGTTCCGTGGTGAAGCCTTAGCTTCAATTGCAGCAATTGCCCATGTTGAGATGCAAACCAAGCCCGAGAGCGAGGAACTGGGCACCCATCTAAAAATTGAGGGCAGTAAAATTATATTTCAGGAAGCCAGCGTTACACCCAAGGGTACGTCTATGGCCGTAAAGAACCTGTTTTTTAACATCCCTGCCAGACGTAACTTTTTAAAAAGTAATCAGGTAGAGTTAAGACATATTACAGATGAGTTTCATCGTGTTGCCTTGGCACACCCTAGTATTGCCTTTCATTTTTATAATAACGGAAGTGAAATATTTAACCTTCCTTCGGACAATTACCGCAAGCGTATTGTCAATATTTTTGGTACACGAACCAATCAAAAGTTGGTTCCCGTTGAAGAAGAAACGCCCATTGTAAAGATAAGTGGTTTTATAACCAAGCCCGAATTCTCCAAAAAGAGCCGTGGGGAGCAATTTTTCTTTATCAATAACAGGTTTATCAAGAGTCCTTATTTACACCACGCAGTGGTAGCGGCTTTTGAAGGACTCATAAAATCAGATTGTCATCCTGGCTATTTTCTCTACCTAGAGGTTGATCCGGGCTCAATAGATATAAATATTCATCCCACTAAAACAGAAGTTAAGTTTGATGATGAACATAGCCTGTACGCTATTTTAAGGTCTACGGTAAAGCATAGCTTAGGTCAGTTTAACGTTGCCCCTGCGCTAGATTTTGAACACGACCCAAATTTACAGACACCTTATGAATTCAAGGATAAGTCTGTAGTACAGCCTAAAGTTACGGTAGACGCAGGGTTTAACCCTTTTCAGGAAACAAAAAATACAGCTTCGCCTGCTCCATCGCGTAGCTATCAAAAACCAAATACCCAAAGCTGGGAAAGCTTGTATGTTGGTTTAGAATCAAAAATGGGTACGGATGAAAACCTTGGTAGCATCAGTTTTGAATCTGACACAATTACCGGTTCTATTTTTGAGGGCGAAAAAGAAACAGCAGAAACAGTTACTACCACCTTTCAAATTAGAAGAAAATATATTGTAACCACTATAAAATCCGGTATGGTGGTAATTGACCAAAGTCGGGCGCACCAAAGAGTCCTTTACGAAAAATTCTTAAAGAACAGCACTGTAAAACAAGCGGTTAGCCAACAACTATTGTTCCCTTTGACGCTTTCCTTTTCACATACCGAAATTAGTGCGCTTAAAGAAATTGAAGATATTTTAACGTCTATTGGATTCATTTTTGAAAAAATAGAAGATGAAACTATTACCGTCACAGGTGTTCCTCTTCTGGTGGCCGAAAGTGAAGTTGGCATGATATTGGACCAGCTTATTTCAGATTACCAACAAGAAATAACGGAAGAGAGTTTCTCCCATACGGACATACTGTCTAAAACATTGGCAAAAACATTGGCGGTCAAGACTGGGGAGATGCTGGACAACGCCTCCCAAATTGCCCTTGTAAACGATTTGTTCGCCTGTAAGGAAGCAATGGTTAGTCCGTTTAATAAACCGGTATACATCACCATTACCGAAAATGACATTGATAAAAAATTTATTTAGATGGGAAGATTGACCGAAGCTATAAAACACCTGCTCATAATAAACATTCTGTTTTTTGTGGCAACTTCTCTTTATGGTGATCAGATGTACCAGTGGTTTTCGTTGTGGTTTCCAAAAAACGAGAACTTTGCCATCTACCAGATCGTAACACATATGTTCATGCACGGTGGCTTTATGCACATTGCTTTTAACATGTACGCTTTATGGGCTTTTGGAACGCCATTGGAACAAATGTGGGGACGCAATAAGTTTCTTTTCTTCTATTTTTCCGCTGGTCTGGGTTCTGCTTTGATTCATACAGGGGTGAACTACTACTACTTTAACGAGGGAATGCAAGCTTTGGTGAATAGCGGCATGACCGAGAGTAGTGTTATGGAGATTATATCATCTGGCCAGTACAGCCCGGATTGGTACAATATTGCATCAAAAAGTACCATAGATAATTTTCTATCAGCTTATAACACACCCGCAGTAGGAGCTTCTGGAGCCATTTATGGTGTTTTAGTAGCCTTTGGGATGATGTTCCCAAATAGTGAGCTTTTCTTGATGTTCATTCCTGTACCGGTCAAAGCCAAATATTTTATACCTATTTTAATAGGATTGGATTTATTTTCCGGAGTAACCGGGTATAGTCTTTTTGGCCAAGGCATTGCCCATTTCGCCCATATTGGGGGCGCTTTGTTCGGTTTTTTGATGATGTGGTACTGGAAGAAGAATCAGTTTAACAACAACCGCTGGAACTAAGATGACAAACGGAGATTTAAAATATCAATATTCACGGTTGAGCGTTTCCGAAAAGCTCATAGCCATTAACGTTATCGTTTTTATCGTTATGGGGCTTATTACAGCGCTAATTAGCCCTAGCGTTGAAAACTGGTTTGCCCTGCCCAAGGATTTTTTCGACTTTTTAATGCAGCCGTGGTCCATTATCACTTACTCTTTTTTACACGGTGGCATTTTTCATATTCTCTGGAACATGTATGTATTGTACGTGTCCGGCCGTATTCTACTAAACCTTTTTGACGGTAGACGCTTCTTAAACATCTACTTTTTAGGGGTTATTCTAGGCGGCCTTTTATTTCTTTTGAGTTATAACATCTTCCCGACGCTAATAAGCGTTAATGCTTCTCTTATTGGTGCTTCCGCGGGAGTAATGGCGGTACTTATATTTGTTTGCACCTACATTCCCAATCAAGAAGTACGTCTTTTTGTTTTTAACGTAAAGCTTTGGCAAATTGGTTTGTTTGTTGTGTTAATGGATCTAGTTCAAATTCCTATGGGCGGGAACATTGGAGGAAGAATTGCCCATTTGGGTGGTGCCTTTTTAGGATATATGTATGCCCGACAACTTTATAATGGCAGAGATATTGGTGAGGGTTTTGCCGGCTTAATTGATGGTATAGCCAATCTTTTCAAAAAAAGTGAAAAGAAAGCACCTATGAAAACCGTTTATAAAAACAAGCAAAAAACAGCTACCAAACAAGCCAACCACGATAAGCAAACCCATCAAAAAAAGATTGATGCCATTTTGGATAAAATCAGCAAATCCGGATACGAAAGTCTTTCAAAAGCGGAGAAAGATTTTCTATTCAAGGCTGGAAAGGAAGACTAGCGTATGAAGGGACTTTCATTCTTTAATAAAATTGTTTTCTTTTTTAATATCATTTTTGCCTTTGTGCTCTTACTGGCATGTGCTGTCCCTTACCTATCCCTAGAGCTTTTTCCTTTTTTATCCATTTTAAGCTTGGGCGTACCTGTATTGGTAGTAGTTAACACTCTCTTTTTCTTGTACTGGTTGTTAGGCCTTAAAAAACAGGCTTTCACTTCTTTGTTCGTTCTTATTTTTGGGTACTTTGCTTTGGGTACTTTTATAAAATTATCATCGGAATCCACTGATTTTAAAGAAGACGAGTTAAAGGTGATGACCTATAACGTACGCAGATTCAATAGTAACAGAGATATAGACAATGACAGTATACCACAAGAGATAGAGAAATTAATTAAACAGGAAAACCCAGATATAATTTCCTTCCAAGAAGTAGGGTATGATATGGAAGCAAATTATTTAAACTACCCCTACCATTTTCTTAAAAGGATACCTACAGGAGATAAAATACATATGGGTATATTTTCTAAGTATCCGATTGTTAAGGCCGAAATCATAAACTTCCCCAATAGCATAAATAATGGTTCCTATGCCGATATTCTCTATAAAGGCGACACCCTAAGGATTTATAATTTACACATGCAATCCTTAGGAATTACTCCAGGTACAGGAGTTTTGCGCTCACAATCTTCCGAGAGATTATACCGTAGAGTAACCAATGCCTTTAAAAGGCAACAGCAACAAGCACAAATCATAGCGGAACATAAAGCAAAGAGTCCTTATAGAACCTTGGTCTGCGGCGACTTTAACAACACTCAATTCTCGTCGGTGTATCATACTATCATAGGTGAAATGCAGGATACGTTTATTGAAAAAGGGGCTGGTTATGGCCGTACGTATAACTTTTTAATGATTCCTATTCGTATTGATTTTATTATGGCCGATTCCAGTTTTGAAGTTACGGGCCATAAAAACTTTGACGAAAAATTCTCGGACCATTTTCCGGTTATGGCTTCATTTCGATTGAAATAGGAAAAAACAATCCGTGGCATCCGCTAAAATGTGTATCAACAAGGCCAATCCAAAAATTCGGGTCTTTTTAAAACAAAAAAGCAAAAAATAGGCTGCTATGGCCCAATAACTATGGAGTGGATGAAACCCTATACTACAGCGGTCCGGAGAAAAAATGGGGGTTGCCAGCAAGTGGTCTATATCTATAACAATACCGGCCAATAAAATAAGAATAGCCTTTAAACGGTATTCCTTATAAAAGTACCACCCAATAAAAATAGGCACCAAAAAATGAATGCCGTAATGCATGATGAATCTAAGCATCTATAAAACTTAGTTTTTGACTCTTTAAGTAACTTAGCGCGTTGGTACCCTCATTAAAAAGTAAATCCAATATGCTAGTGTTTTTGGAAAACTCATTTCTATCGGAAAAAACCTGATTGTACTCTTCCTGTTCAAAATTCAGCTTGTTTTTAGCATTTACTAAAAACCTCCCGTCAACTAGGTTTTGCGGACTATCTTCATAAATTACGGTCCTTTCTGTTGGCATATCCATCTGTAAACAATTACAAATGGTTTCTATGGTCAATAAATTATAATCCAACAAATACTCGTATTGACGCTCATAAAGCGGAGCTATTTCATCTTCATAGAACTCAAAAAAAGGCGATGTTCTATACGCCGTTTTAAGGGTCCTCCAATGCTGTCGTTGCCATTCATAAGTGTTGTCCAACATTACTTCACTATATTTCTGCCTGCCCTGATCCTTACCCCTGTGTTTAATAGGTATACTTAGCATATGCCTTCCCCTATCATTACAAATGTAGGCGCGGTTTCTATACGTCTGTTTTTGGAAATTATCCTGTACCTCCCAACAAATCCCATGCTGGGCAATAACAGAAAAAGTAGCTATATCCGGAACATAGGCCGGGTTTAAAAGAATTTTCAATATGACTAATTTAAAGAACTATTTTGTTTAAAATACCTGCGGAATATATTTGAGCAAAATACGAACCCCTACAACAAAAACCAACAAGGCCGTAACCCTTTTGATGCCTTTAGGGGTAAATCGCTTTAAGCTCAGACGAATTCCCAACTGCCCTCCTATCAAAACCGATACTACAAGTGCCAAGGTCTCTTTCCACGGGAGCTCTAACATTCCACCTTGAACGAGACCTGCCAAGCCCGAAATTGAATTCACCAATATAAAAAAACTGGCCAAAGCCGCTATTTTAATGGATTTATCCCATTTTAGGTGATTTAGGATAGGTGCTAAAAATATGCCACCCCCAATACCTACTAAGCCTGACAATAGGCCAATACTACCACCCAATACATAGGTCATGAATTTAGGGTATTGTACTGTTTTCTCGGTAGTATCGTGTTTTACAAAAGTTTGAGAGGCCAAGAAAATAGAGGAAGTTACCAAAGAAAAACCCAACAAGAGGAAAAAAATATGTTCCTCTAATCTAAACGAAGCGCCAAGAAATGCTAGCGGTATACTGGCCAAAACAAAAGGCAAAAAGTCTTTAAATTTAGCATGGCCATTTTTAAAATATAAATAAGTACTACCCGAAACTACTACCAAATTACATATTAAAGCAATCGAACGTATGGCAAAAAAGCCCCCTAAAAAGAGTGTTAACAACGCCAAATAGCTAGAGCCGCCTCCAAAGCCCACTGAAGAATACAGGGTAGCAACAATAAAGAATCCCAGACACAAGAGCACCAAGTTCTCAGTACTTAAGAGCATGTTTTGAAATTTGGTTCATCCCTCCTTCAACATTAATCAGATTGGCATTGGCATGAATACCCTGCAGTTTTGTTACTGCCTTTCTACTCCTTACCCCAGACTGGCAGACCACATAGACCTTAGTGTCATATGCAATTTCATCATGACGTTCATCCAATTCGGAAAGTGGGATGTTTTTGGCAAAAGATAAATGGTTTCTACTAAATTCCTTGGGTGTCCTTACGTCTATAAGTTGCACCTCTTTTTCTTCTATGATTTTTTGAAAAGCATCTGGAGTAATAGAATTCATTGGCACTTCGCAATTAAACTTATAACTCTCTTGCAGCGCATTTATCTTCTGATTTTCAGGATTTGCCGCAAAACGGATTTTCTGGAACGTACTGGACAATCCATCAAAAAGTAGCAGCCTTCCTGTAAGCACCTGCCCAATTTCCGTTATCACCTTAACAGTTTCCAAGGCTTGAAAATTGCCGATAATTCCCGGTACAATTCCCAAAACCCCGTTCTCATCACAATTAGGCACTTCATCGGGCTTTGGCATTTCTGGAAAAAGACAACGGTAGGTTGGCCCTCCTTCAAAATTAAACACACTCACCTGACCTTCAAAGCTATGTAATGCCCCATATACAAATGGTTTATTCAGGATTACACAAGCATCGTTCACTAAATAGCGGGTTGGAAAATTATCTGAAGCATCTACCACTACATCATAATCCGTTATGATTTCAAGTGCATTATCACGAGTTAGAAAGGTTTCGTAAGAAATAATATGGGTCTCAGAGTTCTGATCTTTCAGTTTTTGAACGGCTGTTGCTACCTTAGGCTTTTTTACATCGCTTTCAGAATAGAGCACTTGTCTGTGTAGGTTTGAAAGAGAAACCACATCATTATCTACAATCCCCAAAGTTCCTACCCCCATCGCATTGAGATAGGTCAACACAGGAACCCCTAGTCCGCCAGCTCCTACCACCAGCACCTTGGCCGACTGTAATTTGAGCTGGGCCTCCATTCCAAATTCCTTTAAAATTGTTTGTCGGTCGTAGCGTTCTGCGTTCATTCTACTGCTAATTTCACGATGGCTTCCTTATATTCTTCCTCAGAATTGGCATTCAAAAGGACATTCGGGTCAGAAGGGAAAACCAATTTCACATCACTATTGATCAAATATTTTCTAGGACAGGTTCCGTTACCACTTTCCAAATAGGCCAAACTCTCCTTAAAGGCCGCTGGCTCCCAAATAGCACATAACGGCTCGGGCAACGGGTCTTCTTTTTGAGCAAAGGAACTCGCCACTTTATTAGGGTCACGGGCCGCAATCAATTCCTGTAACGCCTTTAAATCCATTAAAGGAAGGTCACAAGCCAAAACCAACCAAGCCACATCCGGATGCTGTAAATGGGCCGAAAGGAGTCCGTTGTAAGGCCCTTTGTACTTATTCTCATCAACGATTACCGCTACATCATCTGCAATCTCATCTTGCTGCTCCGGCCGGATGCTTAAAAACGTCTTATCACAGACCCTTCCCAAAAGATTATAAAGATAATCGCGCTGCGGCATGCCATGATAAGGTATTAAACCTTTGTCTTTTCCCATTCGGGTGCTTTTTCCACCAGCAAGCACCAAACCGTATATTTTAGGACCTATAATCATTTTTTCCTCCTGTTTTTTCTTTCAATTGAATAGCGCTAATTTGTATGTCATGAGAAAGCGCCTTACACATATCATAAATGGTGAGCGCACTAACCGAAACTCCGGTCAACGCCTCCATCTCAACCCCTGTTTTTTCGGTACATTTTACGGTGCACGTAATCTCTAAAGCCTGATTTTTGGGCAAAATATCTATCTGTACTTTTGAAAGGTTGATTTGATGGCAAAGCGGAATCAATTCCGATGTTTTCTTTACCGCCTGAATACCCGCAATTACCGCCGTTTGAATTATGCTACCTTTTTTACCTAGAAAATCTTGAGCCGCCAAAGTTTCAAACACCGCTTTGGGAAACTCAACGCGCCCCGAAGCTACAGCAGTTCTTGCCGTTACCTTTTTTTCGGATACGTCTACCATGGCTGCGTTACCCGAAGCATCTATATGTGAAAGTTTTTTTTCCATGAATCTAGCCCCCTATTGAGGTCATTGAATTAGAGAATACACCTTTGTACTTCTGTTGCGCCTCAAAGCCCGTTTTTGAACGGCTTCCTATGGCCTTTAAAATACTTTCCTTTATTTTTTCTTCAGAATCCTTAACTCTCAAAATAGCCCGCAGGTTCATACTGGGCTGTGCGTAAAGACAGGTAATTACATCTCCCGTAGCGGAAATTCGTAAACGGTTACAGGTACCACAAAATGTTCTGCTAAAAGAAGGAATAACCCCAAAAGTACCTTTGAACCCAGGTATTTTATAATTGATGGAGGTTGATGTTTTAGGCGATTCCAACTCGTAATAATCGGGATGGGCTTCTTTAATGTACCCAAGAATCCGCTTGTAATCCCATGCAATGCTCTCAAAAGTCTTGCTTCCTCCGTTAAAGGGCATCTCTTCAAGAAAACGCACGGACACATCATAATGCTTGGTAAGCTCTAGCATGGGTAAAATATCTTCCGTATTCTGACCATCCAAGGCAATAAAATTAATCCGAACATTAAAACCTTCCGTAATTAACCGAATAATATTGTTATGGACTATATCATACTGATTGCGACGTGTGATTTTTTCAAAAGTCTCACGGTTAATGGCATCCATACTTACGTTAATGTTCTTGATGCCCAATTCCTTCAGCTCATCAATATAAGGACCTATTAACGTAGCGTTAGTGGTAATAGATATATCGTTAAGACCTTCTAGTTGCGCCATATGACGCATAAGCACCATTAAATCCTTACGTACAAATGGCTCCCCGCCGGTAATCCTAATTTTATCTACGCCTTGGGACACCAAAATTTCACTCAATCGCGAAAGCTCATCTATGGTAAAAAGCTTATCGTTTT
The DNA here is from genome assembly GCF_030549125.1 of Zobellia sp. 1_MG-2023. Taxonomy (NCBI): domain Bacteria; kingdom Pseudomonadati; phylum Bacteroidota; class Flavobacteriia; order Flavobacteriales; family Flavobacteriaceae; genus Zobellia; species Zobellia sp. 1_MG-2023. The sequence continues at coordinate 279,267 of NZ_JAUOSY010000004.1, read as the reverse complement.
TAGCAAAATTGATTCCCTCTGCCGGCATGCAATAGTTACAGCGCAAATTGCAACGGTCCGTTACCGCCAAACGGACGTAATTTATAGTTCTATTATGATTGTCTACCAGCATACATTTATCATTCTCCGTGTAAATGAAAAATAAGGATTGTTCCTAATTTTTCGGTATCGTTCTTTTTAGTTCCTATGGATGTGCCGAAACCCAAACCGTTTTATTCTTAAAAATTTCCTTTTTCCAGATGGGCACACGCTCTTTTAAAGTGTCTATTAAATAACGACAGGCCTCAAAACAAGCATCGCGGTGTGCAGAGGATGCCCCTACCACCACAACTGGCTCTTCAACTGCCTTTTTTCCAACGGCATGACGGATAACCACTTTGTTCAACTTCCACTTTTCAGTGGCCTCAGTCGCTATTTTCTCCATCTCTTTGAGGGCCATGTTTTTATAAGTCTCAAATTCCAGACCTGTAACCTCTTCGTTATTGGTAAACTCCCTTACGGCACCTACAAAGACGCAAATACCCCCGCTATTGGGATGCGAAAGCTCTGTATAGACCTTTCCAGGATCAATTATATCTACAATTTCTATAACCATATATCAAAATCAACCACCACTTACCGGTGGTATTATAGCAATTTCATCTCCTTGATTCAGACTTTCACTATCTTCCGCATACTCGCTGTTTACGGCTACCGCTAAAGAAGAAAGCTTCCCGAAATCCGGGAAGCTGTTCTTTAATTTCTGTTTCAATTCCAAAACAGATTTAGGTACCTCGTCACCTTCCGCAAAACGGAAAGATGACTTACCTACTATATCTTTGGCAATGCCGAATAACAATACCTCCATATCCAAATAAAATTTAAAGATACAAGGTACTTAAAAAAATAAGAAATTTTAGGGATTTAAGATGACTTTTGCATTTTCGGGAACGGCATAAAATGCATCAGGTTTTGATGCTTCCTCCAATGAAATATTGCTAAACTGGGCCGTATTCCTAACTTCCCCAATAGTCCTTCCCTCATTGGTGTACCATGAAATTGACTTTGGCAATTTTACCCCATTAAAGGTACCCCAATCATTATAACGAATAAAGCTCAACTTATCCGATTTTTCATTGGTTCCAAAAGTAAATGTATACCCTAACCATGCCATTTCATAGGTTGCCGGGTCGTAATACAAGAAATAATCATCTTTAGAAGAAGCGCCTACCCCATCATTATAGCTTATATGAATTCCCGGGTACTTTTTACCCTCATACTCCAAATCTTCCGCCTCTCCATAGTTTATACCCGAATCTGCTAAAACAAAGGGCATTGCGTAAAAATAGAACATAAGGTTGTGGTACATATTAGCGTTACCCTTGTAGGCCTTCTGCTCATCTAGTAACCAAGCATCTTTTCCGTCAAATCCTATAGTTGAAGGCGGAATTTCAATTTTATCTTTTCTTGAATATAAATCCACCGTGTGCTTCTCATTAGCATCTGGCTTAACCAATTCAAAACTGAGTGTTCGTTTGTTTTTCCACTCGGCCAATCCCCCGTGGGCATCAAAAACTTTGTTTAATGCTTCAGGGTAGTTATTTTCCTTAACTGGCATTTCTGTTTTCGTTGCCTGTTCAGCCGGTTTGCTTTCCTTTGGAGCTTCTTTACAGTTGGTTAGGCCCAATACCAATAAAATTGAAAAAAATCGTTTCATGTGATTGTTTTTAGTGTTAGGTGCATAGGTCGCAGAATTCCTCTTTTATTTACATTTGCCGTATGCATAAAATTAAGCAAATCTCTAGCGCCCAAAATTCGTTAGTAAAAAAAATCCTGCTCCTAAAAGAGAAATCCAGGGAACGTAAGAAATCCGGGCTTTTTATAATAGAGGGATTTCGAGAAATTCAATTGGCGCTAAAAGGAGGGTATGAAATTGAAACCGTACTTTATCAAGCGGAAGTAATTGACACGAACGAAACTACGGCTCTTTTTGAAAAATCTTTATTAACGCCCGAATACATTGAAATTACAAAGGATGTCTACCAAAAATTAGCATATAGACAGACCACCGAAGGTATTTTAGCCATTGCCAAAAGTAAAACCACTTTGTTGAACGATTTGCAACTCCAAAATAAGAATCCGCTTATACTTGTGGCCGAAGCTCCTGAAAAACCCGGAAATATTGGTGCACTCTTACGTACCGCAGATGCCGCCAACTTGGATGCCGTTATTATTGCCAACCCAAGAACGGACCTCTATAACCCTAATATTATTCGCTCTAGCGTGGGCTGCGTATTTACCAACAAAATAGCCATGGGCAGCACTACCGAAGTAATCGATTTTTTAAAAAAACAGGACATTGCCATTTATTGTGCCGCACTATCCGCTTCTGAAAACTATATCAAAACCAATTTTAAACCTGGCTCTGCCATTGTTGTAGGAACAGAAGCAGACGGACTCTCCCAAGAATGGCTAAAGAGTTCTAAACAGAACATTATTATACCTATGCAAGGTGAGATAGATTCCATGAATGTATCCGTATCCGCAGCTATTCTTATCTTTGAAGCCAAAAGACAGCGAGATTTTCAATAAAAAGCCGTTGTTCTTCTATCAGGCCAACTTCATTTTTAAAAAACGATAACACATGAGTATTCTGTTTTACACTATTGTAACCATTCTTGTACTGCAGTTTATCATTGAAACCGTTCTGGATTACCTGAACGCCAAACGCTACAATGACCCCGTTCCCGATGAGCTCAGTGATGTTTTTGACGAAACCGAATACAAGAAATCACAAGCCTACAAAAAGACCAATTACCGTTTTGGACTGCTAACCTCTAGCTTTTCATTTCTCTTGACTTTAGGTTTTTTAATTTTTGGAGGATTTGAATGGGTTGATCAGATGGTACGAACGGTTACCGAACAACCCATACCAATGGCACTTATGTTCTTTGGTATTATCATGATAGGAAGCGATATAATCACCTTGCCCTTTTCCTATTATTCCACTTTTGTAATAGAGGAAAAATTTGGGTTCAATAAAACCACAAAGGGTACCTTCTTTATGGATAAAATAAAAGGATGGTTGATGATCGCCATTGTAGGTGGACTTATCATGTCATTGATTATTTGGTTCTTTCAATTAGCGGGCTCCTATTTTTGGGTGTACGCTTGGGCGCTTGTAGCCGTGTTTACAATTTTCATGAACCTGTTCTACAGCAAACTGATTGTTCCTATGTTCAATAAGCAAACCCCTCTGGAAAATGGTAGTTTAAAAACCAAAATAGAGGCATTTGCAAAAAACGTAGGCTTTGAACTCAATAATATATTTGTAATAGATGGTTCCAAACGCTCTACAAAGGCCAATGCTTATTTCTCCGGCTTCGGGAAAGAAAAAAGGGTTACACTGTACGACACCTTGATCAACGATTTGGATGAAGAGGAAATCGTAGCCGTCTTGGCACATGAAGTAGGACATTACAAGAAAAAGCACATTATCTTTAATCTTATCGCTTCTTTGGCGTTAACGGGTGTTACGCTATTTGTGCTATCATTGTTCATCAATAATCCGGCGGTATCCATAGCTATTGGCGTGTCTCAACCCAGTTTTCATGCAGCCTTGATCGGTTTTGCTATTCTATACAGTCCCATTTCGGAAATTACAGGTTTGATCATGAACCACTTTTCCCGAAAATTTGAATATCAGGCAGATGATTACGCCAAAGATACCTATGCCGCATTACCACTCATCACCTCATTAAAGAAATTATCCAAAAACAGTTTAAGCAACCTTACGCCCCATCCTGCTTTCGTTTTTATGCACTATTCCCATCCTACTCTTTTGGACAGGATCCAGAATCTAAAACGGTAACTTCAATAGCCTTATTTAAAATTTAAGACACTTTGACCATAGCCCAAAAAGAGGAATAATTTTTGTTGTACGACTGCCAAGATTGTTCTATTTTTATTTGAATATGACGCAGGAAGCTATAGAAAAGGAAAATAAAGAGATTGCGAAGCAATACAAAGAATTGCTACGTATAAGCTATCAACACCTATCGGATGATGATAAAACGCTTATACGCTCTGCATTTGAAATTGCCGTAGACGCTCATAAAAACCAACGGAGAAAATCCGGCGAAGCCTATATATTCCACCCTATAGCGGTGGCAAAAATAGTAGCTTCGGAAATTGGTCTTGATGCTACATCCATAGCATCTGCCCTACTACATGACGTGGTTGAGGACACGGAATACACACTGGATGACATTGAACGGATGTTTGGTGAAACCGTTGCCCGTATCGTAGACGGTCTTACCAAAATTGCGCACCTAAAAAAGGATATGAGCACCTCACAACAGGCCGAAAACTTTCGGAAGATGTTGCTCACCCTTCATGACGATGTTCGTGTAATTATCATTAAAATCGCAGATCGCTACCATAACATGCTTACTATGGATGCCATGCCCGAGCATAAGCAGGTACAAATGGCTTCCGAAACTTTGTATATCTACGCCCCTTTAGCACACCGTATTGGGCTTTATAATATAAAAACAGACCTGGAAGACCTCAGTTTAAAGTATACCGAACCTAATGTTTATAACGGTATTAAGGGTAAGATCGAGGAATCCAAAGAAGACCAACAGGCTTATATAGATGCTTTTTCGGGAGTTATAGATAAGTCTTTAAAAGAAGAGGGACTTAACTATTACATTAAGGGTAGGATGAAATCCATTTTCTCCATTAGGCGAAAGATGAAAGCCCAGAATGTTTCTTTTGAGGAGATATATGACAAATTTGCCATTCGTATTATTTATAAATCGGATCGGCAGAACGAAAAATTCCTGGCCTGGAAAATCTACTCCATCGTAACCGATCACTTTACCCCCAACCCTGTGCGCCTTCGGGATTGGATTTCTTCGCCTAAATCTACCGGATATGAAGCCCTACATATTACCGTAATGGGGCCAAAAGGACGTTGGGTAGAAGTTCAGATCCGTAGTGAACGTATGCATGAAATTGCAGAAAAAGGGTATGCCGCACATTTTAAATATAAGCATGGCGACCAGAAAGAACAGGGTATTGAAGTTTGGCTCAACCGTTTACAAGAAGCGCTTGAGAACGCCAACACCAATGCGGTAGACTTTGTTGAGGAATTTAAACTGAACCTGTATGCCAAGGAAATCTTCGTCTTTACACCTAAGGGCGAACTAAAATCATTACCCAAAGGGGCTACCCCATTGGATTTTGCCTTTAATATCCATACAGAAGTGGGGATGCGAACGCGAGGATCAAAAGTAAACGGAAAGCTTGTTCCACTGAACACCACGCTTCATAGCGGTGACCAAGTAGAAATAATTACCTCAGAACAGGCAAAACCCAACCAAAACTGGTTGGACTACGCTACAACGGCTAGAGCAAGGGCCAAAATAAAATCTTCTTTACGGGAAGAGAAAAAATCGGTTGCTGAAGAAGGCAAAGAAATTCTCCGGAGAAAATTAAAATCCCAGAAAGTTACGCTTAATGAAGATTCCATCAATAAAATGGTAACTTTCTTTAAGCTAAAAACTAGTCTGGATCTTTTTTACCGGGTAGGCATTGGGTCTATAGACAACCAAATGCTCAAAGACTTTTCGTCTTCCTACTCCAACGCCTTTATAAGTTTCTTCAAAAACAAAATGAGAAGGAACCCCAATCCGTTGGAAGTCCAAAAAGAAGAGATTACCTCCAAATACGATGTTCTTGTATTTGGTAAAGAAGAAGAGAAACTGGAGTACAAACTTTCGCAATGTTGTAATCCCATTCCCGGGGATGAAGTATTTGGTTTCGTAAGTGTAAACGAAGGTATTAAAGTGCATAAAAAGAACTGCCCCAATGCCATACAATTACAGTCTAACTACGCATACCGCATCATTAGTGCCAAATGGATAGACTCCAGCCAAGAAGAATTCCTATCTGAAATACGCCTTACGGGAATTGACAACTTAGGTTTGGTAAGTGAGATTACCGAGGTTATATCGGACAATATGCACGTAAACATCCGTAACCTTAACTTTAGTACAGATGGCGGTACATTTAAGGGCACCATTACCGTAGTTGTTAAAAATAATGGTATTCTAAAAAAATTGATGGCAAATCTGAAGAAAATTAACGGAATAGATAAAGTCACAAGAATTTAGAATCGTAATTAAAATATAACCGTACCTTTGCGGATTGACGAATATAACCCTAGTTATGGCAGCCAACAAAAATCAAGAAATCGTAAAAAACGTTTTCACCACTTTTTTAGAAGAAAATGGGCATAGAAAAACACCCGAACGCTATGCCATACTTCAAGAAATTTATGATAGCGAAGATCATTTTGACATTGAATCGCTGTACATAAACATGAAGAACAAGAACTACAGGGTAAGTCGTGCTACACTCTATAACACTATAGAACTTTTATTGGAGTGTAAACTGGTTCGCAAACATCAATTTGGCAAAAACCAGGCACAATACGAGAAATCATATTTTGATCGCCAACATGATCATGTTATTTTAACCGATACCGGTGAGGTAATGGAATTTTGTGATCCTCGTATTCAATCTATAAAGAAAACCATTGAGGAAGTTTTTGATATCAAAATCAATACACACTCCCTTTATTTTTATGGTACTCGAAATAAAAACGAAAACACGAACAGCTAACCAAAATTTTAAATGGCAGTAGATTTATTGTTAGGATTACAGTGGGGAGACGAAGGAAAAGGAAAAATTGTTGATGTACTTACAACAGATTATGACATCATCGCTAGATTTCAAGGAGGCCCAAACGCAGGGCATACATTGGAGTTTGATGGCATAAAACACGTATTGCACACCATACCTTCGGGAATTTTTCACAAAAATGCCTTAAATATTGTTGGTAACGGGGTAGTTATAGACCCGGTAATCTTCAAAAAAGAATTAGACGCATTAAAAAAGTTCAATTTAGACATAAAGTCCAAATTGTTCATCTCAAGAAAAGCGCACCTAATATTGCCTACGCACCGCTTGTTGGATGCGGCTTCGGAAGCATCCAAGGGAAAAGCAAAAATTGGTTCTACCCTAAAGGGAATAGGCCCAACTTATATGGACAAGACAGGCCGTAACGGTATGCGTATCGGTGATCTTGAAATGTCCGATTGGAAAGAAAAATACCGCAATCTGGCCAACAAGCACGAAGCCATGATCGCTTATTACAATGTAGATATACAGTATGATTTGGCAGAATTGGAAAAAGACTTCTTTGAGTCTGTTGCCGAATTGAAAGAGCTGACTTTTATTGACAGTGAGGAATATCTTTACCAAGCTCAAAAAAGCGGAAAGAAAATATTGGCAGAAGGCGCACAAGGTTCTTTATTGGATATTGACTTTGGAACTTATCCTTTTGTAACATCCAGCAATACCACGGCTGCAGGTGCCTGTACCGGTCTTGGAGTTGCTCCAAACCAAATTGGCGATGTAAAAGGTATTTTTAAAGCCTATACGACCCGAGTTGGTAGCGGCCCTTTTCCTACTGAACTTTTTGATGAGGACGGTGAGACCATGGCCCGCGTGGGTAATGAATTTGGCGCTACCACTGGCCGCCCTAGAAGATGTGGTTGGTTAGACCTTGTTGCTTTAAAATATGCTGTGATCATTAACGGTGTTACCGAATTGATGATGATGAAAGCCGATGTTTTAAGTGGATTTGATACCATAAAAGTATGTACCGCCTACAATTACAAAGGAGAGAAAATAGAGCACCTTCCGTTTAATATCGAAGCAGAGAACGTAACGCCCGTTTACTCGGAAATGAAAGGTTGGAAAGAAGACCTTACAAAAATGAGCAGTGCCGATCAGTTACCTGCATCGTTGCAGGAATACATCAGTTTCTTGGAAAAAGAACTTGAAGTGCCTATTAAAATAGTTTCCGTAGGGCCTGACCGTACGCAGACTATACACAGATAACCAAAGGTTATAGAAGAGCTTCGGAATATACAATTTTCGATATGTAGTTTAGGATAGTGTGGATACTTACAGATTTCAGTGCGTTCTGTAAACCTCCTAAATCTATCCTAAACTATATTGCTTCCTTTAAAAAAAACCTACTTTTGGGCAAAATTCAGATAGCATTGAACCTACTCCGCATTTTTTTGTTCTTCCTTGGCGCAACTCTTATAGGCCATGCACAAGAGGAAAAGACTTCCTCTAAGGATACCACACAGAGTAAACAGATCAATATTGTTTACGGTGCCAACTTCACTAAAAACGAAGCCCAATTTCCCGGTGCCTCTATCTTTAGCAAGGATGACAAACAAGTACAATTTGAACACCAAGGAGCAGACCTCTGGTGCGATATTGCCATATATTACCAAAAAGAAAACCGTTTACGTGCTCTGGGCAATGTGCGCTTGCAACAAGGGGATTCCCTAGAAATGACCAGTGGTAAAATTAATTATGACGGAGAAACCAAATTGGCCAAAGCCTTTGAAAGCGTTCTTTTAGAGACTGACCAGAAGAGTAGCAAAGTAACACTTAGGACAGATACATTATATCTAGACCGTGAGAAACAAGAAGCTTACTACAACAGTTTCGGAACCATTGTAGATTCAACCAACACGCTTACCAGTGAAATTGGTCGCTATTTCATGGAATTGGATAAGTATCAGTTTCTAGACAGTGTACATATAGACAACCCACAGTATATTGTGGATTCCGAGCAACTGGACTACTATACTACCTCCAAGAACGCATACATGTACGGCCCTTCTACCATAACCGGAGAAACTTATAAAATCTATTGCGAACGCGGCTTTTACGACACTAAAATTGAAAGTGGCTACGGGATAAAAAACACCCGTATAGACTACAATAACCGTATTATTGAAGGGGACAGTGTTTATTTTGATAAAGCCACAGAATTTGCCTCTGCCACGAATAATATTATAGTAACGGATACGGTAAACAACGGAATTATCCGTGCGCACTATGCCGAGGTCTTTAAAGCGAAGGATTCCGTATTTGCCACAAAACGGGCTGTTTCAATTAGTCTTGTGGAGCAGGATTCACTCTATATGCATGGGGATACCTTAATGATTACCGGAAAACCCGAAAACAGGATACTACGTGCCTTTAGAAACGCAAAATTCTACAAAACCGATTTAAGCGGAAAATGTGATTCCATTCATTCTTCGGAAAAAACAGGAATTACCCAATTAATACGAAATCCGGTTTTATGGAACGGCGATAATCAAATGACGGGAGACAGCATTCATCTGATATCCAACTTGGAAACAGAAAAATTAGACTCGCTCAAAGTATTGGAAAATGCTTTTATTATTTCGTTGGATAGTATAAGTATGACCGGCTACAACCAAGCCAAAGGCAAAGACCTATTTGGTAAATTTGTAGACAACGAGCTTAAATACATAGACTTGGTAAAGAATACCGAAGTTATTTACTACATGTACAATGATGATGAAGAGCTTATAGGTATAGACAAGACCATTTGCAGCAAGATAAATATTGTAATGGCCAATAACGATGTGGAAGACCTTACGTTTTTCATAGAGCCTGATGGCGATATTTTTCCAGAAACGGAACTTCCCGTTGAAAGCAGGAAACTAAAAGGTTTCATTTGGCGTGGTGATGAACGTATAGTAACAAAAGATGATATTTTTGATGAAGATGACAACAACGTTGTCCTCCCCATCATAAGAGGTATAGAAAATCCTATAGATATTGATGCTGAAGAGGCGGAACGTTCCGGTAATTCCAATGACCCGGTAAACAATATTCCCCCGGCCAACAACAAAGCTCCGGCCCCTACCCTTAGGCCTAAGGTCAAAAAAGTGACTTCCAGTTCCGTACAATGAAACAAGATTTTTTAAAATATCAGGCGCAAACCTCTCCACATCCGTTGGTTTTAGAGGTTTCGCACGCTAAGGGCAGTTATATTTATGACACCAAGGGCAACGCTCATTTAGATTTTGTTGCAGGGGTTTCGGCATGTAGTCTTGGCCATTGTCACCCTAAAGTAGTGACCGCCATTCAGGAACAAACGGAAACCTATATGCATGTTATGGTATATGGGGAGTATGTTCAGCAACCTGCCGTAGCCTACACAAAATTACTGGCATCGCTTTTACCGGATTCTTTGGAGACCACGTATATGGTCAACAGCGGAACAGAAGCCGTTGAGGGCGCCATAAAGCTGGCAAGAAGAGCTACGGGAAGAAGCCAATTACTGGCTGCGCGGCACGCCTACCATGGCAATACCATGGGCAGTTTAAGCCTAATGGGCTATGAAGAACGAAAAAGTGCCTTTAGGCCGCTTCTACCGGATGTAGGTTTTATTGAATTCAATAACGAGGACGATTTAAAAAAAATAACCAGAAAAACGGCCGGGGTCATTTTAGAGACCATACAAGGAGGTGCCGGTTTTATTGAGCCTAAAAACGGGTATTTAAAAAAAGTGCGTCAGCGCTGTAACGAAACGGGCACTTTGCTGATATTAGATGAGATTCAACCTGGTTTTGGCCGTACGGGAAAACTGTTCGCTTTTGAGCATTATGACTGTGTTCCCGATATTTTGGTTATCGGAAAAGGAATGGCTTCCGGACTTCCCGTAGGTGCATTTACCGCATCCCAAAAACTCATGGCTACCCTACAGGACAGCCCGAAACTAGGCCATATTACCACTTTTGGTGGAAATCCGGTCATTGCAGCGGCCTGCTTGGCCACGCTTAAAGAAATTACGGAAACGCAACTTATCTCTCAAACCCTTATAAAAGAAGCCCTTGTTAGAAAACTGCTTCAACACCGACTAATTAAAGAAATTAGGGGAAAAGGGCTTATGCTGGCTTTGATTCTGGAAAATGCCGAAATAGCCAACCATTTGGTACTAACCTGTGCCAAGAAAGGTTTAATTCTATTTTGGTTACTTTTTGAGCCCAAAGCGGTTCGGATTTCTCCGCCTTTAACCATTTCAACAGACGAGATTGAAAGCGGTTGTGGCATAATCCTTGAAGTTTTAGAAGGTTATAAGCAATAACCTGTTAACTAATTTGTTAATAATATAGGTGTAATCACGTTTAAAAGTGCCATTCAAAAGGCTACTTTTAATAACATAGTTTAACCAAAACGTTCCTATGGCGTTAGAATCCAACGAAAGGCCCAATAGGCCGATTGCCAAGTTTGAATCGATGCTTAAAACCGACGACATCTATTTCTTTGATGCCGAAGATTTTGAAGACATCATACATCACTATTTGAACAACGGCAAAATAGCGCTAGCGAAAAAAGCAATTAAAATTGGTCTGCAACAGCACCCAGATTCTATTGAACTGAAGTTGTTGAATATTGAGGTATTGGTTTTTGAAAACCAACTGGATATTGCGGAGCAGTATCTGGACGAACTTCAAATATTAGACGCTACCAATGAGGAAATCTTTATTCAGCGCGCTAACATATATTCTAAAAAAGACAATCACGAAGCGGCGGTAGCCCTGCTTAACCAAGCCTTGGATTTAGCAGAAAACAGCTTTGATATTCATTCCCTACTAGGAATGGAGTACCTCTTTATGGACGATTTTAAACTGGCCAAAGAGAGTTTCATGCGCTGCGTCTCTTTTGATGAACAGGACTACTCCTCACTTTACAATGTTATTTATTGTTTTGAATTTTTGGAAGATCATGATGGTGCCATTGTGTACTTGAACGATTATCTAGAGCGCAACCCTTATTGCGAGGTAGCATGGCATCAGCTTGGAAAGCAGTATATGTATAAAAAAATGTATACTGAGGCCCTTGCGGCATTCGACTTTGCCATTATATCCGATGACACTTTTATTGGTGCATATTTTGAGAAAGGGAAAGTGCTTGAAAAACTGGGTAAATACAATGAGGCCATTGAGAATTATGAGACTACCATTAAAATGGAGGACCCAACTTCGCATGCATATCTAAGAATAGGTAAATGTCATGAGCGGTTGCAGAATGACGATATGGCCAAGTATTATTACTACCATACCGTTCATGAAGACCCGTTATTGGACAAAGGTTGGTTGGCCATCACCGATTTCTATTATAGAAGGGAAAACTATACAAAAGCCCTTTATTACGTAAACAAGGCTTTGAATATTGATGGCGAAAATCCATTATACTGGAAAAAGTGCGCCTACATTAATGCTGCGCTTAAGAAGTATGATCAGGCAGATTTTGCCTTTAAACAAGCTGTAGACCTAGGCAATTACGAACTAAAGACATGGCTTAACTGGGCAGATGTTGTCCTTAACAATGAAGACGCTACCAGCGCATTACAGATTTTGGCCCAAGGACAGGAATTCTATCCGGACAATGCAGAACTTAAATACAAAGCGGCCGGTTTTCATTTAGCTAATAACGATATTATTAACGGTCGTATTTGCTTGATGGACGCATTAAAAATAGATATTCAAAAATTACCGCTATTCTTTGAGGAATTTCCTCAGTATACCAAATCCGAGTGGGTTTTAAAAGCTGTAGAAAAAGCCGAAAAATCTTCAAAATAAACAATTAATTACCAAGCCCTTATAATTTTTCTAGTTTAAAATTATAAGGGCTTGGTCCATTTTTTCCTACGTTCAAATTTTAAAAGCTATTTTTGCTTTTCAACGAACAAACCACATGGAAAAAAGAAACTTTTTAGACTATACTTTCATTACCTTAAAAGGTATGGCCATGGGCGCCGCCGATGTTGTACCAGGAGTCTCAGGAGGCACAATTGCCTTTATTTCCGGAATCTACGAAGAACTTATCACCTCTATTAACAATGTAGACCTTTCTCTTTTTAAGGAGCTTAAGGAAAACGGACTAAAAGCCGCTTGGAACAAACTGAACGGAAATTTTCTATTGGCCCTTTTTGCCGGGATTGCCATAAGCGTTCTGTCTCTGGCAAAACTGGTAAGCTGGTTGTTGGAAAATAAGCCAATCCTTATCTGGTCTTTCTTTTTTGGACTGGTTATAGCAAGTATCCTACTCGTAGGGAAAGAGGTTCAAAAATGGAACGCAAAAACGATTATTGCTCTAATTTTAGGAGCTGCCGTGGCCTATTACATTACTATTTTACCCCCTTCGGAAAGTGCGGATAGCCTTCCCTATCTTTTTCTTTCAGGGGCTTTAGCCATTTGTGCCATGATTCTTCCAGGTATTTCCGGAGCTTTTATTTTGGTTCTGTTAGGATCGTATAAAACCATTATTGATGCCGTTCATAATCTGGATTTTAAGATCATTGGTACTGTAGGTGTTGGGGCTATATTCGGTCTTTTGAGTTTTGCCAAGCTTTTAAAGTGGATGTTCAATAATCAAAAGAACCTTACCTTAGCCTTACTGACCGGTTTTATAGTGGGGTCGCTTAACAAAATATGGCCTTGGAAAAGAGTACTGGATACCAAAACCATTGGCGAAAAAATCATTACCATAGACGAAAATGTAAGTCCGTTTAATTTTGATGGCGACAATCAACTTATGATTGCCGTTGTAGCGGCATTGGCCGGTTTCTTGGTAATTTTCATCCTTGAAAGAACCGCTTCTAAAAAATAAGTTCCCTTTTCATGTACAATACCAGAACATTTCTTGACAAATTCTTTTTGGTCATAAAAGGTCTGTGCATGGGTGCCGCTAATAAAGTACCCGGTGTATCAGGAGGTATTGTTGCATTTGTGGGTGGTTTTTACGAAGAGTTTATTTACTCGCTTCAAAAAATAAACCGCAAAGCATTCAAGCTATTACTAAACGGTAGGTTCAAGAGCTTCTTCAGGTATATTAACGGTACGTTTCTCTCCCTTTTGATTTTTGGAATGCTGGTCAGCTATTTTAGTGTTTCCAAACTCTTGGATTATTTCTTGGAGCAAAAAGAACTCTTTGTCTGGGCCGCATTCTTTGGTATGATTTTAGGTTCCATCTATTACATTTCAAAGGACTTTGAACACTGGAACAAAAAAACCATAACGGCCGGCATTATTGGTCTTATTGTAGGTATATCCATAAGTTTTTTAAATCCCGCCAAAGAGAACGACAATCTGTTTTTTATTTTCGTTTGCGGTATTATTAGTGTATCCGGTATGACGTTACCGGGTCTTTCCGGCTCCTTTATACTTATTCTTTTGGGCAATTACGTGTTGTTATTGGTAGATTCCGTTAATGCCCTCTACGATACTTTTGCAGAAGTTTTACAAGGCGATTACAGTTTTACCAGCAATAAGGAACGCTTGGACACTTTAATCATTTTGGCCGTGTTTACGGCCGGTTCAGCAACGGGCTTGGTTAGCCTTTCCCATCTTCTGACCTATGTTCTTAAGAACTACAAACACATTACCACGGCAGTTATCATAGGCTTTATAACTGGGTCTCTGGGCGTGGTTTGGCCATGGAAACGCACTATTTTTAAAACCGATGCCTCAGGAGAATTGGTTTTGGATAGCAATGGAAAAGAGATTATAAGCAACTATGAACGTTTCTTTCCCGATCTGACTACTTCGGAAACCTGGTGGGCCTTATTTTTTGTAATCTTTGGTATTGCCATTTTATTGGTATTGGACTGGTACGGAAAGACGCGTAAGAATACGGAGTTAACACAACAAGCATAAACTATTTTACACTTTAGCCTAAATATTAAAGATGAAAAAAGTACGATTCGGACTAGTAGGTAAAGACATTTCATATTCATTCTCCAGAGGGTACTTCACCCAAAAATTTGCGGATTTAGGTTTGGAGGACCATTCGTACGAAAACTTCGATTTTCAGGCTATTGAAGAAATTCAGGACGTATTGGACAACAACTCGGATATTAAGGGAATGAACGTTACCATTCCGTACAAGCAGGAGGTAATGCCTTTCCTCACAGAGCTAGACCCCGAAGCCGAAAAAATAGGAGCCGTAAACACCATACAGTTCTCTAAAAACGGGCTAAAAGGATTCAATACGGACGCCTATGGGTTTAAAAATGCCATGGCGCCTTTCCTTAAACCGCACCATAACAAAGCGCTTATTTTAGGTACAGGCGGCGCTTCTAAAGCTGTGGCCTATGTTTTGGGTGAACTTGGTATTTCCTATGTTTTCGTTTCAAGAAATCCGGGAAAGAACAAAATAAGTTACAACCAAGTAACCGAAGAGGTATTAAAGGAACACACCATTCTTATAAATTGTACGCCATTGGGAACACACCCCAATATTGAACAGCAGCCTGCCCTACCCTATGAATTTATAACTGACCAGCATTTTCTGTTCGACCTGATTTACAACCCGGAAAAAACGGCTTTTCTAGCCGCCGGAGAGGCCAAAGGCGCCCAAATTTCCAATGGCTTGCGCATGCTGGAACTTCAAGCGGACCGTTCTTGGGAGATTTGGCAAGAAAGTTAATCCGTCTTTGCCCCCATCACCTTAAACGTAACTACCTAAGACCAAGCATCTTTCGGCTGCCCTGCCATTTTCTGGGCCTGAAGAAATATTTCTATCGCACTCAAAAGCTAAAATACCCCCATACCTTTTGATGTTAGATTGGTTGTTAGTATCTTACCCTTGCATTTTGCAAAATCAATATCTCAGAAACGATGGAAGATAAGGAACGGGAACTACAACATAACGTAGGGGAAGAAAACAAAGAAGAAATTACCAAAACTACGGAGCCTACCGCAAATACGGAAGCCTCTGAAGTGGTAGATATTCCTGAAAAAGAACCATCCGGATCACCAGAGGAAAAAGATGCTCCAACAGAGCCAGCAACTACGGAAGCCGCCGAAACCGAAAAAACAGAAGCGGCCCCTTCAAAATCTACTGATGAGGAGGAAGTTGCTACAACTGCCGAAACTAAAGATACCTCTTCCAAAGATGATGATGCCGTACTGGAAGAAATAGATGAGAACAATGCCGAAGATGCCGAGGATACGGACAATCAAGAGCGGCATACCATTCCGCTTTTGGACTATCACTCCATGTCCATGGAAAATTTAGTGGGAGAGCTTCAGAAATTAGTCCGTAACGAAAAAGTACAGGCCATTAAAAAGCATGTAGACGGAATCAAGTCAGAATTCGACCTGAAATTTCTAGAATTTATAGAAGGTAAAAAGGAAGATTTTATAAACGGTGGTGGTAACGAAATAGATTTTAGATACAATTCCGTAACCAAAAGGCAGTTTAACGAGGTGTATTCGGATTACCGTGAAAAGCGGAACCAGTACTACAAATCCCTCGAAAAAAATCTAAAAGAGAACCTTAACAAGCGTCTTGAAATCATTGAAGAACTTAAAAGTTTGGTCAATGTAGATGAGGATATGAACACCACCTACAAGGCGTTCAAAGAACTTCAGGAAAACTGGCGCAATGCAGGTCCTATTCCAAGAACGGAATACAACAATGTATGGCGCACCTACCAGCACCATATTGAGATTTTCTATGATTTCCTTCATCTAAACCGCGAGTTGCGCGACCTTGATTTTAAGCACAACCTAGAAGAAAAGGAAAAACTGGTGGCCCAAGCAGAACTGTTGGCCAAAGAACCGGATTTAACCATTGCTTTTAGGGATTTACAGACGTTACATAAAATCTGGAAGGAAGATATTGGGCCCGTTGGCCAAGAACACCGCGAGGAAATCTGGGAACGGTTCAGCAATGCCACTAAGGTTTTACACCAAAGAAGACAGGACCACTACAAGGAATTGGATGCCCAATACGAAAAAAACCTTGTTGCCAAAAACGAAATTATAGCGGCCATCCAAGCAATGTCCGCCAACGTGGCCACCAGTCACAAGGCACTACAGCAACAGATTAAAAAACTAGAAGAGCTTAGAAATGCCTTTTTTGCTGCCGGAAAAGTACCTAGAAATCAAAATGAAAAAACCTGGGACGCCTTTAAAACTGCGGTTCGCAATTTTAACCGAAGCAAGAACGCCTATTATAAGAACCTCAAAAAAGAACAACAAGAGAACCTTGATAAAAAACGGGCACTACTTGACCGTGCCGTTGCCTTAAAGGATAGTGAGGAATGGGATAGCACCACGCCGGAAATGAAGCGCATCCAGAATGATTGGAAGCAAATTGGACATGTACCTAGAAAATACTCGGACAAGATCTGGAAAGAGTTCAAAACGGCCTGTAACCATTATTTTGACCGTTTGCACGCTTTAAAGAACGAAGGCCTTAAGGAAGAACAAGAGAACTTTGAAAAAAAGAGTGCCTGTTTGGAACGGCTATCGGCTTTTGAGCTTTCAGGTAAAAGGGAAGACGATTTAAAAACAATCAAAGAGTTTATTGCCGAATGGAAATCCTATGGAAGGGTTCCTTTCAAAAAGAAAAACATTGACCAGAAGTTTAATAAAATCTTGGACGGAATTTTCAAGAAATTAGATATTGACCGTCAAGAATCGGAGTTGCTTAAATACGGTAATAAAATTCAGCAATTGGCAGATGCGGATAATGAGCGCGCCATACAGAATGAACGTAGTTTTATCCGTAAAAAGATAGAGGAAAGCAAAGCCGAGATACGTCAACTGGAAACCAACCTACAGTTTTTCTCCAATGCCTCAGAGGACAACCCGTTGGTGCGCGATGTGGTAAAACGCGTAGAAGCCCATAAAGAAACGCTTGAAACCTGGAAAGCTAAGTTAAAAAAGCTCAACATTTTAAAGCATGATTTAAACAAGGCCAACGAGGAAGAGGAAGCAGCAAGCGGCGAGGAAGAATAGTTTCTTTTTTTACTGACATTTTTATACCCTCAAGCTTCGTATGGACTTTGGGACAAAATTCTGTGCGGGATTATTTTAAATAAGACGGCGAGAAAATTTTGTAAAAACGGGCTTGGATTCCTCTCTGTTTAAGATGGTATATACGCTATATTTTGAAACTAGAAAGAATGAAGAACAACAACCTATTGAAACCAAAATTTTTAGTTTTTACACTATTTTCCCTTTTAAGTTTTACCTCATTTTCGGCCCAGGCCATAAACCAAGATCCGCCTAACATTATTATTTTTCTGGTAGACGATATGGGACTCATGGATACTTCGGTTCCGTTTCTAACGGATGCCAGCGGTAACCTAAAGAGTTATCCGCTCAATGACTTTTACCGCACGCCAGAGATGGAAAAATTGGCGAGTCAAGGTATTCGTTTTACCAATTTTTATGCCCATTCCGTATGTTCACCAACGCGAACCTCAATTATAACGGGTCAAAACTCGGCCCGACACCGGGTTACCACATGGATAAAATCCGAAGAGGACAATCGTACAGAATATGGCCCAACGGATTGGAATTGGAAAGGAATTACCAAAGAATGGGTTACCCTTCCTAAAATCCTACAGCAGGCCGGCTACAAAACAATCCATGTAGGGAAGGCCCATTTTGGGCCATTTCATAGCGAAGGGGAGAATCCGCTTCATTTGGGTTTTGATGTCAATATAGCCGGTAGCTCCATTGGGCAACCGGGCAGCTATTTGGGTACAGAAGCTTTTGGGCATACCGGAGGGAATAAAAAAAGGGCCGTACCGGGCTTGGAAAAATACCACGGTAAGGATATTTTTCTTACCGAAGCCTTGACCCTAGAGGCCAATTTGGCCATATCCAAAGCCAAAGAAGAAGGCAAGCCGTTTTTCCTGAACATGGCCCATTACGCGGTACATGCCCCGTTTTACTCGGACCCCCGTTTTGCTAAGAACTATGCAAATTCGGACAAATCGGAGAAAGCGCAGGCCTATGCCACCTTGATAGAGGGAATTGACAAATCCTTGGGCGATATTGTACAACATGTAAAGGATTTAGGGTTGGGCGAAAATACGCTTATCCTATTCTTAGGCGACAATGGCTCGGATGCCCCCCTACCAATTGAAAACGATTATAGCAGTTCCGCTCCCCTAAAAGGAAAAAAAGGAAATCATTGGGAAGGCGGTATGCGGGTTCCGTTTATAGCATCATGGGTTACTCCTAACAAAGATGCGGCATCCCAAGAGAAATTACCCATTGCCCAAAATGCCGTTCAGCAACAGATAGGTACGGTTTTGGATATTTTTTCAACCCTCTGCCATGTGGCGGAAACAAACGTTCCTGAAAATTATGTAACGGACGGGTTCGATTTAAAAGAACAGTTGAACGGACGAAAAAACAACCAGCGTAACGAAGTTTTCCTTAATCATTTTCCGCATAGCCACCGCTCCAACTATTTTTCCAGTATGGTTGATGGCAACTGGAAGATCGTGTACCATTATCAGGTAGAAGAATCACCCCGCTATGAGCTGTTCAACCTAGCGGAAGACCCTTTTGAAACCCATAATTTATCAAAAGAAAACCCTGAACAACTTCAACAGATGGTAACCACTCTATCTAGCGAGCTAAAGAGCAAAAACGCACTCTATCCGGAAAAAGGGCAGCACACTTTAGAGGTGATAGCTCCCCAATAATGTTAAAATACATTGTTTTACCATTAGCCTAGAATAGCCCAAAAAAGAGGTGTAATTCCTTAACCGAAACCGCTAAATTCATTAATTTTGCCCTGCAAAATAACACTTGATGTGTAGCCTTGACACCTAGGTAAAGATTACTCTTTCCTCTTTGCCCTTATGACTGACTCCACACACTCTGTTCTAGGTCATTATAAAAATGAAAAGTACGTTTTACAAAAAATTATCTCTTTGGTATCGAAAATTTCAAATTAGCAAATCGCCTCAAATGAATTTGGTCTGGGGGTTCTTTTTATATACCCTTGTGGGATTTATTCTGCTCTCCATTCCCCTATTCCACAAGACCGATATTTCTTTTTTGGACAATTTATTCATCGCCACTTCCGCAATTTCTACTACGGGACTTGTCACGCTGAGCATATTTGACTCCTACAACTTTATGGGCCAGTTCATTATCATGGTCCTTATACAAATAGGCGGTATTGGTTATATGACCTTAACCACCTATTATCTAATGTTTACCACCAAAAAAATAACGCACTGGCATAACAAATTAATAGGAACGGAATTTACATTGCCAGATACCATACAAATCAAGGATTTTATAAAAAGTGTAATTGTCTTTACCCTATTTATGGAAACTATAGGAGCCGTTCTTTTCTACTTTGCATTTACAGATACAGGTATGGGAAGTTTAAAGGCTATATGGTTTTCTATCTTTCATAGTATATCATCCTTTTGTACCGCAGGGTTCGCACTGTTCAATGATGGTTTTGAGAGTTTCCATGATAATACCTTTATAAATACAATTGTTGCCTTATTGGCCATTGCCGGGTCCTTAGGCTTTATTGTAATTACGGATTTATGGTACCGCATTACCGGAAAATCCAAAGAAATTTCATTTACGACCAAAATTATCGTGTACGGGTTCACGCTCCTTCTATTTCTTGGGACCACCCTTATTTTTACCACGGAATCAGAAGCACATTTGGGGCCTAACCATACACTTATGACCTCTTTCTTTCAGGCCATGTCTGCGATGACAACGGTTGGTTTCAACACCACTGCCATTGGAGACCTCTCTTTGCCTATTTTATTGTTCATTACCTTTCTCATGTATATTGGTGCATCACCTTCCGGTACCGCGGGCGGAATGAAAATTACAACCCTCACCGCTATGCTCTCCATTCTAAAAAGTAGGCTTTTGGGCCAGGAAAAGATTACGTTCTTAAATAGGTTGATACCCTTTGAAAGAATTTATGTGGCCACCTCTACATTTATGCTCTATACGAGCTTGATTTTTTTGTTTTCTTTTCTGTTGTCCTACAGCGAAGACTTTTCTTTTGAGCGTATCCTTTTTGAAGTCGCTTCGGCATTGGGCACTGTGGGATTGAGTACAGGTATAACAGGTGAACTCTCCCAAGTGGGCAAGCTATTGCTAATTGCCCTTATGTTTATCGGTCGCGTTGGTGTACTTACTTTTGGCTTTGCATTGCTCCGTCAGAAAAGGGAGGAATCCAAAAAAATAAGACCCGATGATTTAGCTGTCTAGAAGTTAACCCTCTAAAGAGCCTAACAACCTACAAATCCTTAGGATTTACGCCTATGGAGTTGAACAATTTGGCTTTCGCCGAAAAGAACTTGTTCTGTACCGCATTCCTTTTCAGTTCGGCATCTATGAGTTTGCTTTCCCGGGAGTTGACCAAAAACAAGGAACTCTCCCCAAACCCGAACTTTCGTTCTTCAGCAGCTACTAGGGTATTGTAGTTGAGCACCACATCATCCATTAAAACGTTTTGTTTCTCAAAGGATTCCAGTTCACGGTAGAGACCTACAATTTTGTTCTTGATCCGTATTTCGGCATCGTCAAGTTCAAATTGGGCATTCTGTAATTTCATCTTTGCCAACTTTAAATCGCCCCGTTCCTTTCTTAGAAAAAGTGGCAGACTAAAGGCCACACCACCTTTGTAGGCTTCGGTAGTAAGACTGGAAAGGTATTCCGGTTTTTCCGTTAGAAAATTATACTGCAACTCAATTTTAGGCAATAGTTTATTGGCCTTCAGTCGCTTTTCTACGGTGAGGCCGTCAATTTTATACGACAAGGATTTAAGCTTAGGGTGGTTGGCTATGGAAAAACTATCCAAGGGCATTCCCATAATTTCCAAAGTAGTATCTATGGCTCCCGCCAAATTAGCTTCGGGAATTACGTTGGGCTGCAGTTCTACCGGCATATTATCGCCCATCCACAGAAAATTGGACAATTCCAGTGCACTTTTCATAAAACGTACCTTGGCCTGCTCCAAATTCAGCTCACGGTCTTGCATGGTAATTTTGGCCTCCACGGTATCTATGGCGGCCACTTCTCCCGCCAGGGCACTCTTTTTCACCCCTTCAAAACGCATTTCGGCATTTGCCAGAAAATCAGTGTACACTTGTTTGTCTTGATAGGCATGCAACCAATTAAAATAGGCCAAGGATGCTTCAAAAAGTACCTCGTTCACTTGCAGGTCACGCTCTACCAAAGAACGCTCCTTAAAAATTTTGGCTTGCTTTAACGTGGCCATACGCTCATTAATCCAAAGCCCCTGCCCTACGGACATGGAAACCCCGGCACTGTAGAGTCCGTCATCCGGAACGGTTTGATCAGGATTCAGGTACACCCCTTCGTTCTGCTCAAAATTTCCTTTTAGCTCAACCCCGTACCAAGTAGGAATCTTGAACGTGGCGTTCAGGCGGTCATAATATTCCGTACCCTTAAACTCTTTTCGGTCATAATCTACCTCAATTTTGGGGTCGAATCCCCCACGGGAACTCATTAATTGGGCCTGCCCCATTCCTATATTCAGTTGGGCCTGTTTAGCTATAGGGTGGTACTTTTTTACGTACCCCAAGTATTCGTAAAAACCCAATACCACCTCCCCGGGCTGTTGTGCCTGTGCAACAAAACAGCAAACCCAAAAGAAGCAAAACCATATGTTCCTCATCATTTTTCCTTTTTTGCGGTGGATTGTTCAGGCTGATAATAATTAGGTGGGAATCCGTTTATCTGGCGCCATAGTTCGTACCAAATAGGCACATCTTCTAAAAGTGCAATGGTACTGGCTCCGGAACCTACCCTCATTTCTTTGGGCCACTCCTGCTCTTCCGGGTCCGGTGCGATCAATACCCTATATTTTCCGTTGGGATCAATAAACGTTTCCACGGCCACAATGGTTCCTCCAAAAGTACCGTAAGAGGCGTTGGGCCACCCGCTAAAAACAATAGCCGGCCAACCATCAAACTGTATGCGGACTTTCTCGCCCACGTGTACCAAAGGCAAGTCCATGGGACTTACAAAGGTCTCCACCGCCATTTCAAAATCGGACGGCATAATACCCACCAAACGATCGCCTTCTTTAAAGTTCTGACCAATACCGCCCTGTACGGCCTTGTTGATGTATCCGCTCTGGGGTGCGGTTATATAGTACATGCCCGTGCGTATTTCATAATTGGCGTACTGGTTCTCTAGTTTGCTTACCTGCGCCTCGGAATCAAACTGACTGGACTGTGCCGTGTACATATCGCTCTGCGCCTTTGAAATTTTGTCCGTGTACTCTACTTGTACACGATTTACTTCCATTTCGGCATTCAGGACCTCGTTTTTGGCGGCCAGTAATTTGTTCTCTTGAGAAATTAGCTTGGCCTGGGTTTCTTGCAGCTTCAATCGTTTCGCCTCCACATCGGTCATAGATTTTAGGCCTTCTTGCTGCAACTGCTCAATACGGTTGTACTGCCGCTCCGCAATCTGCAGGTTGGTATGGGCAGCCTCCAAGTCTATACTATCGCTCTTTACCTTTAACTTGGATTGTAGCAACTTGTTCTTTGCCTGCTCCAGTTTTAGGCCACGCTCATTGTTCAAAGCGGCAATCTGGTTGTTCAATGCGTTTACTTTACCTTGGTAGGACTCTACGGACCTGCTTTTGGCCTGGATCTGTTGTCCGGTGCGTTCTACCAAACGGGGGTCAAAATACTCGTTCTTAACTTCGGAGATATGTAAAATGGTATCGCCCTTCTCTACGTAATCGCCCTCTTGCACGTACCATTTTTCAATACGTCCCGGAATGGGCGATTGTATGCTCTGCGGGCGGTGCTCCGGACTTAAAGTAGTTAGGTTACCCGTACCACGTACACTCTGCGTCCACGGAATAAAAAGCAGGATAAACCCAAAAAGTGCGGAACCCAACAAAAACCGGTTCAGGTGCTTGTAGTGCCTTTGGTGGAACACCCGGTCCGTAGACTTATAGCCCGTTAGGTGTACCGTTTTATTAAGGGGGTTTTTAGAAATATTAAGCATAGTTTCTTATGTTATGGCTATAATTCGGCCTTGGTCCATGGTTATGATTTGTTTGCAGGTCTCCATCCACCTCAAGTCTTGGCTTACAACTACCAGTGCCCAAGGGTTGGCAGGATCGCCCAGGAAATTCATAAGGCGCTCGGATTCCACTTGATCAAATTGGTTGAGCGGATCGTTCAGCAAGAGCAGTTTTGGTCTGCGTACCACACTACGCGCCAGTACAATTTTTCGTGCCACGGTATATGGTATTTGCTGCCCTTCCGGATAGATAATGGTGTTTAGCCCGTCCGGTTGTTCCTTTACGAACTGCAACAGCCCCACATTTTCCATGGCCCAATGCAGGTCTTTGTGGGAAATGGTACTATCGCCATAGGTAATGTTCTCTAGAATGGTACCCTCAAACGGACTCTCCTCTGTCATGGACTGGCCTAAGAAAGACCGGTAATGGTTAGGGTTGATTCCGCTTAGCGAAAAATCGTTCGCATAGATATTCCCTTCCGTAGGTTCTATGATACCCGCGATCAATCGTAATAAGGTAGACTTACCCGAGCCGTTGGAACCAATAATCTGGTACCTAGATCCCGGTTCTATTTTTAAAGAAATATCGTGTAAAATTTCATGCTCTTTGGTACCAAAGGAAACCCTGTCCAGTTCTACCGTTAGGCTGCCTTCTTCGGTTAATGGACGCTCTCCGTCCTGTTTTTCCAGATCGCGGTCTACCACCTGCCCCATTTTCTCCAAGGAGGTCAACAGGTCATAAAAAGTCTCCAGCCCACGTATCAGTTTTTCCACGGAGGTAATTACCAAAAGAATAATGATTTCCGCGGCCACAAACTGCCCAATGTTCATTTCTTGGTTCAGTACCAACAGTCCCCCAATAACTAGTAGTCCCGCTGTTACCAACACCTTAAAACCGATCATTTGTATAAACTGAATTACCAACACCCTAAAATGGCTCTCACGCGCCTGTAGGTAGTCTTCCACCAGCATATCATTCTTATCTACGGCAAGACTGGTTCTCCCGGAAAGTTTAAAACTCACCAATGAACGCGCCACCTCTTGGATCCAATGCGCCACTTTATATTTGCGCTTAGACTCGTCCAAACTGGTATCCATACCCTTTTGCACCGTAAAGCGGAAGACCACATAGATCAATAACAGCAAAAGCATGCCGTAGATGATAAAAAACGGATGGTAGAAAGATAACAGCAACAGGCCAAAAACAATCTGTAACAGCGCCGCCGGAAAGTCCAATAAGAGTTTGGATAGCCCCTTTTGCACGTTTAGCGTATCAAAAAAACGGTTGGCCAACTCGGGCGGATAGTAATTGCGCAGCTCGCTCATCTTTATTTTTGGAAAGCGATAGGTAAACTCAAAAGACGCTCGCGTAAATATCTTCTGCTGCATATTCTCAATAATACGGATTTGCATTAATTGCAAAATACCGGCAAAGGCCACACCACCGGTAACCAAAATAACCAGAACGATCCATGAGGTGCTGATTTCCGCACCCTGTATTAAGTTAATGATAGACTGTATACCCAACGGAAGCGAAAGGTTTACCAAACCGGCAAAAATGGCGTAATAAAAAATCTGTAACACATCTCTTTTATCCAGTTTTAGCAGGCCCATAAGGCGCTGCCAGGCCGTTAATACATTTTTAACCATTTGGTTTTTTGTTTAAAGAATTAAATACCAGTTCTGTAAAGTATTGGGTTGGGTCTCCTTTTTCATGGCAATCCGTTAGGGAAGGAAAATGGTCCTTTAAAAAATATTGGTGCAAAGAACCTTCCAAGACCGTACTGGCCAAACTACTAGAATATGGGTACGAGGCATCTACCTCTTTGATCATGGTACTAAGGCGGTCTACCAATCTTTTATAGATTACAAAATAGCCCTCCTTGTTATTGGTATCTACCTCTTTGGTCAAGTAGGATTTGGAATACTCGTTAATAACAATGTGGGTCAAAAGCACCTCGTTAATGTGCGAGATATTGCTATCTACCTCCGTAGGTTGGGTAACGATCGCCAAGGCCGTTTTTAATTTCTCCCGGGCATCTTTCATGCTATTGGTAGAGAAAACCAATTTATACTCTAGCCAGCTCCAATACCAAGAGGTGAGGTACAACAACATTTTGTGCTTGTTCTCAAAATAGCGGTAAATAGAACTCTCGTTGCTACTGATCCTCTGGCCCAACTTTCTAAAGGTAAAGGCATCAAAACCAATTTCATGGATGAGCAGAATACTTTCCTCCACAATGCGCTTGCCCAAAGTGGTAGACTGCGGGTCTTTAATGTATAGCTTGTCATTAACCCCTATGTGAATTGATTGTAAAAGACGTTCCATGGTTAAAATAATAGTTACGCTAGCAAATATAATAGTATTACTATCATAAATTAAAAGTTTAACTTTTATTTTAGATGCTATTACTATTATTTACAGCTGAAGTACTGCTATTTTATGGGGATGAAAAAAAAGGGATTGTTTTTTTACGAATTCCTAAATGGTGCCTTACATCTATGAATTATGATGTTTGGTCGAAAAACGCCACAAAAAAAGCAATTGTAAAACGGACACTTACTTGTATCTCAACTTAATTCTTGATATTTAAAGTTCTGTAGGAAAGTGATGTTTGGCTTTGAGCGAAAATGATGCTATGGGTTGTAACACAAGTTCTCGATTAGCTTTTGACTATTTTTTTTGTGATTACACTTTTCCGTAAGATTATAACATTTAAAACGGAGATATTTGTAGCATACCGCTTAACCAACCTTATGTTCACAAAAACAGGAATGGGCATATAATGGCAAACATACTAATGAACCTTAAAAAGTAATTTATTTAACCCCAAACCTGATGGTTATATGGAATTTGCCTTATATCCATTAGTTGTGCGTCATTTAACCGAATATGAAAAAATATCTATACTATCCAAATTTAGAACCACCTAACACCGAATGGCTCAAGTTTTCTCTGCTATATCTCGAGAAATTTGAAAGTATAGTTCCGTACAATCGTCAACATTTGATTTCGGACAATTATAGACAGATTTCAAATGAAACAGATTTAGTTGAACTTTATCCACCAACATATCAACAAGGAGAAAGAGCTTCGGAAAAAGCGATATGGCAAGCGGAAAAAATTTTAGAAAGACCTTATAGAGCAAGTGGTAGATTTAACAGAATAAACCTGTACAGAGATTGGAGAGATAGAGCAAATTGGAACTATCAAATATTCTCTGAAAAATTTTCTTATCAGTTTGGGCAGTTTTGCGTAGCAAATAGAATTGGACAACAAAACGTAGACGGATTATTATTGCCTAAAGAATTGGCCTTTATGTTTATGACACATTTGGCTCAAGAAATTTCATATGAAAGAGATGGTTCAATAATAACTGACAATCGTGAATTTGATAATTACACGAACTATTCGAGAGTATTTCGTCCTTCAGTCCGGAAAAGACACGAATTCATTAAAGGAATACTGAATTTACAAGTTCCAACCAATATTTCAGAAATAAGCTTTGATAAATTAATTGAATTTAGAAATAAAAACAGAGACCGAATTTCAGAATTTAATAGACAAATTGAACTTGTTGAAGATTCTATTGGCAACGGACTAACTGAACAAAGTTTCATTGATAGCTTTAATAATGCTAATGAAGAATTAATGGAACAAATTTTATTACTTGGCACAAGGGCTTCAATGATACCACTTGCAACTTATATGCTAATAAGCGACCCAAATGCGTTGAGTGAAGAGTATGCAAGAAATATTCTAACTTCTCTTGGAATTGGATTAGGTGGATATTTTGCGGTTAAGAAATCTTTGATTAATACTCAGAGTAAAAGAAGTTGTAAAAAGTATTTGACTAACGTATCATTATTAAAATAAAAAAACGAACGCACAACATTGTATAAAAATAATAGCGGTTTAATCGCTAAAACGAAATGAAATTTATAAATCAAACGACAGTAACAAACCGAAAAGTAAGTGCATAAAAATCCGCTACTATTCTTATACGTTACCGTTGTAAGTAATTTAAAAACAAACTAAATGAATAGAAAAATTAAACTCTTGACCTTATTAATTGTAACTGTTTTGTCGACAAATATTTTGAAAGCACAAACAACGACTGAAGAAATAACGACAGAATTTTTTAAAACATATGAAAAGTCGCCTCAAAAAGCAGTTGATTATGTTTTCGGGACAAATAAGTGGATGATGGACCGAAATAAAGACGGAATTGAAAATGTCAAAACTCAATTGACAAGCTTTCTCGGATTAGTCGGAGATTATTATGGTTACGAAA
Source organism: Zobellia sp. 1_MG-2023 (assembly GCF_030549125.1). Lineage (NCBI taxonomy): Bacteria > Pseudomonadati > Bacteroidota > Flavobacteriia > Flavobacteriales > Flavobacteriaceae > Zobellia > Zobellia sp. 1_MG-2023. Next base: position 251,210 of record NZ_JAUOSY010000004.1, on the reverse strand, counting down.
AGATTACGGAAAAAAGCGTTGGAGAAAGTTATAAACTTGTTAGTTATATGATAAAATATGACAGACAACCTGTTCGATTTACATTCGTTTTTTACAAGCCAAAAGATAAATGGCAAGTTCAGAATTTCCAATATGACGATAATTTAGATGATGAACTGGAGGAATCTGGAAAAGTATATCGACTGAAAAAAAATTGGAAATAAAAACTACTTACAACAATGGTAACCGTTACACAACTGTTTTTTTCAATTGAACCCTATAATTTTCATAATCTTTTAGAAAAATTATCACTGAAAATCAGATAATTACAAATTTACGTAAAACTAAAAATGAATAATCTTATGAAATTACAGCTTGTGCAACAGGCACAATGGCTATAAGTAATTGCTCGTTCTCGCCTACTTCTGAAAATCCTCGCGGATTTTCAGTTTGGTACGTACTTGCAAAGTTTCGCGCTAAACCACGCAACTACTCATAGCCGAGACCGTTGTAGTGCATTTTGAAAAAAATCGAGTACATGAAAGAAACAGCAGAATTATGGAAAAAATATAACATCTCATCTGAGTTATTAAAACAGCGATTGGGAAGAACTTCAAATTTACTTGGTGAATATGCAGAATATTTAGTAAGTGAATATCTGAAAGGAGAACTTTTAACTGCTTCTAATGCTAGTGCAGATATTCAAACACCAAATGGAGATTTCTATCAAGTTAAATCCAGAAAAATTTCAAGTAATTTAACTACTCAATTAAGCATTATTCGCTCTTGGAATTTTGACTATCTCGCTGTTATTCTTTTTAATAAAAAAGGTTCTGTGATAAAAGGACTAATATGTTCAAAGTCAATTTCGGAGAAATATGGAACTTATAACGAGCATCAAAACGGTTGGGTAATCTCCACAACAAACAGTTTTTTAAATGACAAAACGCATATTGATATTACAAACCAATTGAGAGAATTAAACAATGAAAAACCAATTGAATTGGAAAAATCATTACCAAGTTCCAACTCAATTAGAAAATCTGATAAAACCGAATACTCAACATTTAATCAAAAGGAACGAGAAATAGACAAAGTGGATAGAAAACTTCCAAAATGGTTTAAGAATCCGGATTTTATATGTTCTCGGATTTTAATAATTTTCTTGGAATTAGAAAAAAAGTATGGTTCTGTAAAGTATGATTTACTCGCTGACTATTGTTCGGGAATGAAAACATTTAAATCGAATTTTGCTCAAATGAAAAATTTTGGAGAAAAGAATCACGGAAAAGTGTTTGAACAAAATGGTTCGATAATTACACTTTGGAATCCAATTAAAGAAAAAGTGATTTTGGAATTTGATAAACATTATGAATTAATAAAAACGCACTACATCACAGTTGGCAATAATGTGGATAAACTCAGGAACTATCAATAAATGAAAGTACTTTTAGATACTAACATAATTATTCACAGAGAAGCTAACAGAGTTGTTGAACACGATATTGGTCAATTATTTAATTGGATTGATAAGCTACATTACGAAAAATACATTCATCCAATCACAATATCTGAAATCGATTCCTATCAAAATAAACAAGTAGTTGAGACTTTTTCAATAAAATTAGATAGTTATAATCGAATTAAGCATCAACTTCCTTTTTCGGAAACTGTTCAAAGTGTTAGTGCTGAATTTGATATAAATGACAATGATATTAATGACACTCATCTTTTAAACGAAATCTATGAAGGCAGAATAGATCTGTTAATTACGCAGGACAAAAAAATACATACTAAAGCCGCAAGGCTCGGGCTTTCTGAAAAAGTATTTAAAATTCAGTCATTTCTCGAAAAAGTCACATCTGAAAACCCAGATTTAGTTCAATACAACGTCCTAGCGGTTAAAAAAGCTGACTTTGCGGAAGTAGATATTAATGACAATTTTTTTGATAGCTTCCGACAAGATTATAATGAATTTGACAATTGGTTTAAATCTAAATTTGACAAAGTTTGTTATGTATGCTACAGCGACAATAACTTAACTGCATTTCTCTATATAAAAGTTGAAGAAAAAACGGAAAATTATTCTGAAATAAAACCAATATTTGACAAGAAGAAAAGACTGAAAATTGGAACTCTAAAAGTCATTAGTAACGGATATAAAATTGGAGAAAGATTCTTAAAAATTGTATTTGATAATGCTATTCAATATAAAGTTGACGAAATATATGTAACTGTATTTGATAAAAGACCAGAGCAAGGACAGCTAATAGATATGCTTAAAGGTTGGGGATTCATAGAACACGGAATTAAATCTACAAAAAATGGGGATGAAATTGTTTTAATAAGACCTTTTGGGAAATCACAACCAATTCGAATTAATAACCCAAAACTTTCTTTTCCATTCTTTTCGAGGGACACAAGAAAATATATAATCAAAATAGAACCTCAATATCATACGGAATTATTTCCCGACAGTATTAATACTAGAGAAGACGAGACAAAATATACAGAAAACGAACCACATCGGAATAGAATTGGAAAAGTATATATATCACACTCTAAAGACAGGCATCTTCAACCAGGAGATATTATTATTGTTTACAGAATGGGAGATACAAAGCCTAAAAAATATTCAAGTACTGTAACATCAATTTGTATTGTTGAGGAAGTAATCGACGGATTTGCATCTTTTGATGAATTTTATAAAGCTTGTTTTAGAAGAACAATGATTAAAAAGAAGGATTTACAGAAAGACTGGTGGAATAAATACCCCAAATACAGACCTTTTGTTATAAAGTTTCTTTACGCTCACTCTTTTCCGACACCAAAGCCAACGCTTAATGATTTGAACAGAATTGGTGTAATTCCTGACATTATGAATATGCCACGTGGATTTATAGAATTAAATACCAATCAATTTAACAAATTAGTTAATTTTGCTTACAACCGAAAATAAGATATGAAAGTCGTTTTATCAATTAAACCAGAATTTGCCTTTAAGATTTTTGATGGGTCTAAAAAATTTGAATTTAGAAAAGCCATTTTTAAAAATAATAATGTAAAATCTATAATAGTTTATGCATCATCGCCTGTTCAAAAAGTAATTGGCGAATTTGAAATCGGTAAAATCTTCAATAATGACCTTGAAACGCTTTGGAACTTGACAAAAGAACATTCGGGAATTACAGAAGATTTTTTTTATGAATATTTTTCGGAGAGAGAAAAAGGGTTTGCCATTCAAGTTAAGAACAAGAAAAAATACAAAAAACCAAAATGTTTGAAAGCGGATTTTAATTTACATCCACCGCAATCATTTGCTTACGTGAAATAACACACTATTTTGAAAAAAGAACTGAGTCAAAAAACAACTGTATTTTTCAATTGAACCCTATAATTTTCATAGTGTACCCCAAGAACCACTAACTACATTTCATTCCTTGGACCTTCAAACACCACATATGAGCCTTTTAGAATTTCTTTTAGGCAAAAATACAATGACTACATAGGGTATAATCAAATTTTACATTCCCTCTTCGCCTTCAATTCAAAAAAATGTAGTAATTTTTTACCCGCTAAGGTCTTACGTAAGGCCTACTCCCCAAAACATGTTTCCCCTTTTTATGGTATAGGTGCAAAATTTGAGCTAAAATAGTACACGTAAGAGTGTACCTTAGCTTCGGGTGGTTCTACTCCCACGGGTTACGCCCCACCCCAATGATATCCGGCAGTTCAAAAAAAAACCGTTATGAAAAATTATGTGAAATTTTTATTGGTACTCCTGCTCGCAAGTTGTGGCAACCCTACAACGGTGGCCCCAAAATTGGCGGAAGTAGACCAGAACACGCTTGCCAAACATATAGAACGCTTGGCATCAGATGAATTTTTAGGCAGAAAGCCCTTTACGGAGGGAGAGGTAAAAACGGTAAACTACCTAAAGGACGAGTTTGAAAAGTTGGGTGTTTACCCCGGAAACGGAGATAGCTATTTTCAAGAAGTGCCCATGGTAGAAATTACGGGCACGCCTTCCGAAAAAATGGTCATTTCCGGTAAAGAGGGCAGTTTTAACCTAGATGTACTAAAAGATTTTGTGGCCACCACCAGCAAGGTTACCCCAAATGTTAGCTTGGACAATTCCGAACTTGTTTTTGCGGGTTACGGTATTGTAGCCCCAGAATACGACTGGAACGATTATGAAGGTATTGACTGGAAGGGCAAAACGGCCGTGGTCCTGATCAATGATCCCGGTTTCCAGTCCGGAGATTCTACCTTGTTCAAAGGCAATGAAATGACCTATTACGGGCGTTGGACGTATAAATACGAAGAAGCGGCACGGCAGGGCGCCAAAGGCCTTATCATCATTCACGATACGGAACCTGCCTCCTATGGTTGGAACGTTGTGGAGTCCGGTTGGAGCGGTTCCAAGTTGATCATAGAAAGTGAGCAGCCCCTTTTGGATGTGGAGTCATGGATCAGTGGGCCAAGTGCCGAGCTGTTGTTTGATGCTTCGGTCATGAAGGGCGAAGATTATAAAACACTGGCCAGAAGTAGGGTCTTTAAGCCTATTTCGTTAGACCTGGACGTGTCGGTGGCCATTCAGAATAAAATAAAAAAGGACGTTTCTAAGAATGTAATCGGGCTTATTCCCGGAACGGACCTAAAGGACGAGGTTATTATCTACTCCGCCCATTGGGACCATTTTGGGGTAGGCAAGGCCATTGATGGCGACTCCATTTATAACGGTGCCGTAGACAATGCTTCCGGTACCGCGGGTCTTTTGGCCTTGGCCGAAGCGTTCAAAAAAACGGACACCACCAGACGCTCCATTGCCTTTATTGCGGTTACCGGAGAAGAGCAAGGTTTGCTGGGTTCTGCCTATTATTCTGAAAATCCCATTTATGACCCCAAAAAAACCGTGGCCAATATTAATATTGACGCGCTATCTAGCCCCGGAAAAATGAAAGACCTGACCATTACCGGTTTTGGGCAGTCCGAAATGGATGAATACGCCGAAGCGGCCGCCCTAAAACAGGACCGCTACATTATTCCAGACCCTGATGCGGAAAAAGGGTATTTCTTTAGATCGGACCATTTCAATTTTGCCAAAATTGGTATTCCGGCCTTATACGCCAGTGGTTCCCATGAAGGTTTAGATATGAGTATTGAGGAGATCAAAGAACTGAAAGCGGACTACCTTACACATACCTATCACCAACCTTCGGACGAATACGATCCCGAAACCACCGAACTGAGCGGTGTACGGTTTGACCTGCAGTTATTTTACGATGTAGGATTGCGACTGGCCAATGAGGATTATTTTCCCAAATGGTACGATGGAAGCGAATTTAAAGCAGCCCGGAAGTAACAACGATTCCGCTCCAGACTTTAAATGGTCTGTATACGCTTGAACAAAAATTCCTTATGCGATTTGCTTAACGGAATTACCTTTCTACTGATTTCCAGATGGCCGTCCGCAATGACGTCCAATTTAGAAATATTGACCACATAGGAACGATGCACACGCATAAAAGTGGCATTGGGCAAGCGCTCCAACATGTTTTTTAGGGTACAGCTCAAGACCAGATTTCCGGTTTTGGTCACTACCGTGCAATAGTTTCGGTCTGCCTCAATATACAAGATATCCTCTAAGAGCAATTTTTCCATTTTACCGTTGTGACGAATAAATACGCGATCGCCCAGCACTTCCATATCCGTCAAAGGGTCCGTGACTGTTTCTTCCTTCTCCACCAGTTGGTCCGCCACCAATTCTATGGTGCGCTGCAGGTTCAATTTATTGAAAGGTTTGGTAATATAGGCCTTGGGCCTGGTTTCCTTGGCTTGGGCAAACGTAGCTTCGTCCGCATTGGCGGTAAGATAGATTACGGGAATATCCTTAAACTGTTGAATGGCCTTTGCGGTCTGAATTCCGTTTAGATTTCCCTTTAGGTTAATATCCAACAACAAAATATCCGGCGCGTTCTCCTTGGCGTGGGTTACGGCCTCTTCTCCCCTAGTAACGATACCCGTAACCTCGTACCCCAGATTGCCCAGTTGTAACGAGATGTTGGCGGCAATGATCATATCATCCTCTACAATAAGTATACGGGTTCCTTTTTTCATTATCAAGCGGCTTTATGTAGTTGAAATTGAATGGATACCGCAGTTCCCTGACTAACGTTGAGTACCATTTTACCATCTAATTGTTTGGTAAGCAAATCTACCAACTGCGTACCGAATCCGGTGCCTTGGGAAACCCCTTCTCCCCAATTCCCGATACCGTCATCCATAACATCTAATTGTAGCATTTGCTGTTCCTCTCTTAGACTTATTTTTATTTTTCCTTTTCGCCCGTTGGGGAAAGCATATTTTAAAGAATTGGTAAAGAGTTCGTTTACGATAAGCCCAATGGGAATGGCCATATCCACATCTAGCTCCATAGGTTCCATAACCACCTCCAAAGACACGGTTTCATTGGCGCCAAAGGCATCTACGATATATTCGCCCAACTGTTGAAAATACCCTTTCATTTCTACCGCGGCCAAGTTCTTACCGGTGTACAGTTTTTGATGGATCATACCCATGCTTTGCACCCTATGCTGACTTTCGCGCATGGCTTTAAGTACATCTTCATCATTTATACGTGCCGCCTGAAGGGATAACAGACTGGAAACCGTCTCTAGATTATTCTTGACCCTATGGTGAATTTCCTTGAGTAAAAACTCCTTTTCCTCATTCCGCTTCTGTAATATTTTGTTGACCTTAAACTTATTCTGAATGGCCTTGTAGGACAGTATTAAAAGAAGCAGCAACAAAGCCAAGATAACCACGGTAAGTTTTTGTGTGGTCTTTTGTTTGGAAATAAGGGCTTCTTGGGATTGGATCCTATCTTCTTTACCGGCCACATCAAACTCCGTTCGTAATTGCGAGGTTCTTTTGTCCGCCTCGGCGGTAAAAACATCGGCCTTGTATTTATCGTAGCGGGCAAAGGCCGCATAGGCCTCTTTGTATTGGTGATTGCCCGCATGGGCCTTGCCCAAAGCTTCATACGCCTGACTCAAGAAAAAAGCATCGCCAAAATCTTCCGTAGCAATAGTGATAGACTTTTTTAGACACTCAACCGCTTTGGCATATTCACCCTCCAGATTTTTTAGTTTGCCAATGGCCAACCAACTTCGCATGAGAAGAAAATTATTCTCCAGTAATTCTGCATACTTTATGGCGTTGACGCCTGCTTCTTCGGCCTTTTCAAATTCGTTTAAATACGAGTAGGTATCCACCAGGAGCATATACACATCACTCAGATTATTATAAAAACCATAACGCTCCCCCACAACAATAGCATGCTGAAAATAGTTGAGCGCCTGCTCATAGTCCGCCAACGCCAGATAATTATTGGCTACCACAAAGAGGGTAAAATCATAATCCAGATCGTTTATACCCCGTTCTTCATAAAGTGCCAACGATTTTAGACCGTACTCCAGCCCTGTTTTAAATTTGGACTGTTTCCAGAACAGATTACTTAGATCACTGTAAGCCATGGCAATGGCTCTTTTGTCGTTCAATTTTTCACCCAACCGCAGGCATTCCAAGGCATAATCTGCCGCTTTGCCCAGTTTTCCGCGTCTTTCGTACACATACCCTAATTGGGTGTTAAGATGGGGCAAGTCTTTTTCCAGCACTTTGCAACGTGCGCTTTCCAGTACTTTTTCGGCAGAGTCTAATTTTTCCATACGAAGCAAAATAGCAGCTTCCGTAATCTGAAAACGGCCTTCCCAGACACTATCTTTTCCGGTTTTGGTGAGCTGTAGACCTTCCTTGGTAAACTGCAAAGCCTTGTTCAAGTTCCGGGTATGCCAATAATAGGCCAGGTCATTGAGAATGGAAAACTTAAGGGTATCCGGTCTTGCGGATGGGTAGGCTCTTTCTAGGGTATCTAGGTAGGAGGCTCCAAAATTATCGGTTTCTACAAATACCTTTTTGTAAGAAAAATTGCCGTTGGACTCTATAATTTGGGCGCAAACAATACTGCAATTCAAAATAGAAAAGGCCCAGAAAGCAACAACTTTTGGTAGAATGGTTCTCATGGTTTGGCGTGCTACTCACCGAGGGAAATGAGAATGATTAAATATACGATAAAACTTGTTAGAATCCCTTTGATAAATAGAAATGAACGTTGGGACAATAATTTTAGGGTTTCGTCCGCATTGGAGAACGCCCTATGCTGAAATTATATAGTTTCATCACGAATTGAAGTGTTAAGTACCCCAAGTTCATTTATTAATTTTTATAAGACAGGTATGCATGAAGCGCATTGGACTCTTACTAACACTCTTTACGATGGTAGTGTTGTCCTGCAAAAACAATAACCAACTTCAAGCTACTACATATTCCGCACAGGAAGACCTTATACGAACCAACTTTAACAACTTCATAGAAGCATCATGGAACGCAAAAAACATGGATAGTTTAAAATCTATTGTAACAGAGAACTACACCCGTATTCAAAACGGGATTAAAGTAGTTCATAACCAAAGTGAAATGCAGGCCCTTATGAACGTTTATTTTATGGGTTTCCCGGATGCAAAAATGACCATAGACACAGTAGTAGTGAAAGACCGAAAACTTTTTACCCACTGGACCTTGAACGGAACCAATACCGGTGTTTTTAGCGGAACACCTGCTACAGGAAAAAAAATAGAACTGAAAGGTTGTGTTACCGCTTCTTTCAGCAAAAAAGGAAAGCTCATGCAAGAAGAGGTGTACTATAATGAACTAGAACTACTCCAACAACTGGGGTATACTTTGGTACCACCTGTTTTGGAATAGAAGAAGACTAAAATCCAAAAAATTAAATAGAATACGCCAAACTTTTATAAATATAAACAACCAATTAATTCGTACATATGTAATAAAACATTCCGATGAAATCTTAAAAGAGGTATCGGAACTAACAAAGAAGTAATCTCAATTAATACATTCCAAACCAGACAGGACAAACCATTGCGGAGTTTCGGGGGAAGCCAAAGTGGAGTCCTGTCGGTTTATTTATAGCTCAACTATAAACAAACAGATAGGTTATCTTATTCAAGGGAATTAAAAAGACAATGCTCTCAACGGTCTGTGGTAAACCTGTGAATTAGCTAAAATGTATTGTCCCGATAGCCTGTCTGTTTTATTGACTTCTATCTTGCTAAAAGCCAAAGTCTTATTGGTACGCCCAATAGCACCCACTCCGGATTCATCTTCAAAAAATTGGGACTTCCTTTCCATCACATATAAAAGTGTTCTAAATCAAAAACAGCCCAAAGTCCTATTAAAAATAGTTCATAAGCTCCCATTTATTATAAAAATCAATGAGGAGCACTTTCTAATTTTATATTCGCTCTTCATTGCTTAAATTTAGGAGTCTTAAAACTACGACACTTAACTAACTCAACTTATATCTATGAAAAATCTTATCTATTTTTCGCTTTTGGCCTTTCTAACCTTTAGCCTATCCTTAGGTTGTAAGGACGAACCTAAGGTTAAGGAAAATTCCAGCCCGGAAATATCGGATGTATATCAAGAAAAGCACCGGCCACAATTCCATTTCACCCCAGAAGCCAAATGGATGAACGATCCCAACGGAATGTTCTACTACAAGGGCAAATACCACCTTTTTTATCAGTATTACCCAGATAGTACCGTGTGGGGACCAATGCATTGGGGCCATGCCGAATCTAAGGATATGGTTCATTGGGAACACTTGCCCATTGCATTGTACCCAGATTCTTTAGGTCTTATTTTTTCCGGGGGTGCCGTGGTGGACCTGAACAATACTTCGGGCTTCGGTACCAAAGAGAATCCTCCTATCGTTGCTACATTTACGCATCATAATATGGCGGGAGAAAAAGCGAAAACTAACGATTTTCAGACCCAAAGTATAGCATATAGCCTAGATGAAGGCACAAAATGGACCAAATACGAGCAAAATCCCGTAATTCCGAATACGGAGAAAATTAAGGATTTTAGGGACCCAAAAGTGGTTTGGCACGAGAAATCGCAAAAATGGATTCTAGCCTTGGCCGCCTACGATAAGGTTAAATTCTATGCATCGCCAAACCTTATTGATTGGAGTTTCCTTTCCGACTTTGGTATTGAAGGTGATACTCGATTGTGGGAATGTCCCGATCTGTTTCCTATAAAGGTTAAAGGCACCGATGAAGAAAAATGGGCGCTTATCGTAAGCATCCAAAAGGACGCTCCCAATGGCGGAACCGCCACATCTTATTTTATAGGGGATTTTGATGGCAAAGATTTTAAAAGTGATATAAAAGACCAGAAATGGTTGGATTGGGGTGCGGACAATTATGCCTTTGTAACCTGGAACAATATACCGGAAAACGACGGGAGAATACTGGGCATAGGTTGGATGTCCAATTGGCAATACGCCCAAATCGTACCCACGGAAAAATGGAGAAGTGCTATGACGCTTCCACGAGAACTACAACTGGTAAAAAACAATACGGACTATAGTCTTTTGAGCATTCCGGCCCAAGAAACGCAGCTTTTGCGAAAGGATTCCGTTTCTTTAGACTCTTTTAAAGTAGAAGGTACACATGCATTGGAAGGCTCATTTTCCTCCTCGCAATTTGAAATTGTGATGGATATTGACTTAAAGGAAACTACTGCTCAATCCTTTGGAATTGAACTAAAAAACGGACTTGGAGAAAATCTGATAATCACTTTTGATAGGGCCGAAGAAAAACTATATGTAGATCGGACCAACTCCAGTACCACCAAGTTTTCCGAAGATTTCTTCAGTAAAAAACATTCCGCGCCGTATAGCCTTAAAGACGATACCTTAAAAATACAGCTCTTTGTTGACGTTTCGTCCCTAGAATTATTTCTTAATGACGGAGAACTGAATTTTACCGATATTTTCTTTCCTACAGAAAAGTTTGATACCGTTTCCTTGTTCGCCAATGACGGAAACTTGAACGTTACCAACACGAACCTGTATTCCCTTAACGGAATTTGGAATGTTGAGGAGAAATAGCCCCACAATTATAAGGGGGTAACCTTTTAGAAATAGGTCGTAAACTCTGTTTTAGTGTTGCATTTGGATACAATAATCATAGATTTTGCTACACTTACCCTATGAACTGTACTGAACTTTGTGCAAACAAAATTTAGCGACTATGAAAAAGACTAAAATCGCATTAGTAACCGGTGGAAGCCGTGGGCTGGGTAAGGATATGGCCATCAATATTTCAAAAAAAGGGATAGATGTTATCATCACCTATCACACCAATGAACAGGCTGCCAATGAGGTGGTTTCCGAAATTGAAAAGAATGGTCAAAAGGCTAAAGCCTTTCAATTGGATACGAGCAACACCAAAGAGTTTGGAAGATTTTTCAATCGGTTATCCGCTTATCTAACTGACGAATACGGCAATCCAAATTTCGATTTTCTTATAAACAATGCTGGTACCGGATTATATAACCCTATCACTGATACGACTGAGGAACAGTTTGATGAGCAAATGAACATTCACTTTAAAGGTGTGTATTTCTTGACCCAAAAGGCCTTATTATTTATAAATGACGGAGGGCGTATCATTAACATATCATCAGGTTTGACCCGGTTTTCATTTCCTGGTGCATCGGCATATGCCTGTATGAAGGGAGCCGTTGAAGTATTCACTCGCTATCTGGCCAAGGAATTAGGACCAAGAAAAATTACAGCTAACATTGTTGCCCCAGGTGCCATTGCTACCGATTTTGGGGGCGGTACGAACAGGGATGATAATGAAAAAAGACAAACCATTGCCAATATTACCGCCTTAGGTAAAGTTGGAGAACCTGAAGATATTGGTGGAGTTGTGGCTTTCCTCTGTACGGAAGATGCCCGTTGGATCAACGGCCAACGTTTAGAGGTCTCCGGGGGTATGCTGCTTTAATAATTACGTAACAATGAAAACCAACGTTCGGAAAATAGAAACCATTAGTGAATTTCATAAAATAAGAGGGCTGTCTAGCCCTCATCACCCTTTGGTGAGTTTAATTGATTACGGGCTAACCAAAATTCTTCCAGAACACATTGGAGAGCAATGGCTCTTTAATTTCTATTCCATAGGCATAAAAAGAAATGTTGGTCCGTTACGATACGGACAAAAGGAATATGATTTTGATAATGGTATACTATCCTTTATTGCGCCAGGGCAGCTATTGCGTGTGGAGCCCAACAACAAGAAAAATTTGAATCCATCCGGATGGCTACTCCTTATACATCAAGATTATATCTGGAATACGTCTCTCGCTAAAACTATAAAACAATATGATTTTTTCGACTATGCGATAAACGAGGCGCTTTTTATGTCCGAAAAAGAGGAAAGCCTACTGGAAGGTATTATGCAAAACATTAAACGGGAGATCGAAGATAATATCGATAATTTCAGCCAAAATATTATTATAGCACAAATAGAACTGTTACTTAGCTATTCCGAAAGGTTCTATGAGCGCCAATTCATTACCAGAAAGAAAAACAACCATGAAGTTCTAGTGCGATTGGAAGAAGTTCTAAACCACTATATTGACGATAACACGTTACGCGAAAAGGGCCTACCCACAGTTCAAAACGTAGCCTCTACATTACATCTCTCCCCTAATTACCTTAGCGGACTTCTTAAAAACCTGACAGGTTTAAATACCCAACAACATATTCATGAAAAACTCATTGCAAAGGCTAAGGAAAAATTATCCTCAACAGACCTATCCGTGAGTGAAATTGCCTACGAACTGGGGTTTGAGCATTCGCAATCCTTTAGCAAACTGTTCAAGGCCAAGACAAATCTTTCACCTTCAAAATTTAGGATTTCATTTAATTGATAGAAATACTATTGTCCTAGTTCGTAAATTTGAATCGAGAATTACCTCTATTCACCACGCTCGCCAAAAGGCCCTTCAATGACAATTGACGAAATAATAAACAGGATTTACCCGCTGCCACAAGATTCTAGAGAATCCCTTAAAAAGCACATTACGGAAGTGGCCTATCCCAAAGGGCACATTCTTTTAAAGGCCGAAAAAATTGAAACGAGTATTTATTTTATAAAAAAAGGAATTGTCCGGGCCTTTTCCAACTTGGCGGACCAGGAGGTTACTTTTTGGTTTGGTGCTGAAGGTGATACCATTATCTCCATGAAAAGTTATGTTGCCCTTGAAAAAGGCTATGAAGACATTGAACTCTTAGAAAATTGCGAGCTCTATGAACTGAAAACACAGGATTTGCAGAAGCTCTATGATCAAGACATCCATATTGCAAACTGGGGCCGGAAATTTGCCGAACAAGAACTAATTAAAACGGAAGAACGACTCATATTTCTTCAGTTTAAAAATGCTACGGAAAGGTATGCTTCGCTCCTAAAAAATTCCCCGGACCTTATTAAACGGGTACAATTGGGGCATATAGCTTCTTATTTAGGCATCACGCAAGTGAGCTTAAGCAGAATACGGGCAGAAATAAAATAGCCTTTCTTTTTTATCATTTGTAAAATGATTCCTCAGTTCAATCCCCGACTTTTACATAAAAAAGAAATGAACTGGATTCTCCTAGTTATAGCCGGCCTTTTTGAAGTAGCTTTTGCTTTTTGCTTAGGAAAGGCTAAAGAAGCATCAGGTAATGAAATGTATCTATGGTATTTGGGTTTCATAATCACCCTTGCCCTAAGTATGGGGCTTTTGGTGAAAGTTACCCAACATTTACCCATTGGGACCGCCTATGCGGTTTGGACAGGGATTGGAGCCGTGGGCACCGTGTTAATGGGTATTTTGGTCTTTAAGGAACCAGCATCCCTGCTTCGTATATTTTTCCTCACTACTTTAATCGGTTCTATTATTGGCCTAAAAGTGGTTTCTCATTAATGAATGAGAAAGGTTAGCTTGCTATTTAAAAATTGATTTTATCTATTTTTACTTTTTAGCCGAACCATGCAAGACAATACCACCGTAGAAACCCATAAAGTTCCTCCTCTTTCCGGTCCCTTAAGGCTTCAAGAGTATGGGGTGGGTATTTTCAGTTCCGTGCCTACGAAATCCGCTTTAAAAAAAGTACTTAAAAAAAAGTTCGTTACGGTTAACGGGATAATAGCTTCTACGGGCACCTATATTAAAGGAGGTGAAAACATTACCTTGAAGGTAACGACCGAAACTTCCCAAGGAAAAAAACTCATTTTTGACCTAAAAGTTATTTATGAGGATGACTATCTGGCCCTAATTCATAAACCGGGCGGCATTCTGGTAAGTGGCAACGGTTTTAAGACCATTGCCCATGCTTTGCCTCAGAACCTTCAACCAAGCGCATTGCCAGATACTACTAAACCGCAACCTGTACACCGGTTGGATTATGCTACAACCGGAGTGTTATTGACAGGAAAGACAGGAAGTGCCATTCGTAAGCTCAACCAACTTTTTGAGGATAAAAAAATCAAGAAGACCTACTATGCGGTAACCATTGGAACAATTCCTCCGCACGGAAAAATCACTACTCCCATAGATGATAAGTTTGCCGAAAGTCATTTTGAGATTGTCCAATCCGTTGCGTCCGAAAAATATGGAACCCTAAATCTAGTGAAACTAGACCCCAAAACCGGAAGACGCCATCAGCTACGGAAACATCTGGCTTCCCTAGGCAACCCTATTCTTGGAGACCAAACTTATGGCAAAGAAGGCTTTATTTTAAAGGGAAAAGGACTTTACCTTCATGCATATTCCCTAGAATTCATTCACCCATTTACGGATGAGAAAATCCGTATAACGGATGATTTACCGGAACGGTTTACGAAAATATTCGGTACGCTTTAGATTGGAATTGCATACGAATCAAGCAAAAATTTCCCAATCTTTAAAAACTGGCTCATAGCCCTGTTTCTTTATCATTTCCCGGATTTCCGCCGTAGAGCGTTCATCGGAAATTTCAAATTGCTCCAAAGATTCCGGTTCTGCAGTATAACCTCCCGGATTGGTCTTTGACTCCGCGCTGATAGACGTAATTCCCAATTTTATAATGTTATTTCGGAAGGTTTCACTTTCCCGTGTAGACATGGATAGCTCCACATCTTCATCTAGCAATCGGTAAGCACAAATTAACTGAACCAAATCCGCATCCGTCATTTCAACCTTTGGCTGTACATCGCCCTGGTGTGGTCTCAGCCTTGGAAACGATATACTGTACTTCGTTTTCCAATAGGTCTTTTGCAGGTATTTTAAGTGCAAGGCCGTATAAAAACTGTCAACACGCCAGTCTTCCAATCCAAACAAGGCTCCCAACCCTATTTTATGAATGCCCGCTTTTCCTAAACGGTCCGGGGTATCCAATCGGTAATTAAAATTCGATTTTTTTCCTTTGGGGTGATGCACTTTGTAAGTGGCTTCATGATACGTTTCTTGATATACCAAAACGGCATACAGTCCCGCAGCTATCAACTCCTCATACTCCTCTTGGTCCATAGGTTGGACCTCCATACTGATATTGGAGAAATGTGCCTTTATCAATTCAATGGCATGTTTGATATACGCCACACCTACTTTTCTATTGGCTTCGCCCGTTACCAGTAAAATATGGTCATAGCCCAGTTCTTTTATATGCGCTACCTCTTTTAATATTTCGGCATCGCTAAGGGTTTTACGGGGAATTTTATTGGTCATACTAAACCCGCAATAGGTGCAAATGTTCTGGCATTCATTGGACAGATACATGGGCAGATACATCTGTATGGTGTTCCCAAAACGCTTTTTGGTCAGCTGATGGCTGCGCTGTGCCATTTCTTCTAAAAAAGGCTTGGCCGCTGGAGAAATCAATGTTTTAAAATCGTCCAAAGAAATACGTTCCTTTTTAAGAACTGCAGCTACCTCCGCTTCGGTTACGGCATAAATTTCATGCTCTAGGGTATCCCAATCGTATTCCTCAAATGTATTTCTAAAAGCCATAAGGTCTATTTTAGTTTAAAAAGGACGTTAACGGACTACTCGCTTCCGCCACTTCTTTTACTGGTGCCAATTTTGCTCGGTAGGCCATTCTCCCTGCTTCAACGGCCATTTTAAAGGCAATGGCCATATCAACCGGACTAGGAGATACTGCAATGGCCGTATTGACCAAAACCGCATCTGCACCCAATTCCATGGCATAAGCCGCATGTGACGGGGCACCAATACCAGCATCTACAATTACCGGCACATTGCTCTGTTCAGTAATAATTTTCAGGAAATCATCGGTTTTTAATCCTTTGTTGCTTCCTATGGGCGCACCCAAAGGCATTACACATTGTACGCCAACCTCTTCCAATCGCTTGCACAAAACAGGATCAGCGTGAATGTAAGGCATCACTACAAATCCCAATTTCACCAATTCTTCGGCCGCCTTTAGAGTTTCTATGGGGTCTGGCAAAAGGTACCTTGGGTCTGGGTGAATTTCTAACTTCATCCAATTCGTTTCCAAAGCCTCTCGTGCCAATTGTGCTGCAAAAACCGCTTCTTTGGCCGTTCTTACTCCTGATGTATTTGGCAATAGGTTGATATGGTCCGCATTAAGGCTTTTCAACATATCATCCGATTTGTTTTCAACCTCTACCCTTTTGAGGGCAACGGTAACCAGTTCACTTTCCGAAGCTAGGACAGCTTCCCTCATTTTTTCCGAACTGGAGAATTTACCCGTACCGGTAAACAAGCGTGAAGAAAAAGTTTTATCCGCTATGTGAAGTGCATCTGTCATATTTAAAAGTTTGTTTCCCTGTTCCAAAGTTGTTCGTTCGTAGAAGGTGCTTTCAAAAGGTGGTGAAAAGCGTTTATTTTATTAAAATCCTTAGTTATTTCGCCAGAAGCCGCTATACCGTACACTCCGGTTTTTAAAATCTCCGGTACGTCTTCTATAGTAATACCGCCAATAGCAATAATGGGCATGTCCGATTTAAGTTCCTCTACAATGGCTTGATACCCCAAAAGCGGTATAATCGGACTCAAGTTTTCTTTAGTTGTCGTGAACCGAAAAGGTCCTAAACCAATATAGTCAACTCCCTTTTTCACCAAAGCCAAGCAATCATCTAAGGTATTTGCCGTTCCTCCAATGATGTAATAATCTCCCAAAAGCTTGCGGGCAACCGCGGAGTCGGCATCTGTTTTACCAAGATGCACACCATCTGCCTTTACTTCTTTGGCAATTTGATAATGGTCATTAATAATCAATCGCGTTTGAAAATGTGCAGTAATCTCCCTGGCTTTCTCGGCGGTCTTTAACACCACGCTTTTCTTTACGTTCTTTAAACGCAATTGCACTAGTTCCGCACCAGATGTACAGGCCTTCTGAATATGCTCCAGATGGTCTTCCGGTGTTTTTCCTTGTGAGATATAATGCAACTTTGGTATGTTCATAATCATGTGTTTCTATAAAATTCTTGCATCGCTTTAAAGTCCTCAATGGGCGTTTTGCTGTTCCAGATTCCTCCCAAAACTCCGATTCCTTGAAAACCTAATTTTTGAATTTCATCCAAATTGTTTTTGGTTACGCCACCCATACCGATTACTTTTTTATCGATATGATTTACATCAAACCCCCTGCCTTTATATCCTTTCTTTGAAATGGATGAAAATACAGGGCTCAATAAATGGTAATCAAAATTAAAATTACAGTCTTGCAACTCATTAGGTTCATGAAAGGAGGAACTTATCGTTTTGATTTTGGCGCTTTCGACTCCCAAGGATGCTAAATAATTATTCATTAGGGTTCTGACCTCCTTCTCCTTCAACTCGTTACCTATCAGTACATCCCTTCTTTTCTGCTCTTGAAAGTGGATTCCCTTTAAATTAAAATCCACTATCAATTCATGATACAGGTGTACTACCACGCGGTCATGGAATTTTGAATCTATTTTTTCAAGATATGCTGAATGTCCCTCGTAGTCCTTATCAGGTTTACGTAGGTGATAATACTTCAATCCTTCTTGAAACAACTTGTTCAGTAGTTCAAGTTCGTTGGGCATATTGGTTTCCGGGGCAATCAGAACAATCATGGACTATAATTTACAAGTACACTTCCGAGCCTTTGTCCTTAAATTCTTTGGACTTTTCTTCCATCCCTTTTTGAATGACCTCATTGTCTACAATATCGTTTGCCGCGGCAAAATCACGTACTTCCTGAGATATCTTCATAGAGCAGAATTTGGGTCCGCACATAGAACAGAAATGTGCAATCTTGGCACCATCCGCAGGTAAGGTCTCATCGTGATATTCGCGAGCCAATTCCGGGTCTAACCCCAAATTGAACTGATCTTCCCAACGGAATTCAAATCGAGCTTTGCTCAATGCATTATCCCTATGTTGTGCACCAGGATGCCCTTTTGCCAAATCTGCCGCATGAGCTGCCAATTTATAGGTCACTACCCCTGTTCTTACATCATCTTTATTAGGTAAGCCCAAATGTTCTTTAGGCGTAACATAACACAACATAGCACAACCGAACCAACCGATCATAGCCGCGCCGATACCGGAAGTAATATGATCGTAACCTGGAGCTATATCCGTAGTTAAAGGCCCTAAAGTATAAAACGGAGCTTCATCACAAACTTCAATTTGCTTTTCCATGTTCTCTTTGATCATGTGCATGGGCACGTGGCCTGGACCTTCAATAAAACATTGAACTTCGTGTTTCCTGGCAATCTGCGTTAGCTCGCCCAAAGTTGCCAATTCGGCAAACTGAGCTTCATCATTGGCATCCGCTACTGAACCCGGACGTAGACCATCCCCTAAAGAAAAAGCTACATCGTACTGCTTCAGAATCTCACAGATATCCTCAAAATGCGTATATAAGAAACTTTCTTTATGATGCGCTAAACACCATTTAGCCATGATAGAACCGCCGCGAGAAACAATACCCGTAACCCGTTTGGCCGTCAAGGGCACATAGCGTAAAAGAACGCCTGCATGAATGGTAAAATAGTCAACTCCCTGCTCGGCCTGTTCAATTAGGGTATCCCTAAAAATTTCCCAAGTAAGGTCTTCTGCTACACCATTCACTTTTTCTAAAGCCTGATAAATTGGTACCGTTCCCACGGGAACCGGAGAATTACGAATGATCCATTCACGCGTTTCATGAATGTTTTGACCGGTTGAAAGGTCCATTATATTATCCGCTCCCCACCGACAGGCCCAAACCGCCTTTTCCACCTCTTCCTCAATAGAAGATGTAGTAGCCGAGTTACCGATATTCGCATTAATCTTTACCAAGAAATTACGACCCAAAATCATAGGTTCCGCTTCTGGGTGATTTATGTTGGACGGAATTACCGCACGCCCACGAGCAACTTCTTCACGTACGAATTCAGGAGTAATCTTCTCCGGAATAGCCGCTCCAAAATGTTCGCCTTTGTGCTGCTTTACAATCTCGGTCATTTCATCAATTCGCTGATTTTCACGAATGGCGATGTATTCCATTTCAGGAGTAATTATACCCTGCTTTGCGTAATGCAATTGCGTAACGTTTTTCCCTTTTTTGGCTCGTAACGGCTTTTTTAAGAGCGAAAAACGCATGTGATCCAAACTACTATCGTTCAAACGTTCATTGCAATACTCCGAAGAATAACTATCTAGCTGCTCTACATCTCCTCTACCTAAAATCCACTGCTCCTTAATTCTTTCAATTCCACTATGTACATCAATCTTTTTTTCGGGATCCGTATAAGGCCCTGACGTATCATACACTGTAACCGGTTCATTGGGTGTTAACTTTCCGGTTAAAGAGTCCTTAGTGTCGCTTAATGTAATTTCTCGCATTGCAACTTTAATCTCTGGGTGGATTTTTCCACTTACATAGATTTTTTTTGAATTCGGAAAAGGTTGTCTTGTAATGTGGTCTTGTTTTGGGGCAGTGTCTTTACTTTTCATATTTAGTGGCTATGTGCGCTAAGCTATTGCTCGTTGCAGGTTTAACTATATTGCTTTAACTCCGGATTATACTTTAAAAATTCATCAACCACCTTGCGCGGCCTGAATAACGAGAACCGTATCATTGTCTTGCAGAAAACGGGTTTGCCAATTGGTACGTGGTACAACTTGGTCGTTAATGGCCACAGCAACGCCGTTTCCGGAAGAATCTATTTGTTGTAAAAATTGATGGATAGTAGTTTCGGCACCAAGCTGCAACTGCTTTTGGTTCATGTTTATCGTTATCATACAGAATAATTTTATGCTGTAACGATAGAGGCCCGTACGTCTTTGAAAAGAAAGTGCTCCGCTAGAAAACATCGGACACTTTAATGAAAAGTGTTGTAAACATCTATTTCAAAATGTTTTTCAACTTTTCCCTTCGTCGGTACTAACCGCATCAGGTTCAAAGGGTATGTCTCAGTCCCAATAAATAGGAACACCCCTAAAGTTTACATTTACAAATGTATAGAATGAAGATTAAAAAAAAGAATTTTAGTTGAGTCAAATTAGTTAAAACAAAAAAAGGGAAAAAGCTATGCTCTTTCCCTTTCTTCCCTTCAAATATATATTTTACTTTATTCTACCACTATGAACTCCGATCGTCTGTTCATTTGGTGCTGCTCCTTGGAACAAGGCACCCCATTGCTACAATCATTTGTTAGCTGCGTCTCGCCAAAACCTTCAAAGGAGATACGATCTTGGGCAATGCCCTGCCCAACTAGGTACTCTGCAGTAGACTTGGCCCGGTTGGCAGACAATTGCATGTTGTAATTATCGTTCGCGCGGGAGTCCGTATGTGATCGCACCTGTACCTTTACGTTCGGGTATTCGTTCAAATACGCCAAAACTTTGTCTATACTGATGCGGGCATCATCACGTATGAAGTGTTTATCAAAATCAAAATAAATCGGTTCAATGTTAAGATACTTTGCCAGGTCCGTACCAACGGGTGCCGATTTATCCGCTTGCGCCAATACAACTTCTATTCCGGTTGCATCCTGCGCGTTCACCGTGGCAAACATCTTGTCGCCCTCATCATAATCCGTTTTAGTGGCTACAATTTTGTAGTTCCCATCCGTACAATCGCCCTCCATGGCAAACGCACCGTTGGCATCCGTTTCCGAACTGGCAATTAGGTTCTTCTTACTATCATATACTTTAATGGATGCATTGGCAAGCAAAGCTCCCGTCTTTTTATCCTTGACCGTGCCCGTAATATTGGTATGACAAGTAAAATCTAAAGGCTCCGTTTCTATGAAACCATAAATATCGTCATTGCCCACTCCTCCTTCGCGATTAGAGGCGAAGTATCCTTTTTTCGTTTCTTCGTTTACTATATATGAAAAATCATCCTCTTCCCCATTCAACGGTCTTCCTACGTTAATGACCCTGCCACTATCGTTCTTTAGATCTGTAGCAAATACATCAAGACCGCCCAGACCGGGATGCCCGTCCGAAGAAAAATAGAGAATATCGGATTCGGTTATAAAGGGAAAAGTCTCCCTAGCTTCCGTATTGATTTGCGGGCCCATATTCTGCGGAGCTCCAAAAGTACCGTCCTTGTTAATCTCTACCGAGAATATATCCGATTCCCCGGCCGTTCCCGGCATATCGGATGCGAAATACAATTTGGTCTCGTCCTTGTTCAACGTTGGGTGAGCCACGGAGTAACCATCCCCGTTAAAAGGAAGTTCTACGATATTATCCCATTCGCCGTCTACCAAGTTGGCCCTGTATATTTTTAACCTGCTTATCCCTTCCTCATCTCTGGAAAATTTTCCGTTGTCCGAATTGTTACGGGTAAAGTACATGGTCTGTCCATCTTTAGTAAAGGCCGTAGAGGATTCGTGTGTTTTCTTGTTCAGTTTTCGGTCTAACTTTTCCAATGACGTAAAGTTTCCTTGCCCGTCTCCTGTTGCTTTGTACAGGTTTAGAAAGGCGCCATTGTTCCATCTGTGGATGTTTTTGGATATCCGCCCACTGTCCCTTGCCGTAGAAAAGACCAAATCTTTTCCATAGAAAGAGGGCGCAAAATCGGACACCTTGGAGTTCAGTGCCAAATTTTTTAGTTCGTACCTTCCCGAGCGTTCTTCTATTTGGTCTAAGTAATCCAAGTTATTGCCGAAGGCCAGCGCCCGTTGGTCACTGGACCTTGCCTTCTTGAACTTGTTCATCCAAATGTCCGATGCGTCATACTTTTCCAACGACTTTAATGTTTGGGCGTAGCGGTACATGTATTCGGGGTCGATATCCGTTACTCCCAACTGGAACAGTTGACCGTACCAATTGGCAGCTTCCTCATAGTTCGCGTTTAAATAGTTCGCGTTCCCCAAGTTTTTGAAAATCTCTTCTTCCGTATACCCATCCTCTACTAAAACCTCATAGGACTGTATGGCCGAGGCATAGGAATAGTTGGTAAATTTCGTGTCCGCCTTTTTTATCTTTTTCTCTTGTGCCTGAGAAACCATTGTCATTACCGCCAGGCCACAGAATATATATCTTGCTTTTTTCATGTCTTATCTATTAAAAGAATCTTGGGGTAATCACTCGTTTGTAACGGTTCAGGAATTCGTATCTAAGAAAGATTTCAAAGGAACCATCGTTAAATCTGGTCGCTCCTAAATCCGTAATCTCCCGGTCATAGGCCAGACCCAACATTAACTGATCATTCAGTTGAAACCCGAACAGTGCACTTAGAGCTGCATCCCATCTATAGGCTAGCCCCAATGAAAACTTATCGTTCATCAAGAAATTAGCACTAAGATCTACTTGTAAGGGAGCTCCTTTTACCGCCTTGACCAATGCCGCAGGTTTGAACTTTAACCTTTGGTTTACATCAAACACATAACCCGTAATGAAATAGAAATTCATACGCTCCTCTGCAAGAAACGAACTGGCATCTGTATTGGAGCCGTCAAAATGTTCCGTTTGCAAAAAGTTAGGAACCGATAGACCCGCGTAAAAATGGTCTGTATGGTAATATACCCCTGCTCCTATATTGGGCGAGAACTTGTTGTCTATATTAGGAAGGTTACTCTCCGCACCGTAGTTCCTTAACTTAGAGAAATCTACGTTTAGAAGATGCCCACCTGCCTTTAATCCAAAGGACAGTTTACCCTCGCGAGAGGTATTAACGGTATAGGAAAATGCCGCATCTACATACGTATCCTGATTGGTTCCGTTACCGATCTCATCGTTCACGATCGATAGGCCCAACCCCACTTTGCCAGAAACCGGCGTATGGAAGTTGAGGGTCTGCGTTGTGGGAGCCCCATCTAAGCCTACCCACTGCGAGCGATGAAGTGCGGCAATACTGAACACCCCACGTGAACCTGCATAGGCCGGGTTTACTGATATGGTGTTATACATGTACTGCGTGTACTGTGCATCCTGCTGACTAAATACCGAGGCCAGACCGGCAAATATGAAGAGGATCGTTGTTACTACTTTTTTCATGGTTATTTCGTTTTTTGGGGAATTTATCTGTTGATATATAGGTAGCCTGCTTTGCTTAAATTATCACCTTTGTTTTCATATTTAATAATATAGAAATACACTCCTACAGGTAATTGAGAATCAGTTTGAATTGTTACTCTTCCATTAGATATACCTCTAAAAGAATTAGCTCCATTGTCATAACCTGACATCTCATACACGATAATACCCCAACGGTTATAAATCTGTACGGTATTATTTGGATAGGATTCTATATTATCAATTATAAATGTATCATTGGTTCCATCATTATCCGGTGTTATGATCTCATTGGTAACAGAAACACCTGTTTCTACTAACTCCGGATCACAACCTGCTTCCAATGTAGGTACGCCGTTTAATGAGTCACACGGGTTAAGAGGGTCTGTTCCATCCACTATTTCCTGACCATCTACAATAGTATCGCCATCCGTATCCGCAACATCTGGATCTGTACCTATAGCTTCTTCCTGAGCAGTGGTTAGACCGTCTCCATCACAATCAGATATAAGATAATCCCCTTCTTGTTGTAAGGTAATACTATTTTCTATGTAATCACAAGGGTCTTCCGGATTGGTATTATCTTCTAGCTCTTGACCATTGATTACACCATCTCCATCACAATCTGCAACTAGGTAATCACCTGAGAAATCCAAGGTAACGTTCTCTATTACATAATCACATGGGTCATTCTTATCCGTGCCGTCTGCTTCCTCCTGAGTGTCAAGGACTCCGTCTCCATCACTATCGCCAATTTCCCTGAAATTAACTTCAGGAGTTGTAGCATCGTCATCGTTATCCGTACCATCTGCACCTGTATCCAAATCATTGTTTACATCTAAACCTGGGGTATCGTCAAAACCGTCATCTAATCCGTCCGAATCAGAATCAACACCTGTAAAGGTACCTTGACCAGCTTCATCAATATCCAAGACACCATCATCTTCAGAATCAAGATCTAAATAATCTGGAGTTCCGTCACCATCCGTATCTTCTGGAACCAATCCACCTGGGTAGTTGGTATCCAAGCCTACTTCATCAAAAGCATCGGCAGGAACAACATACGCCAAGGTAGGTTGCGCTTCTACGTTATCTGGAATACCATCATCATCTGCATCAATATCCAAAAAGTTAGCTTCACCTGTACCATCTGTATTTGGTGGTACTGTTCCTTCTGAACTATCGGCTTGACCGTCAGTATTTGCATCTGCAAAACCAGCATCATCAGCGTCAATTACACCATCACCATTTGTGTCAAGTGCGCCGTTACCGGCTTCCACTACATCTGTAATACCGTCATTATCGGCATCGATATCAAAATGGTTCGGGATTCCGTCACCGTCAAAATCGAACGCTGGCTCCGTTGTTCCGTTAATATCTCCGATTGCAGGATTACTTGGGTCATCATCAGAATGGTTTGGAACACCATCATTATCATCATCTGCACTTGGGTCGATTCCGTTGGCTTCATCCAAATCCGAAATGCCATCGTTATCATCATCAAGATCGAATGTATCAGGAATACCATCACGATCAAAATCTAAGATATCCCTAAAATCTACTTGCGTTAAATCAGCATCATCTTCGTTATCCGTACCAATGGCACCTGTATCCAAATCATTGTTTACATCTAAACCAGGAGTATCATCGTAGGCATCGTTAAGACCGTCTCCGTCGGCATCCGCTAATGGATCAGTCATTGTGCCTTGACCTGCTTCTAAAGCATCACTTACGCCATCTGCATCTGAATCCGAATCAATATAATCAGGAGTACCATCCATATCTGTATCTGCTGGCTCTATACCACTTGGATAATTCGTATCCAATCCGGTCGCATCAAAAGCATCTGCTGGAACTATGTATGCATCGGTTGGTTGTGCTTCTACGTTATCCGGAATACCATCATCATCTGCATCAATATCCAAGAAGTTAGCTTCACCTGTACTATCTGTATTTGGTGGTGTTGTTCCTTCCGAACTATCCGCTTGACCGTTATCGTCCGTATCGGCAAAACCAGTGTCATTACTATCTATTACCCCATCGTTGTTCGTATCCAAGTCGCCGTTACCAGCTTCCACTACATCTACGATACCATCATTATCGGCATCAATATCAAAGTGGTTCGGGATTCCGTCACCATCAAAATCGAACGCTGGCTCCGTTGTTCCGTTTACATCTCCGATTGCAGGATTACTTGGATCATCATCAGAATGGTTGGGAACACCATCGTTATCATCATCTGCACTTGGGTCGATTCCGTTGGCTTCATCCAAATCTGAGATACCATCATTATCATCATCCAAATCTACCGTATCTGGAATACCATCTTGGTCTGTATCTAGCATTGATCTGAAATCTACCTCGGCCATATCTGCATCGTCTTCGTTATCCGTGCCGTCTGCTCCAGTATCCAAGTCATTATTTACATCTAAACCAGGAGTATCATCAAAAGCATCATTAAGACCGTCTCCGTCGGCATCTGCTAATGGATCTGCTATTGTACCCTGACCTGCTTCCAACACATCGTCAATACCATCAGCATCTGAATCCAAATCGATGTAATCAGGCGTACCATCATTATCAGTATCTTCTGGTACTAGACCACCTGGATAATTGGTATCCAATCCTGTTAAGTCAAACACATCTGCAGGAACTATATAAGCCGCTGTTGGTTGTGCCTCTACGTTATCTGGAATACCATCATCATCTGCATCAATATCCAAGAAGTTAGCTTCACCCGTACCATCTGTATTTGGTGGCGTTGTTCCTTCCGATCTATCGGCTTGACCGTTATCGTCCGTATCCGCAAAACCGGTATCATTATTGTCGATTACTCCGTCATTGTTCGTATCAAGGTCGCCATTCCCAGCTTCCACTACATCTACGATACCATCATTATCGGCATCTATATCAAAGTGGTTCGGTATGCCGTCTCCATCAAAATCAAATGCTGGTTCCGTTGTTCCGTTAACATCTCCGATTGCAGGATTACTTGAATCATCATCCGAATGGTTAGGAACACCATCGTTGTCATCATCGGCACTTGGGTCGATTCCGTTGGCCTCATCTACATCTGAGATACCGTCATTATCATCATCCAAATCTGCTGTATCCGGAATACCATCTTGGTCATGGTCTAATACTGATCTAAAATCTACCTCGGCCATGTCTGCATCATCCACATTATCCGTGCCGTCTGCACCAGTATCCAAGTCATTGTTTACATCGTTGCCAGGAGTATCGTCATAAGCATCGTTAAGACCATCCCCATCTGCATCTGCCAAAGGATCCGTTAAGATACCTTGACCTGCTTCGAGCATATCGGAAATACCATCATTTTCAGAATCCAAGTCTAAATAATCTGGCGTTAAATCACCATCTGTATCTTCAGGAACCAGGCCTGTTGGATAATTGGTGTCTACACCGTCTCTATTGAAAGCATCCGCTGGAGCCACATAACCAATTGTAGGTTGTGCTTCTACGTTATCCGGAATACCATCATCATCCGCATCGATATCCAAGAAATTTGCATTTCCAGCCGTATCCGTATTTGGTAAGGGTAATGGGGCTGCTGCCGTATCGTCATCTAGACCATCATCATTAGCATCTGTGAAGCCATCAACACGACCATCATTATCCGTATCGGTTCCTCCTGCCTCAACAATATCAAGAATTCCATCATTATCAGAATCTAGATCAAACGGGTTTGGTATACCGTCTCCATCAAAATCACAGGATTGCGTCAAAGAAATACCATCAATTCCAAAATCGTTTCCAATACCTCCGCCTGTATTATTATCTATAGCGAAAGTCATACTTGTTTCCGTAGCCGTAAAAATCAATGAAACTACTTTCCATTCCCCATCATTAGGAATATCTCCTGAATTAAACTGATCCACCACAGTACCTCCACTGTTAAGCACTAACATTGAAACGTTTGGTGCAATTGGTGTGTTTCCTAAGAATTGTTCCGTACCGTTATCTGCATATCCAGGGTTGAACAAGTTTATAATTGCCGTCTTGAATTCATAGGTTTCACCTACTACCAAACCTGTTATTGTCTGTTCATAGAAACGACCTGCTGTACCATCTGCGTTAAAAAGTGCAAAGTATCCCAACTCGCCCGGAGCATCAGTAGTATAATCTTCTATATCTAACCAAAAGTTAGGAATAGGTTCACCTGCTACATATGAAAGACCTACGGAGTTCGTGACCAATGCATAGTTACCATCAGAAGGTCTAGGTGCATCATTCCCATACGTGGTTGTAATGCCCGCTGGCATCGGTTTCGTGTAGGTATCGTAATTGTCCGGGTTACCCGCACCATCACCGGCTCCATTAAAGTACGTGTCGTTAGCAGTATCCGCTACTCCAAAGTCACCATCGGGAATTAAGGAAACACTTCCCATTCCACTACATTCCTCTAAATCAGGAATTCCGTCATTGTCATCATCCAAATCAACAATATCCATAATACCATCTTGGTCACGATCTAGGATAGACCTGAAATCAACCTCAGCTGGATCTACGTCATCTTCGTTATCCGTACCGTCAGCACCCGTATCCAAATCATTGTTTACATCTAAACCAGGCGTATCATCAAAAGCATCGTTCAATCCGTCTCCGTCTGTATCCGCCGTAGCATTTGTAATTGCTCCCTGACCAGCCTCCACAACATCTGAAGTTCCATCATCATCTGAATCAAAATCTATATAATCCGGAGTTAAATCCCCATCTGTATCCTCTGGTCTTAAACCGTTAGGGTAGTTTGTATCTACACCATTGAAATCAAAAGCATCAGCTGGAGCAACATAACCTGATGTAGGCTGTGCCTCCACATTATCTGGAATACCATCATCATCTGCATCTATATCCAAGAAATCTGCATTGCCCGTAGTATCTGTAGTTAAAGGAATTGTTCCCTCGGAACTATCTGCTTGTCCATCTGTATTTAAATCTGCAAAACCGGTATCGTTAGTGTCAATAACACCATCATTGTTGGTATCTAAAGCATCATTACCTGCTTCGTACACATCAAAAATTCCGTCATTATCTGCATCGATATCGAAGTGGTTAGGAATACCGTCACCATCAAAATCAAATGCTGGCTCTATAGTTCCGTTTACATCACCCACTGCTGGGTTAGCTGGATCATCATCTAGATAATTTACGATACCATCGTTATCATCATCGGCACTCGGATCCATTCCGTTCGATTCATCTAAGTCTGAAATTCCATTATTGTCATCATCTAGATCAGCGATGTCTATTATACCATCTTGGTCACGGTCTAGGATAGACCTGAAATCTACCTCGTCATTATCCAAATCATCCTCGTTATCCGTACCGTCTGCACCTGTATCCAAATCATTGTTTACATCAGTACCGGGCGTATCATCAAAGGCATCGTTTAATCCATCATTATCCGCATCTGCCAATGGATCGGTCATTGCACCTTGACCTGCTTCAATGAGATCCGGAGTACCATCACCGTCAGAATCCGAATCCAAATAATCAGGAATTAAATCATTATCGGTATCCACTGGTGTAATGCCATTAGGATAGTTGGTATCTAGACCAACAGTATCAAAAGCATCAGCAGGAACTGTATAAGCACTAGTTAATTGTGCTTCTACATTATCTGGAATACCATCATCATCTGCATCAATATCTATGTAGTTTGCACCACCTGTTGTATCTGTATTTAATGGCGCAGTACCTTCTGTATCGTCCGCTTGACCATTGTCATTTGCATCTAGGAATACATCATCAGTACTGTCTATAGCACCATCATTATTGGTGTCTAAAGCGCCTGTTCCATTTTCAACTACATCTAGAATACCGTCATTATCTGCATCTATATCTAAGTGGTTAGGATTAGCATCACCATCAAAATTATCTATTGGTAAAGCTGTACCTGGACCATCTGTAGCAGTTGGAGTTGTATTATCATCTGTATCTACAATATCTGAAAGTCCGTCACCATCTGCATCGGCAATGGGACCTGTACCGATAACACCATCGTTATCCGGATCAGAACCACCAGCTTCCGTTACATCTGGAATACCATCATTATCTGAATCTGTATCTATTCGATCATCAAATCCGTCACCGTCGGTATCTGGATTTTCTAAAGGCGTACCAGGAGTAGTTGCATCAACTGGATCAACGCTATCTGCTAAACCATCACGGTCTGTATCTGTTGCGAAAGTGTCAATAACACCATCATTGTCCGTATCTGGACCACCGGCTTCCGTTACATCTGCAATACCATCATTATCTGAATCCAAGTCTACTCTATCCTTAATACCATCACCATCTGAATCCTCATCTGGTAAAGGAGTCGTTGCAATTTCATCTGCAAGACCATCATTATTAGTATCGACCATAGAAGTTGGGTCGCCAGCAATTGGGTAGTCTATATGACCATCACCATCTGTATCTGTACCACCAGCCTCTATAGAATCTGGAATACCGTCGTTATCTGAATCTAAATCAATACTATCTTGAATACCATCACCATCTGTATCTCCTGTTTCATCGGTATCTAAAATTCCGTCATTATCATCATCAATATCAACCGTATCCATAATACCATCATTATCAGAATCTAATATGGATCTAAAATCAACCTCTGCAGTGTCTAAATCATCTACATTATCCGTAGCGATTGCACCTGTATCTAGGTCATTGTTTACATCATAACCAGCAGTTGTATCATCAAAAGCATCGTTTAAGCCATCTGCATCTGCATCGGCTAAAGGATCTACCATTGTACCTTGACCAGCTTCATCAACATCACTAACACCATCGGCATCAGAATCCGCATCTAAATAATCAGGAATTAAATCACCGTCCGTATCCACAGGGGTTAAACCTACAGGATAATTGGTATCTAATCCGTTAGCTGCTTCAGCATCAGCAGGAGCAATATAACCCGCTGTAGTCTGTGCTTCTACGTTATCTGGAATACCATCATCATCCGCATCAATGTCCAAATAATCTGGACCGCCTGCAGTATCTGAATTAGGAATTGGAAGTGGAGATGCTGCCGTAGCGTCATCCCAACCGTCTGTTGTAACGGTATCATCAAAACCATCTACAACACCATCACCATTAACATCTAGTCCACCAGCTTCTGTAGTATCCGTAATACCATCATTATCAGAATCTATATCTAAGTGATTAGGAACACTGTCTCCATCAAAATTGTCTATTGGTAATGGAGTACCTGGACCATCGTCTAGTGTACCTGTTGTATTATCATTTGGATCTACTAAATCTGAAAGTCCGTCTCCATCTGTATCTGTAATTGGACCTGTACCGATTCTACCATCGTTATCCGGGTCAGAACCGCCAGCTTCAATAACATCTGGAATACCATCATTTTCAGAATCTAAATCTATTCTATCGTCTAAACCGTCATTGTCCGTATCCGGATTTGGAATTGGTGTACCTGGAGTAGTAGGACCAACTGGGTCAACACTATCCGCAAGTCCGTCATTATCAGTATCGGTCATAAACGTATCAATGATACCGTCACTGTCACCATCTATACCACCAGCTTCGGTAGTATCCGTTATTCCATCATTATCAGAATCTAAATCTAATCTATCTAGAATCCCGTCATTATCAGAATCTTCATCTGGCAAAGGAGTTGTGTCAACACTATCGGCAACACCGTTACCATCAGCATCCACAAAACCATCTACCGCACCATCACCATCAGCGTCTTCGCCTCCAGCTTCTAAAGTATCTGTAATACCATCGTTATCGGCATCTAAATCTAGGTAATCCGGATTGCCATCACCGTCAGTATCAATTGGGTCTATACCATCAGTATCTGCACCAATTGCCGGGATACCTGTTAAAGGATCAATAGCTCCTGGTGTATTAAAGCCACTTGTAGTTTGTGCTTCAACTGTATCTAGAATACCGTCATTATCACTATCCAAATCGTAGGCGTTTATTATTCCGTCTCCATCAAAATCACCGCTTTCATCAGTAGCCCCATCTCCATCTGTATCAAAAACATTTGATGTAGAGTTTACTTGAACACAACCATTTTGCGGAGTACAGGGCGCACTACCTTCTGGACCGTCCGTAGTATCATTATCTACTACATCTGCAAGACCATCATTATCTACATCTGTAATAATATCTATGACACCATCACCATCCGCATCTATATTACCAGAACCGGTCTCAACAAGGTCAGTAATACCATCATTATCAGAGTCTAGGTCTAACTGATTTGGAATACCATCGCCATCAGTATCAAAATTGATACATACACCATTGGCATTTAATCCGCCACAAGTTGGGAAATCCGTATCATAGTAATTTGGAGTACCATCGCCGTCTAAATCATCATCTGGATCAGGTAAGCCCATTGTTGCACAATCCCATCCGTTTACACCATCAAAATTAGCTGTACAGAAATCAGGATCTTCGTAATCTAAAATTCCGTCACCATCTGCATCTCCATTATACACTTCAATAACATCAGGGATACCGTCATTATCATCATCTAAATCTAAAGGCGCACCTGAAGCCACAGAAACCTCAACCAAGATAGCCTCACATTGACAGTTGGTGCTAGAAGGTAAAAATTCTACTATATAATTAGTACCAGTACAAGCGGCACCAGAAGTAGTAAACACAATTTCATCTGTTATTGTTGATGTACTTGGGATTGCTTCGGATACCGTACCTGTAGCTATAGCGGCACCATCAATATCACCATTTACATCTGCGCAGTATACACTGTACGCATAACCAGCGTCCGCATCTACAAGAGCCGTGTTCTCAATATCAAGAGATAAATGGTATTCGTAGTTATTACTCGTATCTACTGAAAAGAAACTATCGTTAGCCGTGCCGACCAAAATTGGTTTTTCCAATGGCATTACCTCATAGGAAGAACCTGTAGCTACTTGAAAATCCGCACAGTTAGTAGTAGAGCAAGTTATACCGCTTACTGTAACATAGTTTACTATCTGAACTTCTGCCGAATCATCACAAATACCCTCGTTAGTGGTTATAAAATCAAAGTCGAAATTTATTGTAGAACCAGCAGTTACACCGGCCGGATATTGTAAAATGAGTTCTTCATGGTCTCCTACAGTTGCTACACTTACAAATGAAGCACCGTCTGCACTTGAAAAAGATGATGGTACATATTCAATGCCTGATCTTAAGGTTACTTTTCCAAAATCAGAACTCCCCGTTGTGCCACCTGTTATTGTAGTTACTACACTAATTTCATCAGTAATACCACAACCTTGAATTGGTGCTCCAAAACCAGGTAAGTTAATATTACTTATGGCATTGTAAGGAGCTACAGCTCCTAGTGCCTGTATAGAATTTGATACAACTCTTGAACCGTTACCTGCGGCGAGATCACCACATGGTTCTTCCCCATACACCTTAAAAGTAAATTCTGAATTTGAAATGAAATCACACTCCAATTGAATTTCAAGATCAACATGTGCCGTTCTTT
This sequence comes from Zobellia sp. 1_MG-2023, assembly GCF_030549125.1. Classification (NCBI taxonomy): domain Bacteria; kingdom Pseudomonadati; phylum Bacteroidota; class Flavobacteriia; order Flavobacteriales; family Flavobacteriaceae; genus Zobellia; species Zobellia sp. 1_MG-2023. Next base: position 218,299 of record NZ_JAUOSY010000004.1, on the reverse strand, counting down.
CATCTATTGAATTTTCCGCTGGATTACCCGCAATACCATTTAAGGCAAGGATATTGGTATGCTCCAACAAATTTACCTTGGCAATACCATTTTCTATAATAACCGTTACCGCTTGAGTATCTGCAGGATCAAGCGAACCCTTGGGGTAAGTAACATCTGTACTAACTATAGTTATACCACCGTCCCCGCCCGGAATAGCAAACTGCAACGACGGATTAATTAAATCCCCTAATTGAGCGCTAATAACATCAACTCCTATATTAAATGGTGTACACAGAGCTTGTGCCGTGCTAGGTTGGTCAGTAATGGCCACTTGAACCTGTGAACCTTTAGGTTCTAATGTTATAGATGTAGAGTTCTGGTAACAAGTTGCACCAACTGCCTGAAAATCTGAAACGGTTACACTAGTATCGGGATACCCAGGATAACCAGAACAATCCCAACCATGTTCCACTAGGACAGTTTGATCTTGGCAATCATCAAAGTCAGCTTTAAAACGTATAGATTTTGTAGATCCGGCCGCAATAGACCCTACCTCTATCCATGTTTTATCACCAGATTGATAGAAATTTACCGGAGTTTCAACCCCTGCGGCTACTGAGAATGCACCTGTTATATTAAGACCCTCTGGAGAGGTAACCTGCAACCAGTTATAATCCACATCATCTGGACTTTTGTTATCTATATTAGTATCAAAATCTACAGTATAGGCATCACCATTAACTGTAGGTAATGGAGATTGAATTTGAAAGCTAGGTTGCGTATAGCTAAACGTATTGGTATAGGAGAAACTTGAAGGTACCGGCGTTGCATAAGCAAAATCATCATAATTGACCGTAAAATCATACTGCGCAGACGCAGGTGACTCACAAGTACCCATAAATTCTACATATAATCTTGGTATAATTGTTCCACTTTGATCTCTATTTCTAAAATTAGGACCAGGCGTAATAACTATTTGATTTCCTGTTTCTGTGGCTATAAATTCGCCAGTAGTTGTTGAATATGCCCCTTGAAATTGTATTGATGTAACATTTCCCGTAAATCTAGCTCCTTCTGGGATATCTATAACAGTAGATTTCCATAACGTTAAAGGTCTATACTCATCAGCATGCATATCGGCCGGGGCCATATTTTTAACCATATTATATATGATACCATTTGTTGGTGTACAACCATCAGTTGCATGAGCAAGGTTGGCACCGTATATTCTAGGTCTTGAATAATATGCCCTGTCTCCCCAAGTGTCACAACCTACTCTATTAGGTCCAGTATTTGCCGGGTAATCAGTAAAAGCAAAGAATTCACCTCTTAAATTTGTAAGTTCAAAATAGGCTATATCTTGAAAATCTTTACTGAACTCAAAAGTCAATTCAAGTTCCACAATATCCCTATCAGTTGCATCGCCTTCAAACAAATAAGCCGCACTTATTAAGTCTTTTTCATCACTTAAATCAAAACTAAGCATATGCTCAGTTGAATTATTGGTAGTTAAGACGGGTGCATTAGTAAGGCTACGTGAATTAGACGTTCCTGCGCTATTATCATTGATGGTAATTTTAGAATCAACTAAAGTTATAATACCAGGACCACCTGCAGCAGCACTAGCTGTATCATATGTTAAATCGAAATATAGGTTATCTAATGAAATATTATTTATTGATGCCGTAGTGGTAATCTTCATTTGATCACCAGCTAAATATTTCTTGATACCATCTGTATTATCATCTAAGACAACCTTAGTGGTCATACTATTATCCGTCCAACCAGCAGTAAGCCTTCTGGCTTTAAAACCTTCGATTGCAGGACCCACACAGCCACCAGGGCAATGTGTGTATATATTTACAGTACCGCAATGAATATCTTGAGACCAACAAACACCAGCTGAACTCGTTGCCGTATAATTAGTTGTATACGGTATAGATTGTATACCATTGGGGCCACATGTAAAAGTCATAGGAAAATCTACCCATTCTTTAAATCTTCCTGCGTACATGTCCGTAGTTGTATACGTTACTTCGTTACCACTTTGCGTAAAACCAGCCGGTAAAGGTGTTTGTAACGCCATACCTGTAGGCACAGTAAGTGTTATACTCCATTCTGAAGAGGCATCATTAGAAAACATAGCGGTACCGTCTATAGTAGGTAAACCTGCTCCACCTGCATAAAATGCCGGGGCGATACTCACAACAAAATCTTCATTGTTTACAATATCCGTAGGTGCTTCAACTTCTGTAACATCTTGGTAATCTCTAATAATATTGAAATACCCAATATCAATACGTTCTGGAATACGGTCGCTCTTACATTGATCTTTAAAATAGGTATCTATATAAGTATGTTCCCAACCCATATAATCAAACCTTGCAACACCACAATTATCTTTAGGTGTTACCGTAAAGTCAAAAGATAGTTCTGTAGCTTCGCCTGGTGGTAAGTCATCATAATAGCCGTCATTATCCAAATCATCAAAACCTCCCGGTCCATCTGGATCAGAATTGAAAAAGTTTGGCGGTATAGAAACTGAAGTACCATTATCCCCTCTAGTTGGATAAATAGTACTTGGTCTATCTTCTGGTGTAAAAGAAATACCCGAAGCAAATCTAAAATTAGAAACACTTCTTGTGTCAAAATAGGTAAAATCCCAAAGAGGATTAGTAGCAGCAGTAGTAACTGGTGATGTATTATGTCCACTACCAATATTAATACCCAAGTCTAATGCCATAGAACCTACAGCTGTATTTGTATTTTCTATTCTAATAGTGTAGGTAACCGCGCCACATAAATCTGGTGTAGTAGATCCAACTTTTGAAATAGCTATATCAGGTACATTAGCGCCAAAGTTTAACGAACCGGTTTGCTGTTCTGCAGCTTGGCAAATCTCACCCGGATTACAACCCCAATACGTATTATGGATAATTGCGGTATCCAAACAATCATCAACTCTAAAAGCTTCTTCAAAAATAATAACCTCTCCATTGTCAAAGCAATTGTCATTATTACCCACAGCACCTGCGAAAGGTGCTGCATTTAAATCTATTAAATAGGTCAAAACCTGCCCGTTAATTGATGAAGGGGTTAACTCCGTACCTGCATAAGACAATGTATATTCATCATCTACATCTACTCCCAAATCAACATAGTATGTGAATGTTTCCGTACATCCGTTACCACCTTGGGCGAGTGTGATATTTCTAGTATAGGTTTCACCAACATTGGCATCAACAGTTGGTATTGCCGAAATATTTAAAGAAGCGGCCATTAAGGGATAAGAAGATATAGTTTCTAATGTATCTGAGTCTGAATTGGCACCACCTGCATCCTGAAAGTTAATCGTATGCGCGTCTTTAAACAGCCCGCCAGAATTTGAATGAACTACTGCGGCGCAATTAGCACTACGCTCAAAAGTAAAAATTACTTCATCGCCAACATCCCAATTTGCGTTACTTGGTCGCAAAATGGTAAAAACAGGATCAGAAGGCGTACCGCCTTCTCCTATAGAATATTGATTTGCAACTATGGGGTCCCCAGATGAATTTACCTGAGAAGTTATACTTGCTGTACCTGAGACATACTCTACGCCAGGAGGCAAATCAAAAGTGATGCTAAAATCGTTACAGCTCCCATTTTCTCCTCTTATAAATACTTCTTCAAGAGAATTATTGACTCCCCCACAGGTAGCTAGACTTTGAGGCGTGAGGTTTACCGTGTATCGATTACTACTGATTTGAGCATCTACATTAATAGCATAGAATAGCGCAACTATCAATGTAAAGACGCAACTTTTGATTGAAAAATTCATAACGTGGCGGTTAGTGTAAATATATATGGTCTACTATAAAAGTAAGTAAAAGACTACATATGTAAAGTTAATATTATCAAATATATTTGCAAACCTTAGCTTATGCCATTAATTGTTGTCTAGTAAGGGCACACTGTATGTCAAATAGCACATTTTGTATATGACACTATTTTCAAAAACGCACTTCATCGATAAAGCCTTTATTTACGGTATTTTAAAGAGTATCATTTTTCAACATACAAATCAAAATTTAACTACAACGTTGTAGTGAGCTTCTATGTTTTCTTGTTTTCACCTTAAAAAAACTCTAAAACTACAATGACCAAAAAGCACGTGACCAAGTGTATAACACAGGCAGGAAAGAGAATCTGCAATTTATTTTTTTGTAAGAATTAATACCTGAATAACCCAACTTCTGCTCTAGTCTGTTTTAAAATAATTTTGATACATTTGGTTTTCTTAGGCTCACCCTTGTTTTACCGCATCTATGAATTCAGTATACCCTTGTGTTCTAACTATTGCCGGAAGTGATTCAGGTGGTTGTGCAGGCATTCAGGCAGATATAAAAAGTATTAGTGCCAATGGCGCTTTTGCTGCTTCGGTCATTACGGCTACTACAGCTCAAAACACCCGTGGTGTTTTTGATATTCATGCAATACCCGTCTCCCACATACGCAAACAGCTAATTGTAGTTTTGGAGGATATTGAGTTTGGAGCAATAAAAATTGGTATGCTACACTCTGCTGAGGTCATTGAAACGGTAAAAAAAACACTAAAAGAATATTCTGTAAAGAACATTGTTCTAGACCCGGTAATGGTGGCTACATCCGGAGATAGACTTCTAAACAAAGCCGCATTGGATAGCCTAAAGTCTTTTTTGGGCGATGCTTATCTCATTACCCCTAATATTCCTGAAGCAGAAATCCTCATTGATAAAAAAATTGATTTTAACAGTGTTGCCGAAGCTGCAAAAGAAATTGGTAACACCTTTAAAACCTCGGTTTTGCTAAAAGGAGGGCATCTGGAAGGTTCTGACCAAATGACCGATACCTTGTTCTTGTACGATACACAGAAAACAGTGTTCGTTTCCAATAAACGCATACATACCAAAAATACACATGGTACGGGATGCACCTTATCTTCGGCTATTGCCGCACAATTAAGTTTGGGACACGACCTTGAAGAAGCGGTAAAAAAAGCCTGTTCTTATTTAAACAAAGCCATTTTACAGGGTAAAGACAGGGTTTTGGGTATGGGGCATGGTCCCGTTCAACATTTTCCTGAATAAAATTTCAATATTTTTTTGACACATATCGATATTTTTCGATATTTGTATATATGGATATTAAAGAAGCTGTTGAAATAAGTAAATGTTTATCTAACAACACCCGAATGCAGATAATGGAGTGGCTCAGGGAACCTGAAAAGAACTTTCCGCCACATGTAAGCATAAAGCATTTTAATGATGGGGTTTGTGCCTCCTATATATTTGAGAAATCAAAGCTGTCGCAATCAACCATATCCAATTATTTAACCAGCATGGAAAAATGTGGCTTATTGATTATGACACGTCATGGAAAATGGTCCTATTTTAAAAGAAACGAAGCTATAATTACCGAATTTGCAAAATTTTTGCTCTAATTTTTTAACCTATCAAATCGACATATATAGATATTACTATTTAAAATGAAATTGTTAATCGATATTTTCGGATGGACGGGCTCGGGGCTCATCATCTTGGCCTACGCCATCACAATGATGGAAAACAAAAAGTTTCTAGGCTATAGTAAGTACTTAAACCTACTTGGAGGATTATTAATTGCAACCAACTGTTATTATTACAGTGCCATTCCTCCATTTGTATCTAATATGTTGTGGAGTATCATTGCCACCCTAACTATTTACAAAACCAGAAAAAAAAGACCAAAACAGAACAATAGAAAACGTTTAACCTAAAAATAAGAAACTATGAAAATCTTGATTATTGGAGGACACGGAACTATAGGAAAAAAAGTAGTGGCGCATTTTTCAAAAAAAAATAAAGTAGTCATTGCCGGTAGAACGTCCGGTGATTTTCTTGTGGATATTAAAGATAGTTCCTCTATTGTTAAAATGTTTGAGCAAGCTGGCAAATTTGATGCTATAATCTGTATTGCAGGCGAAGCAAAATGGGACAATTTTGACCGTCTTACGGAAGATGATTTTCATATAGGACTGAACAGTAAATTAATGGGGCAGGTCAACTTGGTTCGCATAGGCCAAAAGTTTCTTGCACCACAAGGTTCCATAACCCTTTCCACAGGTATTTTGGCAGATGACCCCGTGGCCATGACCACTAGTGCCGCCATGGTAAACGGAGCTATCCATAGCTTTGTACAAGCTGTAGCATTAGAAATAGAAAACGGTGTAAGGGTAAATGCCGTTTCTTCCGGCATGGTAGAAGATGCCTATGAAAAATATAAGGATTATTTTCCTGGGCACAACCCTATTCCTATGAATAAAGTAATAAACGGGTATGTAAGAAGTGTTGATGGAAAAGGCAATGGCGAAATTATTCGCATTTACGATTAAAGCCGGTTTATTTTCCAGGACTTAGCTATTTGGTCTATATAGGGGCCTAATTATGCTAAAATTGGTCTAGATTAAACATTTGTGGTAGTATTAAGAATGTCCGTTGCTTATCAACGGACATTTTTTTTAGAATTTGCCACCGTATTACTAGACCGGACCATATGAAAACTAAAATCACTTCAATTCTAACGTTGACACTTTTTTCTTGTGTCCTATTATCTCTTTCAGCTCAAGAATCCAAGGTAGAATGGACCAACCCATTTCCGAAAAATGAACTCGGCTCTAGCTACACTATCACTCCAAATGAGCTGCCCTCCAATCAAAAATTATTCGAAATAAAAAAGAACAAAATAGAAGTACTCTATACCTGGAAAGGAGAAAAAGCCCCTTTTGGCATGATCACCACTACCAAAGAATACAGTCACTTTAATTTGGAACTAGAATATAAGTGGGGAGAGCGCAAATTTGCCCCTCGCCTAGAAGCCAAACGGGATGCCGGAATCGTATTCCACGTACAAGGCGAAAAAGTAATTTGGCCTACCTGTCTGGAATGTCAGATTCAGGAAGGAGACACAGGGGACCTCTGGGTCATTAAAGGACCAAAAGTAACATGGTATCAAAAGGACGGCTCTGAAAAACTATTGGATTCCAGCGGAAAAAAAACCTATATAGAAGGTGATAAATATGGTAATTACGAAGTTGATGGTTGGAACAAAGTTCGCGTAGAGGTAAGAGGCTCAAAAAGTGCCAAATTCTATGAAAACGGACAATTGGTCAATGAACTAAAAGACTTCTTAAATGCCAACGGAAGGCCTTTAGAAAAAGGAAACATTGCCCTTCAGGCCGAAGGCTCCGAGATTACCTACAGAAATATAAAAATCCAAGAACTTAAATAAACCAGCATACTTATATTATTTAAATGAAAAACAAGATTACCTTTTTTTTGATATTGTCCTTTATGGGCACATGCTACGCCCAAGACAAATTTGGTCCCGATTGGGAAAATTTAAAACAACACAAAGCTGCTCCCGGATGGTTTGCAGATGCTAAGTTAGGAGTCTATTTTCATTGGGGCGTTTATAACGTTCCCGCCAATGGAAATGAATGGTACGGCCGTTTTATGTACGAAAACGACAGGAGAAAGACATGGGGAAAAGATGTTTATGACTACCATACCACAACCTACGGGCGAGATGTAGATTATCACGACTTTATACCGCAATGGAAAGCCGAAAAATTCTCAGCAAAACGCTGGGTGGATATGTTTGAAAACATGGGCGCAAAATTCATAGGAACCATTGCGGAACACCATGATGGTTTTTCGCTTTGGGAAAGTGAAGTCAATCCTTGGAACTCCTTTGACAAGGGACCTAAAATTGATGTAGTTAAGCAAATTGGTGACGAAGTAAAAAAGCGAAATTTAAAATTCATGACCACGTTTCATCATGGTTTTCACATGCACTTTTATCCTAAAAAAGAGAATAGCTTTCTTCGTCCGGTAAGTACACACTCGGTAACCTATACTAATCCGGAAGTCCCTCAAGAAGATGAGTATCGTATTCTTTACGGAAATACCACGTACGAAGAAGAATGTGATATATGGTTGGGAAAACTAAATGAAGTAATCAATGCTTATTCCCCTGATTATATTTGGATGGATTTTGCCCAAGGTTATATTCAAGAGGACTACCGCAAGCAATTTTTGGCCAACTATTTCAATAAGGCACAAGAGCAGAATAAAGAAGTAGTGGTAAACACCAAAGGCTCATTTTTCCCAACGGATCTAGCTGTTGTAAACTTAGAAAGAGCTACAGTCATGGATATTGCCCCTGAAGTTTGGGTAACAGATTTTCAATTGGGCAGCTCGTGGGGGTATAATAAAGACAAACGTACCGCTTTAGACCCTAAAAAAGCCATTCGGATATTGGCTGAAGTGGTGAGTAAAAACGGAGTAATGATTTTAGCTGCAGCTCCTATGGCAGAAGGGATTATTCCGGAAGAACAGGCCAAATCCATGGAAGGTATTGGGGCTTGGTTAAATCTATACGGTGAAAGTATTTACAATACACGCCCCTTTGTTGCCTACGGCCAAGGTCCTACCAAAATGAAACGGAACCCGGAAGATGAGTGGAATGATTATGGAGCCATTAAAGCCGGTTTATACGATTTAAATTCTGCAGATATTCGTTACACCAAAAAAGGCAAAACCGTTTACGCCATTCAATTAGGATGGCCCGGTGAGAAAGCCAACACCGTTCTTGACGTTTTTGGGAACAAGGCCAAGGATATGGAAATCCAATCGGTTTCTGTATTAGGCAGTAATCAAAAAATAAAGTGGAAAAAAACAGCGGAAGGCCTATTGGTTACCGCTCCAAGAAAAATGCCGGCAGAAGCTGATGCTGCACTTGTTTACAAAATAACATTGAAATAGAAAAGGAAAGGATATTACCATGAGCAAAAAAATCATTTACACATTGGCCATAGGTCTCATGACTGCTTTAACGGGTATGGCACAAAATCAAAAACCGAACATCATAGTGGTCCTAACGGATGATCAAGGCTGGGCAGATGTTGGCTTTAACGGAGCTACGGACATACCCACTCCAAATTTGGACAAATTGGCTTCTCAAGGCGTTATTTTTGACAACGGTTATGTATCACATCCGTATTGTAGTCCATCTAGAGCCGGATTACTAACCCGGCGCTATCAGGCTCGTTTTGGGCATGATTGTAATATGCCTTACGATTCCGAGAACGATGATACGGTAGGAACTCCGCTTTCGGAAAAAATGATTCCCGAAGCCCTAAAGGAACATGGGTATCGCACCAGTGCAATTGGTAAATGGCATTTGGGGGACCACCCTAGCCTACACCCCACTCATCAAGGATTTGACCATTGGTTTGGTTTTGCAGGTGGTGGAATGAACTACTGGGGAATTCCTGACGGTCCTATCAAGACTATTGTTAGAAACGGAAAACCGGTACCACAAAATGAATTGCGTTACCTTACCGATGATTTTACGGATGAGGCCATAGACTTTATCACCAAGAAAGATGACAAGCCGTTTTTTATGTATCTGGCCTACAATGCACCGCACGCACCGGACCAAGCTACCAAACAATATCTTGAACATACCAAACATATTGAATACGGTGGGCGAAGTGTCTACGCGGCCATGGTAAACGCTGTTGATGCAAACGTTGGTAGAATAGATTCTACACTTGTTGCCAACGGCATGAAAGAGAACACTATTTTAGTATTTTTAAGTGATAATGGAGGTCGTACGGAACATGCAGATAATCGTCCGTACCGTGGTCATAAGGGCATGTTGTTCGAAGGTGGTATTAAAGTCCCTTTCTTCATCACATGGCCCAAAAAACTAAAAGCCGGACAGCACTATAAAAAGCCCATTAGCTCATTAGACCTTTTCCCAACATTTTTGGAAGCAGCCGGAGGTAACGTAAAAAAGGAGACCCAATTAGACGGCACCACATTGTTGCCCTATATTTTAGAGGGAAAGACCGGTTTGCCACATGAACAGTTGTTCTGGCGTTCCGTAGGTGGTTTTGAGTATGCTGTTAGAGTTGGTGATTACAAACTTTACAAAAGTGCTTATAAAAGTAAAACCCTACTTTTCAACCTAAAGAACGACCCTTGGGAACGAACGGATATAGCGGCCGATAATCCCCAAAAAGTGGCCGAATTAGAACAGGCATATACGGCTTGGGACGCAAAGAACCTAGAACCGGGATGGATAGACCCACATGCAAAAAATGTAATCAAAGAAGAAAAAGCTTTTGAGGCTTTTAGAAAAAAAGCTGAAGGTCCAACTGGTAAATAAATCATAAACGGAAGCATTAATATAATTTCAACAGACAAAATGAAACATTCTAATCGGTTTAAATATTGGCTTATTGTTTTGGCCATTTACACCTACGCAACGGTTCAGGTTACGGCCCAAGAGCAACCCAATTTCATCTTCATATTAACGGATGACCAACAGTACGGTCTTATGGGCTGCACGGGAAATACTATAGTGCAGACTCCCAATTTGGACCAATTGGCAAAAGATGGGGTTTTATTTACCAACGCCCATATTACCAGCGCTATCTGTACTCCTAGTAGAGCTAGTATTTTAACCAGTCAATTTGAACGTAAGCATGGCGTGAATTTTAATTCCGGCACCAGTATGTCTAAAGAAGGTTGGGCCAACACCTACCCTATGGTCATGCGAGAAAACGGGTATTACACCGGCTGGGTAGGAAAGAACCATGTTCCTGTTGGCGAAGGTGGTTATGATAGTGGCCTTATGGAAAAAAGCTTTGACTACTGGTACGCAGGACACGGCCACTTGGGCTTTTACCCTAAAGACCGCCATAAGATTTTTAAAGATGCTAAATATGATACCCAAGTAGAAGTTGTTGGCGAAGGTGTGCAGGACTTTTTATCCAACGAGCAAAAATTGGGCGGTGCTATAAAATTCCTAGACCAGAGACCAACGGAAAAACCTTTTATGCTTTCCGTTTGCTTTAATCTACCCCATGGTGCCGGTACCGGATCTATGCAAATGAGAGATTCGGACGATGAGATTTATAAGACGCTATATCGAGACCAGAATATTCCATTACCGGAAAATTATGTTGCAAAAAAGGATATAAAAACACCTAAACTTCCTGCCGAAATCCATCATGCCGGAGACCGCCAAACAGGCTATGACTATGTAGATACTCCAGAAGGTTTCAAAGAGCGATATATTAGACAAATGGAAGCTATGACCGGTATAGACAGACTCATAGGCCAGCTCAGGAAAACATTAAAAAATCAAAAATTAGATAAGAATACCGTTATTGTTTTCACTTCTGACCATGGTCTTTTTATGGGGCAATTCGGTCTTGGCGGAAAGGCCTTGTGCTATGAGGAAACCACCCACGTGCCCATGATTATCTTTGACCCCAATACGAAGAAATCAAAACGAGGTAAAACTTCCGATGCTTTGGTACAGAGCATAGATATTGCTCCTACCATGATGACCATGGCCGGTATTACCGTTCCAAGCACTTATCAAGGTAAAAATCTAACCGGACTTTTAGCTGGTGAAGAACAGGCCGTACGCCCGTACCTTTACACTGAAAATTTATGGTCTACCCAATTCGGAAATCCTAGGTGTGAATCGGTTCAAGACCAAGAATGGAAGTATATCCGTTACTACAAAAACGAGAACTTTTCGGCTTTAAAGAAAATCGCAACGGCCAAAGCGATGGGCATCAACATGAGTTCCATGCTTTATAAGGTACATGATCCCGATATTGCCGTATACCGCGATTATGCCGAAGGGCCTTTACAAGGAGAACCTGCGGTTTACGAAGAGCTTTTCAACTTAAAAAAAGACCCCAAGGAAACGACCAACCTAGCCAATGACGCTTCTTTAGCCGATAAGCTCAACGCCATGCGAAAGGTCTGGAAAAAAGAGATAACCAAGGCCCGAGGCACCGGTTTTCCCAAGGTGGTCAGATACACCGCCGAGAGCGAAGCCGAGAGAAATGTAATCATAGAACCCAAATAAAAGGTAATTTTATAGGTAAAACGCTTTTTAACCTAATCCCCCCGATTGAAACGAAGAAACGATGAAAAGTTACATGTATGCCGTTTTGATATGCCTTTGCGCCATAGGTCGGTTGAATTCCCAACATGCCGGCATAAAAAGTGAAAAATGGGGAGAGGCCCAAGGTAAAGAAGTGCTACTATATACCCTGACGAACGAAAACGGTATGGTGGTCAAAATCACCGATTTTGGTGGGACGATAACCGCCATACGCGTTGCGGATAAAGAAGGGATTTTTGAAGATGTGGTACTCGGTTTTGACAATTTAGAACAGTACAAAGCCGAGCACCCTTGTTTTGGAGCCACGATTGGACGCGTGGCGAACCGCATACGAAACGCCAGATTCGAAATTGACGGAACCTCTTACGAGCTGACGCAAAACAGCAATGGCCATTGCCTGCACGGCGGCAATGAATTTGATCGTGTAGTTTGGGCATCGAAGATCGTAGTAAATGATCAAGGACCTTCTGTTCAGCTACACCACCTCTCAAAAGATGGAACCATGGGGTTTCCGGGAACCTTGGATAGTTATGTAACCTATACCTTAACCAATGACAACAGGCTTATAGCACATTATGAGGCTACTACGGACAAAGCTACGCATGTGAACATGACGCAACACAGCTATTTTAATCTTAATGGTATGAAAGATAAAATCTACGACCATATCATTACTATAGATGCGGACACCTATACTGAAATTGACGAAGAAATTATTCCCACTGGAAAATTGGCTCCCGTAAAAGGTACAGATTGGGATTTAACAACACCCACTCTACTAGGTGAGAACATTCATAAATTGGATTTTAACGGATATCATTACAACTATGTTTTTAACAAGGCCGTTGGAGAGTTAAAAAAGGTAATAGAAGTTTGGGAACCCAAATCCGGCAGAACAATGACTATTTCTACCACCCAACCCGGTGTTCAATTTTATTCAGGGAACGGAATTGGAGATACCTTTACAGGGAAAAATCATATAAAATATGCAGATCACATGGCATTCTGTTTGGAAACACAACATTTTCCGGACACGCCCAATCATGCTAATTTCCCCTCTACCTTACTTCTACCGGGAGAAAAATATGATGAAACCGCTATATTTCACTTTGGCATAAAAGACTGATTTTTGGTTGCTCAATAGAACAAAAAACAATCATAGGCTTCTTTAATATACTGCAAAAGGATGATTTAATATTCCTAACGGACGTACTCCTTATTTCAATAGAACACTACCGAAGGTTTCTTGACCTTTTCCTCTTGTAGTTTGCATAGGTTTATCTGTAACAGATTGCGAATCACCCTCGTACCAATGTACTTTAACCCAAAAAAACCGCCCCCATGTTTCCATGAAGAGCGGTTTTAACTAAATAATCAAAACACTACTAACAATCTTGATCAAGGTCTATTATCATCTACTTGAATTATATAATCGTCATAATAAACATCACTTATTCCTCCTGGTACGGGTTGAATTCTTACCGTTCCGTTTGAGGTGGCATCTGCGGTAAAAGTAAACTCTACCAACTGCCAAGTTCCCAATACATCTTCCGCACCGTTCCAAGAATCATCAATTTGCTGATTTCCAAAATAATGCTTAGCAAAAGCAGTGGTGGTGGTACTGCCCAAATACCTTTTAAATTTCACCCTGTATACAACACCCGCTTCAAATGGAAAAGTACCACTGGTAACTGTATTAGGTTTGTTCCCGTCAGGAGCGGACAAGTGCATGACATTTCCTGTGGGTTCTACCGTAGAAACAACATCAGGCGTTGGTGCCGCAACAATTTCTGCAGCTCCGGTTCCATTAGAACCTGTGTTTAACCAATCCGTATCTATTGCATTCTCAAAACTACCTACATCACCTATAACATTGTCTTCGTTTGCTACAACCATATCAGGACCAAAGTCTACTAATTCCCCAGCTCCAATAGAACGAATATCGCCCGGGCCTGTATAGGAAACCGTAATCTCATCATCTCTATACAATTCTTCGCCAAGTATCATTTTTAAAACGGCTGCATTGGCAGGGTCTACCTCAACAGAAGTAACAGTTGAAGCAACACCGTTTAGCATAACCGAGAAGCCCATAGTGGCATCTGCAGAAGCCGTAATGGAAGTAAGATCTAACTCTTGGTCAAAGGCCACTAAAATAGCATCCTCCTCAGTTGTTTTTTGAATCATTCCTACCCTATTCACGGGAACGGGTACATACACTTGAACGGCCACATCGGCAAACGCTTCCAAAACGCGTTCATCTACGGATTTAAGCGTAGCGCTACCACCATCATAAGAAACCGTAACTGTATTAGCTGTATCAGCACCCTCTAATGGAGTGTCCAAGGTAAGTACAAGTACAGAGGCATCTGCAGGACGCCGTACTACAGAAGCAACAGATCTAGCCGCACCATTTACTTCAACTTCAAAGTTGGCGGAAACATCTTCCGTAAGAGGTACCAATTTTGAACTTAAAGGCACTTCAATAGTATTATCTGCCAATTCTATTACATCACCGGACTGCTCTAATTTTTCGTCCAATGCGATAACGTTAAAAACTACCGGTATTTCATAGGTCTCATCATCTGCCTTAACAGTTTCGGTCCTATCTCTTTTTGAGACCAAACGGCCTTTAAACTTACCTATACGCTTGTTAAAAGTTAACGTATCAATAGTCTTCTCTTCGTTTACATTTATAATATTCTCCTCATCCTCTTCATTCTCCTCTATGGTGTGAATGGTCCAAACTGTAGTTGTTGGTCTGGAAGTATTGTTTTGGCGACTTAAATCTTCAAAAATAAGTTGCTCACCAAACTTAATATCGATTTCTGCTTGATTTTTAAAATCGATAGTATTCCCTTCCAAATCCCTTATCTCCATATCTGCCACGATAGTATCGTAAACATCAACAATAATGGTATAATCCAGAACCCAGGCCGAACCCTTTTGCACGGTTCTTAAAGTATCTATAATAACCGAGTTAGTTTCCGTATCCCAACCTGTGGGCAAAGCAAACTCCGTATATTCTTCATATTCGTTGTGCAACTTCACAGGAGTTAGAGAGTCTCCTTTGGTAAACAATACATGTACCGTTCGTTCATCAGAAACCTTACCCGCACCCTCAATGACATAGGATTCAAAACTATCTGCACTTGTAGGTAAAGGCCCCTCTAGAAAAAAGGTTCCTTCCGGTATGGTCCATTCGTGTTTGGTAGTACCATTGGACAAGTCCATGAACGATCCGTAGTTATTGATATCTATATCTTTTACCACAGCCGTACCCCAAGTTGTGGTAAATGCAGCATCAACAAAACTATTGGGTGCTACATATTCATCATCATCTTCACAGCCAACAATAATTAGCAGTAAAAAAAGAAACCTAATACTATATTTTATATCTCTCATTTTATTCTATTTAGGTTTGATTTTATTGAACGAACTCGTCCCAGTTAAGGTTAGAGTCTATTTCACTTTGTGGCATTGGCAAATAAGAATGTAAACTTTCGTTAAACTTCTCCGCACCCACTTGGCAATCTTGAACTTCAGGCGGTTGGTTAAAAACCTTTTTTGCCTCGTAGGTAGTTGGCTCTTCTCCGGATCTAGTTAAATAGCATTTAAACCTTGTTCCATGTTTACCGTTCAGATTCTTCTCAAAATGCCAATAGTCATATCTTTTTGAAGCTAGGTTTACCAATTGCTCCTTAAATTTGCCCCACCGTCTTAAATCCGTAGCGCGATCGCCCTCCAAGGACAATTCCAACGGTCTTTCCGTAAAACGTAAATGTTCCATTAAATTCTGAAGGGTAACAGGTTGTTCCCCGTTAGAACTATCAAAATCAATATCATCCATATAGGTGGTCTCCAGATTGTTAAACTCTGCACCAGCTTCGGAAGACTTACCCAATAATACCAAGTGGGAACGTTTTCTAACCCTGTTGATATATCTTAAAGCTTCGGACAGATTACCGGATTCTATCATACATTCCGCATACATTAAATACACATCCGCCAGGCGAATAACAGGAATATTAATTCCGGAACGATTGTTCATTAAGGTAGACCTATCTTCTCCTGCACCACCGCCAATAGTGTTCCAGTGCAAGAACTTCTTGAACATATTTACACGGTTTCTAGCAAACGGGGCTACCCCTGCAGCATTACCATATTCTCCACATACGGCGCCGTACATTGGGGAATCCGGGTCATCTACTTGGCCCATACAATCTCCCATTCTTTTACTGTACAATCGCATTCTGTCTTCCGTTCCAATTATTTCGCCATTTTCGTTGTACACATCTGCTCCAACGTTGATGTTCGCTGGATCGGCCGGATCAAGTTTATCCTCACGGTATTTCATGACCAACCAAGAACTAGGTTGAATATTGGCATTGTAAACGATATAAGTAATGTTCTGCGCCAAGGATTCCTCTCCTGTAGTTTCCAGATTAACATTTGTGGTAAAGTTTATTTCAAAAATAGATTCCGAATTAAATTCAGCTATACCCGTTACCGTTGTAGCAATATCCTCGGTTAATGCATAATTGTAATTTTCAATTACATTCTTAAAATATACTTCGGCATTTTGAAAATCATTTTCGGCCAAATAACTTTTACCCATTAGGGCCTCGCAAGCTCCGGCAGTAATACGGCCTAGATTGTTACTCCCCAATGACTCCCAATCCGAGTAGGTTTTGGGTAGGTTATCTATACCGTACTGTAAATCATCTCTGTAAAAGGCCTGAACCGCATCCGAAGAAGACAACGCCTTTTGAAATTCTTCAAAATCCTTGGGTACGGAACTTACCAATGGCACATTACCATTGTTAAAACTGGTATTGAGAACGTAGTAAAAATAGCCCCTTAAAGCACGTGCCTGAGCATATACTTCCAACCCCTTCTCTTCAGCGGCCTCGGTTTTATAACCTTCTGCCAGTCGTTCATAATTCTCTATTACCTGATTAGCCCTAAAAATACCCAGGTATAATGCATTCCACTTATTCTCTACATATTTTGTATTTGCCGTAAAGTCTTGAAAATACATCTCATCGGGTCTGGTAGCCTGTCTGAATCCACTAGGTACTGCCAAATCCGTACGTACGGATTCATTCTGAATACCCAATATATCATTATTCTTTAGAGCACTATAAACGGAATTCAACCCTTGATCAAGTTGCGTATTGTTTTTCCAAAAACTCTTGGTAGTAAGCGAGTTTGGATTGGTTTGATCCAAAAAATCGTCGCTACATGCCTGTGAAATTACCACAAGCGCACACAAGGCCATAGCCCTCTTAAAGAGGCTATTTGTTGTTCTAAATTTTGTTCTATATATCTTTTTCATCTTTTCTTGTGTTAGAATTGTAATTGTAGACCCACTTTGTACTGTGACGTTACCGGATACGTACCTTGGTCAATACCCCTACTACTAAAACCGTTATTACCCACTTCAGGATCAAATCCGGAATAGTTGGTGATTGTAAGTGCGTTTTGCGCCTGAACGTAAATTCTAAGCTTAGCAATCTTCATTTTATCCGTTAGTTTTGATGGTATGGAATACCCCAGGCTAACATTCCTAAGCCTTATGAAAGAACCATCCTCTAGGAAATAATCCGAAGCATCCCTATAGGAATTGGTACGTGGAGAACCGTCATAATATGGAATATCCGA
Source organism: Zobellia sp. 1_MG-2023 (assembly GCF_030549125.1). NCBI lineage: Bacteria > Pseudomonadati > Bacteroidota > Flavobacteriia > Flavobacteriales > Flavobacteriaceae > Zobellia > Zobellia sp. 1_MG-2023. The sequence goes on along the minus strand of NZ_JAUOSY010000004.1, from coordinate 200,662 downwards.
TGTGGGGTTGGTGGTAGTCCATGAATAATAAATATCTGCATGGGTTCCCGATTGATACGCATAGGCCTTACTACCGTTCATTACTTCAGCACCTTGTGAACCGTACCAGTTCATAGAGAAGTCTACACCTTTATAGTTAGCCCCAAAATTGAAGCCCATATTAAAGTCTTCGGAACCACTGCCCTTGTACACCTTATCATCTTGGTCTATTTTACCATCGCCTGCATCAGGAACACCGTCTCCATCTGTATCTACGGTTGGTTGATCAACATATCTTAACTGGCCTAAAGTGGCTGCTGGGTCTATTTCACGATATTCTTCTAGTTCTTCTTCCGTTTTTATGATACCGTCCGTTTCCCGTAAAAAGAAAGCGGCCGCCTCATAACCTTCCCGAATAACACTTACCAATTCCCGAGGGCCTCTTTGCGAGATATAACTGTTATCTAAGAATATAATAGGATTGTTAGGACTGGTCTTGGTAACCATATTTACGTTTTTGGCATAAGTAATACCTACGTTCCAACTAAATCCTTTTTTACCGTAGTGATTGAATTTCAACGCCATTTCATGACCTGTATTTCTCATATCACCAATATTAAGAATACTGCTTCTGTTTGAGCCAAAAACACCGGTTGACGGAGGATTGACAACCCCGAACAACAAATCTTTCTTTTCACTTACGTAGACATCATTGGAAAAGGTAAGCTTGCCATTAAAAAAGGCTAGATCAACCCCTAAGTTGCGTTCTTTGGATGTTTCCCATTTTACATTTTCATTGGCATACCTTTCTTGGGTAGTTCCCAAGGCGGGTGTCTCCGTAGTTGAATCTAAACTAGGGTCTACATCTGCACTCCCAAACACGTAATCCTGCCCTAAATCAACAACAGCCTGATTACTGTACGATGCAAACCTATCGTTACCAGTGGTTCCATATCCAACCCTGATCTTAAACGAATTAACCGTTTCTTTAATAGGTTCCCAAAAAGCTTCATCGGAAACGTTCCATCCAAAAGAGGCGCTAGGAAACCATCCCCATCTGTTCTGTGGGCTAAATTGAGACGAACCGTCCCTTCTTATACTTCCACTAAAAATATACTTTCCATCATAGTTATATTGTAACCTACCCAAGTAACCAATGAGGGTTCTTGTATAGTCCCTTCCGCCGGAAGTAATCAAATCTCCTGTTGTATATCCATCAAAAACAGTAACCGCAGCATCTGCATTATCTCTTTTCTCTGCCCGGAAGTATTCATTTTCCGTACGTTCCATAGAGTTTACCAACAAAACGTTTACATCATGTTTTCCAAACGTTTTATGGTAGTTCACCATCCCCTCAAAAGTTAACTTGTTATTATCCGTAACAGCGGTCTGAATCAAAGAAATATCCCAAGGATTAGGTGGTATTAAATCTCCGGCAGTATTAAAAACGTCCAACCTTGGTATAATACGCACCCCTTTCTCATGAGAAAAATTGGCCCCGCCCCTAGCAGTAAATTTTAATGATGGAGTTGCATCAAAATCTATCTGAATGTTGGCTCCGTTACTAGTCCCATCCCTCACCTCTTTGGTATTAAGGTTTCTGGCAACACCACCCAAATTTTGAATGGGGCCTATTCCGCCCGGTTCGTCTACATCATCTTCAGTAACATCGGTTAATTCGGTTTGACCAAGTTCTATATCCGGTTGATATGGCTTATATTCCAGAATTTTGTTGAACACGCCATAATTGGGCAATGTTTTTTCGTCTCTTTTAAAAGTCAATCCTGTTGCTATCTTCCAGTTCCCTTTTACAAATTGGGTATTGGACCTGATATTGAATCGGCTATAATCAGAATTGATCATAATACCCGCTTGATCATAAAAACTAGCATTAAAGTTATACGTAAGACCGGCTTTACCACCAGACACGTTAACCGAGTGATTTTGAATAGGCGCCAAATCGTTTAAAATTAAATCATCTAGTTGCGTATCATTCGTAAACCAAGATCGGTTTCTATGAATTTCTGCATTTACACCTCCCTGCGCCTTACCACTTGAGAGTGCCCCTCTAAGCATTTCCATATACGTAATTTGATAGGAAGACATAAGTGGCGTTCCCGAGGTAATATCCTGTACCCCGTATTCGGAATTCACACGAATATCCATCTTACCTACCTTACCTTGTTTTGTTGTAATTAGGATAACACCACCTGCACCACGTGTACCATAGATTGATGCCGAAGCAGCATCCTTAAGTACATCTATAGATTCTATTTCGCTAATACTTAATTGTGGATCACTATTATATGGTATACCATCAACTACGTAAAGGGGACCGTTTTGCCCATCTAAAAGCGAGCTAAAACCTCTAATAAGAATATTGGCTTCCTCACCTGGTTGTCCTGAACTGGCCGTAATATTTACACCGGCAATCTGCCCTTGTAGCGCCGTACCGATATCTGCGGTAGTTGTTTTGGCCAATTCTTCTGATTTTACCTGCACTACCGCGCCGGTAAGTTCTTTTTTTCGTTGGGTACCGTACCCTACCACAATAACCTCGTCCAGTTCAGAGGCGTCTTCCTCTAAACTAACGTTTACCGTGCTTTTACCGTTCACGGCAATCTCCCTAGTTGCAAAGCCTATATAACTAAAGACAAGTACATCCGTAGGTTTGGCGTTAATAGTATACAGACCGTCAAAATCTGTAACGGCACCCGTTTGGGTTCCTTTCACCACCACACTTACCCCAGGTAATGGTGCGCCATCTGCCGAGACCGTTCCAGAAACAGGTTGCTCTTGGGCATGAGCAAAACCAAGACACAACCCCAACATAAGCGTCATGAGCTTATGCCTGGATTTTCTAATTAATAGTAGTTTGTTTTTCATACATTCTCATTGTTAAAGTTTAGTTAAACAAATGTTCCTTTTTTATTTCAATGAGATAATCACAGATGATTTGATCCTTGAATCATATGATTAATGACCAAATAACATTGTGCCGTATATGGTTAATCAGCAATATTTTATGAAGTAAAGAATGGAGCGGCAAAAACAATCAAAAAACGTCTAATTAGTGAACCCTGCACTTCTACAGATTCTTTATGAAAAATCCTAAAACGTTAATATTTTGTTAGCAAAAAGACCGTGTATACCGGGGTTTTGTACTGTACCCAAATAATCGGATATAAAGGGTTATAGCACATACATTAGAAAAAAACGAATCTTGGAAGTCTCTTTAAAAACTTGCGACATTTGGCCAGAAAACACGTTAAATTAATCATATGGCTTACGGTCAAAACCATATACTCTACACCAAATCTTAGTTTTACCTTAAATTGTTATCTTAATTAAGAACAGCTTTTGGAAAGTTGGTTTTTTTAGATTGATGATAAGGTCTAAGTAAAATTCAGACTTTTACATATGCTCGTTTTCCTTCATTTTTAGATTTGGTATAACCTGTCAAAAATGGATAAATTACCCGTTATCTTAGTTGATTGAAGCGGACCCTAATTACTAATTCAATTTATTGAATGATTACATTAATACATAAAATAAAAACGACCTGCGTATTTGTACTCCTTTTGCTCTGTTATGTAACCAGTGCTTTTGGTCAAAAACAAATTGCATTTCAACACATATCAACAAAAGATGGCCTATCGCAAAGCGATGTCAATACAATCTACCAAGACAAATTTGGTTTCATGTGGTTCGGTACACATGATGGTCTTAATAAATATGACGGTTATGAGTTTACAGTTTATAACTTAGATAACAATAGGCCTGATAGCATTAGCAGTAACTTGATTTTTGACATTGTTGCAGATGATGAAGGTAACCTGTGGATTGGAACAACCGGGAGCGGCGTTAATTTTTTTAATGTTACTACTGGAAAATTCACACAATATCTACACGATAAAAACAACCCTAAAAGTTTATCAAGCAACCATATTACCAAGGTATTTCTAGATAGTAAAAATCGTTTATGGGTAGGTACCCGAAATGGTTTGGACCGTTTAGACCTTAACTCGCAATCAGAGGAAATAGAATTTGAACACTTTAATTCAGAAATAGCTTCCTCTATATCAAAGTATAGTGGATTATCCGTTAGTACAATTCACGAGGATCACAAAGGAGGCCTTCTGGTAGGGGGGAAAAACGGATTGTACAAACTCAAAAAGGATGATAGAGGTAGAGATTTTTTTGATAATATTACGGAAGACATAGGCCTACCCAAAACTACTATTAAGCACATTACCCAAGACGCCAATGACCGTCTTTTTATAGCCACTTCCAGAGGGTTGTACTGCCAAACAAATACAGACAAACAACCTTTTAAACAATTTAGACAAGGAGCCTTTAATAATATTTTATTAGACCAGGACAACCATATCTGGGCGGGTTCCGATATTGGCCTGTCTTACTTTGAAAACTTCACTGATGATAGCGTACCCACATTTTTAAAACGTTTTGAGTACGACTCTAAAGACCCAACAAGTTTGAGCAAAAATATCGTAAAATCCCTATTCATGGATAATACCGGTATTATTTGGATAGGCACAAATGGTGGTGGCATCAATACATTTGACCCAAAGAGAAAGCAGTTTCAACATGTTAGAAACACCTCTGACCCCCAAAGTCTGAGTTATGACAAAATCAGGTCTATGTTTGAGGACAGTAACGGCACTTTATGGATTGGTACGGAAGGCGGTGGACTAAATATGCTGGAACAAGAACACGACAAAGGTTCCTACAATCACTTTAAACATTTTGGTTCCATATCAAAAATATTTGCTATTGATGAAACGCTAATTGGTGGCAAGAAAACATTGCTGATCGGGTCAGAGGGGTTTCCGGGACTCTTTTTTTTAGACCTCACTAAACCAGGTGATCTTTCCAAAGACAACTTATACAAAACCGATTTAAAGTATGGGGTTTTTAGTTTACTGGCGGATAGCAATGAAAATATATGGGTAGGCACCTATAATTCCGGGGTACACCGCTGGATAAAAACGGATACCGTAGGGCATTTTAGAAAGCAGAATTTTGGGTATTACCCCGGAAAATCCAACGCTATATCTAGTGACATTATCCGGAACATACTTGAAGACCGCAATGGTAATATCTGGTTCGCAACCGGAGACGGCCTTTGTATGCTTACCGAGAAAGAGCGTTATAAAAAACGTCCAAAATTTAAAGTTTACAAACACAAGTCTGAACAAGCCAATTCTATAAGCCATAATTATATTCTTTCCCTTTTTGAAAGTAGTACAGGAGACCTTTGGATAGGCACTTTTGGCGGAGGGCTCAACAAACTTATTCCTGGAACGGATGAACAGCCCCCTACTTTTAAACACTATACTACAAAAGATGGCCTGCCCAACAATGTCATAAAGGGTATTCTTGAGGACAGTAAACAAAATTTGTGGCTATCCACCAACAAGGGTTTATCCCGTTTTGACACAGAAAAGGAAACCTTTATAAATTACAATTCAAGTGATGGCCTTCAAAACAATGAATTTCAAGAACTTGCCTGTGTAAAAAGGGCGGATGGCGAAATGCTTTTTGGAGGAATCAATGGTTTTAACGCGTTCTACCCAGAGGAGATAAAAGAAAATAAATACCCGGCAAAAACGGTTATAACAGATTTGCTTATTTCCAATAAATCAGTAGAAATTGGTGAAAAAGTAAACGGTCAGGTAATCCTTAACAAGAATATAAGTAAGAGCCAAGAAATAGAATTAAGTTACGGTAATAACAACTTTTCGTTTGAATTTGCCGCGCTACATTATGCGGCACCTTTAAAAAATAAATTCGCGTACAAACTTAAAGGTTTTGATAAAGATTGGACAGAAACCTCCGCAAAAAAACGGTACGCAACCTATACCAACCTAAAACCGGGCGATTATATTTTTAAGGTAAAAGCTTCTAATAATGACGGTATTTGGAATCCAACACCTACCCTATTGAAAATTCATATTATTCCACCTTGGTGGCTTACCAATACAGCTTATATAGTTTATGGCCTCATGGTTCTAGGACTTTTATGGCTTTTCTGGAGATATACCTTTATCCGTACCTCTAAAAAGCACCAATTAGAGCTGGAGTCCGTAGAACGGGAACGCTCGGCAGAACTCCACCGAATGAAACTGGAGTTCTTCACCAATATTTCCCATGAGTTCAGAACGCCTTTAACCCTTATTAAAGGACCCTTGGAATATGTTCAGAACAATTTAGTTTCATTAGATCAAAAATCGTTAAAGGAACAACTTGGTCTTATGCAAAAAAACACCAATTACCTCATGAGGTTGGTTACCCAGCTACTGGATTTTAGAAAAATAACCCAAGGTAAAATGAGGTTGGTCATGAGGCATAGTGATATTGTTGCATTTTTACAAGAAGTTGCTGAGCCCTTTCAATTCTTGGCCCATAAACAGTCCATTGATTTTGAGTTGGAAACCACAAGTAAAACTTTGATTACTTGGTTTGATCACGAAGCACTGGAAAAAATCATGAACAACCTGCTTTCAAACGCTTTCAAGTTTACAGAAGCCGGTCAGAAAATAAAAATAAAAATTTCGGAGGATGAAGTGGCCGAAAGAAAGGAAATTGTCATTCAGGTTAAAGATTCCGGTATAGGTATCCCTAAGTCTAAAATCTCAAAAATATTCGAACGGTTCAACTCCGTTAAAAATGGCGAAAAAAATGACAAGATAAATCCGGAAGGCATAGGAATTGGCCTTTCTTTTACCAAAAACCTAGTAGAATTACATCAGGGAACAATAGAAGTCTACAGCAAACCGGATAAAGGCACCAAGTTTATTGTTCGCCTGCCAAAAGACAAGGAAGCCTATACCAATATTGAGGAAATAAGCTGCAAAGATGTCTCGGACAACGATTTTCTGGTTAGGTCTTCAGAAACCGAATCTTTTGCCATTGGTTTAAACGACGACCTTATTGACGAGGGTATTTCCAAAACACGCTCCAAGCTTCCCGTTTTATTAGTGGTAGATGACAACCCTGATATTAGAACGTTCATAAGCAAGGTTTTAGGAAAGCTCTACACAGTGTACCAAGCCGAAAACGGTAAAAAGGGTCTGGAAATAGCTAAAAAAATAATGCCCAATATTGTTATATGCGATATTGTTATGCCCATAATGGATGGTATTGAGTTCTCTAGAACCATGAAAAGCCAACCGGAAACCAGCCATATACCCATTATCATCCTAACCGCTAAATCCTCTCAGGAAAGCGAACTGGAAAGTTTGGAATTGGGAGTGGACGAATATTTACGGAAACCCTTTGATTTTGAACTGCTCAAGCTAAAACTATCCAATATCATAAAACGGCGCGAACATTTAAGAAAACGTTTTAACCGCAAAATAACGGTACAACCCAGTGAAGTGGTAGTAACCTCAATGGATGAAATATTTCTTAGCCAAGCTATTGAAATCGTGGAAAAACACATGATGAATACCGATTTTAATGTTGAAATGCTCGTGAAGGAAATGGGCCTTAGCCGCAGTACACTGTATCTTAAGTTTAAAGAGATAACCGGGCTTTCTTCCAGCGAATTCATCAGAAACGTTCGTCTTAAGCGTGCGGTACAGCTGTTTGACCAAAGTAACTTCTCCGTAAAGGAAATTATGTACAAAACAGGTTTCAGTACGGCCTCCTACTTCTCCAAATGTTTTAAAAAGCAATTTGGAGTGGTACCAAGTGAGTATGTTCGTCAAATCAATAAAAAAAATGAGGCTACAGATGCGTCCTAATATCCGTGTAAATACTATAAATTCATCCTAAAGAATTCGGCCAATGTAATTTTAATAAGATTCAATCCTTATTTTCACCCTGACCAAATAAACGAAGTACAAACAAATCATTTTTAAAACTTAATCCTTTGAAAAATTTAACACTTGCCCTCATCTCAGTGCTACTGTTCTCTTGTAAAGCTGAGAAAAAAGAGGTTACACCATCAAAACCTAACGTAGTTTTCATATTTGCCGATGATATGACCTATTCGGCCATAAATGCATTAGGGAACAAAGAAATTCAAACTCCCAATCTAGATAAATTGGTACATAAGGGCACTACGTTTACCCACGCCTTTAACATGGGAGGTTGGAACGGTGCCATATGCGCAGCATCTAGAGCCATGATCATTTCCGGACGTAAGCTTTGGGAAGTAAACGAGTTCCGCGAAAATTGGAGTAACGGTAAGGAGTTTGACAAAACTTGGGGTAAACTCATGGAAGGCGCAGGATATGACACCTATATGACAGGAAAATGGCACGTAGATGCCAAAGCCCAAAACGTTTTTCAAAATGTAGTTCACGTTCGCCCAGGTATGCCAGGCGATGCATGGGCCACGGAAAATACCGGTGCCAAATTCAAAACCTTAAAAGAAGAAGGCAAAAAACCGGAAGATATTATGCCTATAGGTTATAACAGACCTCAAAATGAAAATGATACACTTTGGACCCCTACAGATATGAAGTACGGTGGTTTCTGGCAGGGTGGTAAACACTGGAGCGAAGTACTTAAAGATGATGCCCTTGGGTTCATAGACCAGACCAAAACGAGCGAGAAGCCCTTTTTCATGTATCTGGCCTTTAACGCCCCACATGACCCTAGGCAGGCACCACAAGAGTTTGTAGACCTATACCCTATAGAAAACATAAGCGTTCCTAAAAGTTTTCTTCCCCTCTACCCTTATAAAGATGGAATGGGCAATGGCCCAAGTCTCAGAGATGAAGCACTAGCTCCTTTTCCCAGAACTGAATATGCCGTAAAAAAACATACCCAAGAGTATTATGCGCTTATTTCTCATTTGGATTTTCAAATAGGGCAGATTCTAGATGGATTAGAGAAAACTGGTAAAATGGATAACACCTATATCATTTTTACGGCGGATCACGGTTTGGCAATGGGCAAACACGGCCTTCTTGGAAAGCAAAGTCAGTTTGACCATAGCGTTCGTGCTCCGTTTATGATCGTTGGGCCTAAAATTCCTGAAAACCAAAAAGTTGATGCTGATATCTATTTACAAGATGCCATGGCAACAAGCTTAGAATTGGCCAGCATTGAAAAACCCGAATATGTATTCTTTAACAGTGTTTTAGACCTTGTAGACGGAGAACGTAAAGAAAGTCATTATGATGCTATCTATAATGGTTACATAGACTTACAGCGTATGATACGTAAAGATGGCTATAAACTGATCGTATATCCTAAAATGGACGTTGTATTGCTTTACGACTTAACAGCTGATCCAGAAGAAATGAACGATTTGGCAGGCAAGCCTGAATTCAAAGAGAAAGTAGATACTATGTTTTCCGAGTTAATGCAATTACAAAAAGATATGGAAGACCCTCTAGATATTAGTGCTGTACTAAAGAACTACAGATCTGAAAAATAAATTTTAAATTCACTTTGTACTAAGCAAAGTTGGCCCGTTCATTACAATGAACGGGCCTTTTTTTATGGCTACCGATCAAAGGTAAACTACTAAAAAGCAATACTCCTTAACCTATAAGAAAGCACTTAGAGGCATAAAAAAAGTGCATCGACTATGAACAATCGATGCACTCAAAACTAACACAAAAAAAACAATCTTAAAGTAAAGCTTAATCTTAAATAGATATCTCTAACACGTGGGCATATTCACCCGATTTTTTACCTAAATCCTTAATGGTAAGTGCTTCCTTAGTTTGCTCAAAATCTATTTTAGCATCACTACCCAATAGCTTCACCGCTTTGATATCCAAACCTTCGGCGTAGGTATTTGCACTTCCTAAAGACTCTATATCAATCTTACCGTTCTTTGGCCAAGCCAACATAATGGCGTACAACTTATCCCCTTTTTGGGTAAACCTAATGTCTTGACCCGTAAACTCTTTGTTTTTCCCTTCGGAATGATGTCCCTTTTTAACCTCTGTTGGACCTTCTCCAAAAGTTTTCCAATATCTGGTATCATAGATAGCAGCACCGTTAACAGCAAGCCAATCACCAATTTGTAATAGAATCTCTTTTTGGTCATCAGGAATAGTACCATCTGCTTTAGGGCCAACGTTCAACAATAAGTTTCCGTTTTTAGAAACAATATCCACTAAATCGTCTATCAGTTGGTTAGGCGTTTTAGAATCCCAATTCGTAACATGTGACCAAGAATTTTTACCTATTGAAGTATCGGTCTGCCAAGGCAGTTTTCTAATACCTGGAAGTTTCCCTCTTTCCAAATCATAGATAACCGTGCCTTCCGGAAAGGCTTCATGACCAAAATTCTTGTCATTGATCAAAACTTCTTTTCCCCACTCACGACCTTTATTGTAATAGTAAGCTGCCAATTTAGGCCTTAAGTCCGCAAAATCATCAATATCTACATAGAAATCAAAATAAAGGATATCAGGTTGGTACGTATCTACCAAATCAATTGTTCTATTCCACCAGCGCTCCTTAAATTTTTCGGAAACCGGTTCTTTTAAATCTTTTCCTTTGCTAGAGTATAAATCGGCATACTCCGGGTCAACCGTATCAAACTTATCCTTCTTATTATAAAAAGACCAGTTAAAGGCAAAGTGGGAAGAAGCGCCCATTTTCAAACCCTGTTCGCGGCCTTCTTTAAAAAGTTCACCTAAAACATCCCTTTTCGGGCCCATATCAAATGAGTTCCAACGGGTTGTATTTGACTTGTACATAGCAAAACCATCATGGTGATCCGCTACCGGAACTACATATCTAGCACCTGATTTTTTGAAAAGGTCTATCCATTCCTTAGCATCAAATTTTTCAGCCTTGAACATGGGGATAAAATCTTTGTAGCCAAATTCTTTTTGGTCTCCCCACGTCTTTTTATGGTGTGTATATGCTGCATTAGGCCCTTTCTTTCCTGGTTTTAGGGTCGCGGAAAAAGTTGCGGTATCCATATACATCCGTCTTGGGTACCATTCGGAACCAAAAGCAGGAACCGTATAGGCGCCCCAATGGATAAAAATCCCGAATTTATCATCGCTGAACCATTTTGGGTCTTTATAATTTTTCTTGATAGACTCCCAATTAGGCTGAAAGACTTTAACGGTATCGGTAGTACTGAGCTGCGCCGTATCATTTTGATTTTTTTTGTCCGAACTGCCACAGGAAGCAATACAGACAATGGTGACTGAAAGTGCCGCTAGGTGTTTTAAATTCATAATCTGGTTGTTATTGACGATACCATTTTGTTTCGCCCTATTTGAGGTAGCTAAATTCTAATTTTATCGCTCATCCCCGAGCCACGAATGTGCTAAAGGGTACAACAAATGAACATTTCACTAAAGTCAACTTAGAGAATTTACAAGCTCATATTAGGTTTAAGGCCCGCAAAAAACTTGACAATATATTGACAACACCCAATCTTCTAAAAATCTTGGAAGTTGTACTGTAATGTCTTAACATGTAGACGCGCCCAGCAAACCCTAACCAAAAAAACCATCTGTTCTATTTTTTCATCAGTCCGTGGTCTTTTCCCTAGAAATTATTTTCGACTTTCACCACAATAAAATATTAACGTGAAAATGATGTTGAGAACAAGCTTACTATTTACCCTTTTATTACAATTCTGTTTCTCCTTTGGCCAATTAAGTCCCCATGCCACAAATGGCGATGTTTCTTTTAATAGCAACTGGCTTTTTCAAAAGGGAGACCCCTCCGGAGCGGAAAAATCTACATTTAAAGATGCGCAGTGGCGTAAACTTAATTTGCCCCATGATTGGGCCATTGAAGGTCCTTTTGACAAAAAATACAATGCTCGTACAGGAGGTTTACCCGTACATGGTACGGCATGGTACCGCAAACATTTTACCATAGACAAAAAATATGCGGCTCAGCAAATAGCTGTCTTGTTTGATGGTGTCATGAACAATAGTAAAGTCTATATAAACGGAACCTATATTGGCGAGCGCCCTTTTGGTTATATGGGTTTTGAATTGGATTTAACCCCTTACATTAAGTTTGGGGAGGATAACGTCATTGCCGTAAGGGTTGCCCCGGAAGATTTAGCATCCCGCTGGTACTCCGGAGCAGGTATCTATAGAAACACTTATTTAAAAATAAATAACCCGGTCCACATTCCACTTTGGGGCACCTATATTACAACCCCAGAAGTGTCTAATGAAAAGGCGACTGTAAAAATTGAAACCACGGTAAAGAATGCCAATGGTAAAAAAGCTTCGGTTACTTTAGAAACAAAAATAATTGACGGGCTAAATAACGTGGTAGCCTCAAGTAGTCAAAAAATCAAGCTAGAAAAATCTTCGACGAAAGTTGTTATAGATGAAATAGTAGTGAACAACCCCAACCGATGGGGAATTGAGAACCCTTTTTTATATGATGTTGTCACTCAAGTAAAAAAAGCGAATACGGTTATAGATGAGTACCATAGTACTTTAGGGATAAGAAGTATTTCTTTTGATGCTAAAAAAGGATTTCTATTGAATGAAAAACCTGTGGAATTCAATGGCGTATGCATGCACCATGACCTTGGGCCTTTGGGTGCAGCGGTAAATTACAGAGCTACGGAGCGCCAAATGCAAATTATGCAAAGTATGGGCGTAAATGCCTTGCGTACGAGCCACAATCCACCATCGCCAGAAATGCTCGAGATATGTGATAAACTGGGTATTGTTGTCCTTGACGAAGCTTTTGACGAGTGGAAAATTCCAAAAGTCATTAACGGCTATAATAAGTTTTTTGACGAATGGCACGAGCGTGATTTAAGGGATATGATCAAAAGAGACCGTAACCACCCTTCCGTAGTTATGTGGAGTATAGGTAACGAAATTATTGAACAACGTGAAAAGGACGGTTGGAAAGTGGCTAAAATGTTGAGCGATATCTGTCACGATGAAGATCACACCAGACCAACTACAGCAGGTTTTAACAACTACCCGGGAGCGTTCAAAAATAAATTAGCGTACCAGATAGATATTGTAGGCCTAAACTATAAGCCTTTTGATTATGTCGAAGTTATACGGGAAAATCCGGATATGATCGTTTACGGTTCCGAAACCTCATCGCAGACCAGTAGCCGAGGTTCGTACCACTTACCTATTACCTATGAACACCAAAAAGAAACACACCAAGTCTCTAGTTATGATGTAACGGTTGGTCCACCATGGGCCTACCCTCCCGATGTTGAGTTTGATGTTCAGGCAGAAAACCCTACCTTTTTAGGTGAATTTATGTGGACAGGCTTTGACTATCTTGGTGAACCTACGCCTTACGGTGGGCGCGATAATTCTACAGATGGATATTGGAACGCAGATTGGCCTGTACACGCCTCCTATTTTGCTCCCGTAGATTTATGCGGATTTCCAAAAGACAGATATTACCTCTACCAAAGCCAGTGGACTACAGAGCCTATGGTTCATGTATTGCCACACTGGAATTGGGAAGAAAAAGAAGGAGAAGAAATTCCCGTATTTGCCTATACCAATTGTGATGAAGTAGAATTGATCGTAAACGGAAAATCTTTGGGCAGAAAGGTAAAAGGAGTTGATACCACTGATATTCCGGCTGAATTCCGTGGGTTTGAAAAAGGTATGTACACTTCAAAATATAGATTAAGCTGGAAGGTTCCTTTCCAACCGGGAAGCTTACGAGTAATTGGTTATAAAGATGGAAAAGCGGTAGCCGAAAAGATAATCAATACTGCTAAAAAAGCATCTAAAATACGCTTAACGGCAGACCGTACAGAAATAACTGCAGACGAAAAAGACCTTTCTTTTATTGAAGTTGATATTACGGATGCTGATGGAAACCTTGTTCCTTTAGCGGACAACCAAGTACAGTTTACTGTAGAAGGCCCCGGAATCCTTGCTGCAGTGGGCAATGGAAACTCGGCATCACTAGAATCGTTTCAAGACACTAAAATAAAAGCGTTTAACGGAAAATGTCTTTTAATAATAAAATCTACCGAAGCCGCTGGCAACATAACAGTTTCAGCTACTTCTAACGGATTGGAAACTTCTAAAACCATAATCATATCAAAATAATCAAATGAAAATATCACAATTACTCTGTTGTGCCTTTTGCCTGTTATTTGTCACACAAGCAATGGCTACAGATTTTAATGTGCTGGATTATGGCGCTAAAGCAGACGGTATTACACTAGATACAAAGGCTGTACAAAGTGCTATAGATGCTTGCACCAAAAATGGAGGTGGAAGGGTTTTGATTCCTGCAGGAAAAACCGTTGTAACGGGTACCATTTACCTAAAGGATTTTGTTACCCTTCATGTTGAAAATGGAGCAACGCTTCTTGGCAGCCCTAATTATGAGGATTATGCTACTGATACCCATAAAAATATGTACAAGAACGAACCGCATATGGACCGTTGCTTGATTTTTGCCAAAGATGCACGTTCCATTGCCATTGAAGGTTATGGCACTATTGACGGAAACGGGCACAAAGAAAATTTCACGAAGCAAAAAGGTGGTAGGCCAATGATGATCAGGTTTGTGAACGTAAAGGACATCCATCTTAATGATATTACCTTGATCAATCCTGCGGCATGGACTTCAGCTTGGCTCTATTGTGATAATATCTCTGTAAGCGGGATTAACATCATAAGTCGCGTAAATAATAACGGAGATGGGTTGGATTTTGACGGATGCACAAATGTGCGCGTAAACAATAGTAATTTTGATAATAGTGACGATAGTATTTGCCTGCAAGCCTCAAGACCGGACAAACCGTGCAAGAACATAACGGTAAGTAATTGCCACTTTAGCACCAAATGGGGCGGAATGCGTATTGGCCTCTTATCCCGTGGAAATATTGAATCGGTTACCGTTACCAACTGTACTTTTAAGGATATTCAAGATTCGGGACTTAAGATTCAGCAATGTGAAGGTGGCGAAATGAAGAACATGGTCTTCAGTAACTTGGTAATGGAAAACGTACCTCGTCCTATTTTCATGACATTCGCACAACAAATTGCTTCCGTAGATACGCCTAAAGGACAGTTAGAACCACTAAAAAGCATGCACAACTTTAGCTTTAGCAATATTGTGGTAGACAATTCCAAGCTTGATAAAAACTCAGCCTTCTTTTTAACCGGGTTTCCAGGGCATCAAATTGAAGACGTAACCATTAAGAATGTTCAATTTGTAGTTTCTGGTGGAGGAACGGCTGAAGACGCCCAGAAAACAGAGATAAAAGAATACACTCAAGAAGTGCTTAAGGGCTGGTGGCCAGAATTCAGTTTAGTAGGTACCCTACCCGCTTCCGGACTTTATGCAAGACACATTAATGGCTTGGTGGTGGATAATTTCAGTATTAAGATTATAAATGAGGACAAAAGGGCACCTGTTGTTCTTAAAAACGTGACAAACAGTCAAATAAACAGGGTTTTCCTAAACCGGAAAATCATCACAAAAGACCAAATCCAAAGTAACTAAAATGAAAGCCAAACTACATTATACAAGCCTCTTAATTACCTTTATTCTGTTGGTAAGTTGCTCTTCAAAATCAGACCGTTACAACGTTGTTGATTATGGCGCCATAGGAGATGGCAAAACCATAAATACCAAAAACATTCAGGAGGCTATAGATGCCTGTAATCTTGCTGGTGGAGGTACGGTAACTATAGAAGGGGGCGATTACGTTTCAGGTACGCTTCTTTTAAAGGACAACGTGACCCTGCATGTAGCTGAAGATGCAAAATTGATCGGAAGTTCAAATCCGTTGGATTATCAAAGTATTGATACGTTTCAAGATGCCACTGGGCAACAACGTGGTAATTGTCTTATTGGTGCAAAAAACGCCAAAAACATTGCCGTAACCGGAAAAGGAACTATTGATGGGAACGGAGAAGCTTTTCTATCGAAAAATATAAAGGCGAAAATTAAGGAATTGAACATTACTGAAACTAAAGGTTTTGGTACAAATAGACCTTTTCTTCTGCGGTTCGTAAACTCTTCTCAGATAAGGGTGCAGGATATTCATTTACGACAGCCGGCCGCATGGACGTGTCATTTCTATCAATCCAATGATATTTTGGTGGAGAACGTTTCTATTTACAGTCACGCCCACAAGAACAATGATGGAATTGATTTGGATTCCAGCTACGATGCAGTTATTAAAAATTGCGACATCAACACAGGAGATGATGCCATTTGCATTAAAACTACGAGTCCAAAACCTACCTATAACGTACAAGTTAGCGATTGTAAGCTCAGAAGCGACTGGGGTTCGATCAAGTTCGGCACGGAGTCTATGGGTGATATGTACAATATTGATATTAAAAACTGCCAGATTTATGATACCAAAGGTGGCGGTATAAAGATCTTAAGTGTAGACGGGGCCAACATTCACGATGTAACTATAGACGGTATTCAGATGTATCGAGTAGATATGCCTATTTTCATTCGCCTAGGGGAACGTCTCCGCACCTACCGCAATGCCGAAAAACAAGAGGTTGGTTCTATTACCGATGTACTCATCAAAAATGTAAAAGGCAGTGCACGAGCCCTGGATAGTTCTAGGGTAAATCCGCCTTCAGGCATATTAATTACGGGAACCCCAAATCATAAAGTGGGTAAAATAACTTTAGAAAATATAAAACTGGAGCTTCCTGGAGGAGGAACTGCACAGCACACTACCGCCAAGGTTGAAGAAGATATAGACCGCTATCCTGAGTTCAGCTTTTTTAATGTTCTTCCGGCCTATGGGATTTATGGAAGGCACATAGATAGCTTACATACGGACGGTATTGTGTTTTCCTTGAACGGTGACGATAAGAGAGAATCTCAAATTTTAGTGGATACCCATTCAAATAAATCAGAATAACATTATGAATTTTAGAAATCGATTTTCCCATTACATTTTAATCGCTTTCTGTATACTGTTAGGTCTTCCCGCAAGCGCTCAAAAAAGCAAAACCAAAAAGAAAGACCGGCCCAATGTACTCGTTATTTACACAGATGATCACCGCTTTTCCGGGGTACATGCTTTGGGTGGCATGCAGGTAGAAACACCAAATATGGACGCTTTGGTTGCTGATGGCATTTCATTTTCCAATGGATATTTGATGGGTGCTTTTTCCGGTGCTACTTGCGTTCCAAGTAGGGCCATGTTATTAACAGGCAGAAATGTATTTGAATTACAAGGACAAGGACACACTATTCCACCCGAACACAAAACCATAGGCGAAGCCTTACAGGCCCAAAACTACAACACCCATATTGTGGGCAAATGGCACCAAGACAATAATGCTTTGGCTCGCTCTTTTGATTCAGGAGACCGTATAATGTCCAGAGGTATTTATTTGGTAGATCACTTTCGTATGCCTTCCTGGGACTGGAAAAAAGATGGTGATTATAAAAAGGAAGACGGGTATATATTAGTGTATGACAAGGACGGAAAAGTGGTTCGTAGATCGGTAACCAAAGAAGATAAAAGAGGCCCTTCTGCCACAGAAAAAGATGGTCCACATACGTCCGAAATCTATGCAGAAAGTGCTTCGGAGTATATTAAGGATTACAAAAAGAAGAACCCTTTCTTCATGTATTTAGCGTTTCATGCACCTCATGACCCAAGACAGGCGCCACAGAAATATAAAGACATGTACCCCATTGAGGATATTATCCTTCCCCCATCCTATATGGAACAACATCCTTTTGATAATGGACATATGTTTTTAAGGGATGAAGAATTGGCCGTATGGCCCCGAACACCCGAAGTGGCCAAAGAACAACTTTCTGATTACTACGCTATTATTACGCATTTAGATGCTCAAATAGGTAAAGTCATTGCGTCACTAAAAGAAAGCGGCGCTTATGAAAATACGTTAATCGTTTTTGCTGGAGATAGTGGTCTGGCAGTTGGCAATCATGGTTTAATGGGAAAACAGAATATATATGATGAAGACGGGGTTCATATTCCATTTGTTTTTTCGGGCAATCTCATAAAAGACAAGGGCAGTAAAAGAGAGGCGTTAGCTTATAATTTTGATATTTTCCCAACGATACTGGATTTCATTGGTGTTGATGCACCTAGTTCTGTTACCGGTAAAAGTCTATTACCGGTTATCAATAAAGAAAAGAGCAGCGTTAGGGATTACACTTACCACGCTTACAGGCAATTCCAAAGAGCCTATAGAAAAGGGGATTATAAACTCATTGAATACGTACGTGCCAACAATTATGATAAAAAGAGCGGGGAAACCGTAAAAGGATCCCGTGTTACCCAATTGTTCAATATAAAAAACGACCCTTGGGAGGTGTATGATCTTTCCTTCTTTCCCCAATATGCCGATCAAGTAAAGACCATGCGCAAGGAAATGAAAGAAAAAGCGAAAGAATTGGGTGATACTAAAGAAAATATTGAAGGAGAGAAATACGGATTTTGGGAATTTTATTAAATCCGGAACACTTAAGAACAAATTCAAAACTGAGCATGAAAATTATAAATCATAAAATCTTATGGGTTGTGCTAGGGTGCCTAATGATGTCCGCTTTAGGAGTAGCTCAGGACAAACCCAATATCATTCTTTTATATGCCGATGATATTAGCGCTCGGGAACTTCCCATTTACGGTTCTACAGTTTGGAGTCCACCAAAGGGAGGTAACAGTTCGGACATGCAATACAGGGCCAAGACGCCCGTATTGAATCAACTAGCGGAAGAAGGTTTATACGTAAAGACCGCTTGGGCAGCCACAGTTTGCGGACCAAGTAGAGCCATGATGATGACAGGCAGATACGCGCATTTGCATAAATGGTGGCATAATAGCGATAAAGGTAAGGCTCCAAACGGCAAAGGCGTTTGGAACCTATATGACAGTTCGCCCCACTCAATTGCCCATGTGGCCAAAGCGGGTGGTTATGCTACCTTTTGGGCCGGAAAAACACAAATGGATATAGAAGGATTTCAGTTTGATGAAGGGTGTTTTACCCCTGGTGAAGGTTCTTATAACAAAGCTATACACACCACGGACTTCCGTTTGGAAACTAGAAAAATAAACGGAAAGAAGAAGATTTTTAATGCCGATACCAATAAAGAAATCCACAAAAAAAGCTACGTACAGTCCGGTTGGTATTGGAAACCCCATGTTCAACTTATGAACTATCCGGGTACCAACAAAAAATTGGTTTGGTGGCCCAACACTAAAAATTCAAAGAAAGAATTTGGATTGAACACTTTTGGCCCAGATGTAGAACTGGATTTTATTTTTGATTTCATGGAAAGGAAGCTAGAAGAAAAAGAACCTTTCTTTGTGTACCATACCAGTCACTTAGGTCATGACGCTTGGGACTTCCTGAACCCTGACTCCGGAAACAAATGGCCCGGAACCCCAAAAATTTCTTGGAACGGAAAGGCATATTCACGCACACCACCTAACGTTACCGGCGACAATGGAATTTATAACACCCATGCCACGGTTACAGATAGCGGTATTCACCATCATATAAACTATTTAGATTATCAGGTATGGCAATATATGAACAAGTTAAAGGAACTTGGTATTGAGAACAACACCATTTTTATCTTCTGTGCGGATAATGGCACCAGTGGTTATGGAAAATCCAGTCCAATTTCGCAAAAAGGTACCCACGTGCCGTTTATCATTTACGCTCCGGGCATGAAGCTTACCAAAAAAGGGATGCAGGATGTACTCGTAAACATGTCAGACATGCTTCCTACCATTGCAGATATTGCCAATGTAGAAATTCCCGATAGTTATGAAATTAATGGCGAAAGTTTAATGCCTTTCTTGACTACGGATAAACCAACGCATAGAGATTGGATATATGGCTATCACAAAGAAACCCAAATAGTAAGAGGAAATCTTGTACTAAAAGATGGCAACGATGTGTGGTACGACGTAAGCAAAACACCAAATGACCTTATTAGCTTTCCTAAAATCAAGGATTGGAGCCAAGTCTCACCAGCCCATAGAGCGGAACGTGACCAACTATTGCAAACCATTCCCCAGTTTAATTTGCATGAAACAGCCCATGACGCTCCTGAAAACGGCATAGGAAAAATTGAACCACTAAAAAAATCAAAATAAGGGTGAGCATCTAGCTTTCACTCTTAAAAAATAACACAAACGAAATAAAATGATTTTTAAACAGACCATTGCATTTTTTTTACTTGTAAGCGGCAGTTTATTTGCTCAAGAAATACCCAAAACCAAAGAAGAAACTCGCCAAGGACCACCAAAACCTCCTATGGGCAAACGCTGGGTTTTAAATCCGGATTTTTCAGATGAATTTAATGGTACAGAGTTGGACACCACAAAATGGTATGACCACCACCCTACTTGGATAGGTAGGCCACCCGGTCTTTTTATGGCCTCACAGGTTTCCGTAGGAGACGGTTTTCTTAAAATGACGAGTAAAAAGCTTGAGAAGGATACTATAGTTCATGCCTACGGTAGAGATATAACTTTTAATGTTGGTGGGGCCGCTGTGGTTTCAAAAAAATCTACAAAATTCGGGTATTATGAATGCCGCGTAAAGGCCGCAGCTACTACCATGTCCACAACATTCTGGTTTTCTAGCAGCAACAATTTTAAAGGACCTAACGATTGTGACAAATACGGTTTGGAGTGGGATATTCATGAATCTATTGGTCGTGAAGGTGATTTTAATGGAAGTTACTTTGCCAGTGGTATGCACTCCAATTCACATTTCTGGTATACGGACTGTGATGGTGAAAAACATGACTACCGAGCCCCGCAAGTAAAATTTGAAGATGAAAGACTTACCTCCCAAGATTTTAATATCTACGGGGGCTGGTGGCAAAATGAAAGTACGGCCAGCTACTACTACAATGACCGGGCACCCAAACACCAGAAGTTTTATGACAAGGTAAAAGATAAGCCTTTTGATCAACCTATGTACATGCGTTTAGTGAGTGAAACCTACCCTTTTCCGTGGATAGAAATTCCCACTGCCCAAGAATTGAACGACCCAAGCAAAAACGCAGTGTACTATGATTGGGTCAGAGCCTATAAACTAGTAGATGCCAATGATTCCAACTCCCAAGAAAGAAACAACCTAAAACTTTACAACGAAAACATATCATTTGATAGCCCCATTATTGCCCAAAAACAATCTACTTCTATAGAGATACCCCTTACCTATAAAGCTAATCAAGACCGTGAAATAGAACTAAAATTGTTTGATAACGATGGCGAAAAAGTAGCGGAATCCAAGTTTATCGCTTACGCTGGATATGCCAATATTACGGCTGTGGTCCACACAGAAGGTAAACTATCTACCGAAGCACCTTATAAGCTAACGGCCAACATTGCCCCTATAAATGGTGATAACAAAAGTATTCTAGACCAAAATACCCTGTACATCAACTTGATGAAATAAATAGACTTCCGTTTTCAAAACCAAAGTGATATGAGCAAAAACTCCTTATGTAAGATAGTGCCTCTCTCCTTCCTTTTCCTAGGAATGTCTATATATGCACAAACACCGGAAAAAGGAGCTACTTTTTTCAAACGCCTAAAAACGGAAACAGTAACATCCGATCCTGCCGTGGTCTGGCAACAATTTGGTCCGGGAATGAGTGGCAACAACAAATGTGCTTTTTGGCACCCTATAGACCCAAATGCACTTTATATAAGTCCTAACATGGGCAATTCTTATGTTTCTTTTGACAAGGGAAAAACGTACAATACCATGTTGAATGGTGATGAATCCGGTTACAGGGAAGGACAACGAGGCCCTATGCAACTTTTTAGTGTAGATTTCTCACGCCAAAACCCGGACTTTGGTTTTTGTAGCGATGACAAAAATAAAGGGATTTTTATTACCAACGACCAAGGCCGGTCTTGGAAAAATTTAAATCATCCCGCTTTTCAAGGCAAATACGTTTCCTGTGTTACCGTAGACCCCAAGGACGACAATATTTGGTACGCCGGCGGTGGTGAAATGAGACATTTAGGTAGAATGTTGTTCCCCAATAGCAAACCCCATGGGTCCAAAGAACACGAACCAAGTTTAAACAAACTTTGGAAAAGTACGGACAAAGGCAAAAACTGGGTAGTATTGAACAAAGGGCTACACCCAAAAACCCAATTTGAAACCTTATTGGTAGACCCAAAAGACTCTAACATTATCTACGCCAGTACCAATTATGGTTTTTATAAAAGTACGGATGCAGGAAACACCTGGGCCAAAAAAAACAAGGGTTTTGATTATGATGTAATGCGGGCCATGAGCCATCACTACAATGAAAAAAATGATGTGCTGACCCTTTACGTTATCTGTAACCCCATGTGGAAAACAGATGGTAAAACATTGACCAATGATAAAGGTGGAATTTTCAAGAGTGTTGACCGTGGCGAAAGTTGGGAGAAACTTGAAGGTAATTTGCCTTTGGATATGCGGCAATTTCAAAAGAATGCAGATATCAAAAAGAGCTATGTACACTGTGCCGCTTATGTTTTTGATATGAAAGACAGCGAATTCAGGGAGAAGTACCCTCAAATGCCTTCGGCCATTACCATTCGTTTCAACACCATTGCGGTAGACCCGAATGATGCAGATAATATTTACCTCAACAATGAATATTCCAATGCTTCCCGGAACAACTTTAAACCCGGTCAGATTTGGCGCAGTAAAGACGGAGGCAAAAATTGGCACATTGCCCTGCGCAACGGAAAAGCTTGGAAAACTACCTCTAAGGACTATGCATATTGGAAAAAAAGAGGCAACCCTATGGAAACCAACATCTCACTTCGTTACCTAAAAGATTGGGTAGATAGGGATTTCTATGAACGTAAAGGGTCCAATTTTGTCAGGTGGAATGCAGACGGTACCGTGCTTCACACCCAAATGGCAAAAATATCGCTTATGAGCTATGACAAAGGGGAAACATGGGTAGATATTGATGATAAGTATACCACCCCCGGAACGGAGAGTTATGTAGGAGCGGGAAACAGTAATTTGCCCGGACATGGTTTCTACCAACATCTGGATATAAAAAATAAGGTATTCTGCATGGCGGGCGAAAACAGTTTGTGGGTAACCAATGATGAAGGGCCTAAGGTTCGTCCTGGAGCCCAAGGTGCAGAATCCCATAATTTTCTGGACCATGAAACATCACTAAGCTGGTACGCCATACATCCCAAGGACACGCTTATTCATTATGCCTTGTTCTTTAGGCAGGCTGCAAAAGGTAAATTATTAAAATCCGTTGATAATGGAAAAACATGGAAAGAACATGGTATTGCCATTCCAAAATGGGAGATAAAGGCACATAGTGGAGACCAAAGCGTACATCAAAATCACCTTATCATAGACCCTGAAAACCCGGACAACATGTACTTTGTAGTCCCTAAAAATTCTATTGATATGGAATGGGTAGGTAATTCCGTAACCGGATTTGGGGTACATAAAAGCCACGACGGAGGAAAAACATGGCAAGAGGCCAATACAGGTTTACCCACTTCACGTGACGCCACAAAAATTGCGTTCTCCCCAAAGGATCCCAACACCCTATATGTTACCGTACAGAATAAAAACGGAGGTCTTTTTAAATCTGTTAACAACGGAGCATCTTGGACAAAAGTTTCATCTACCGAAAAGATATCCGGTAACCAAGGTATAAACGATATTCATTTTTCCCGAGACGGAAAGGCCTACATTACTGCAGGAACCAAAAAAGGTAAATCCAATGCCGGAGGGGTTTGGGTGAGCAATGATAATTTGCGTACCTGGAAACGTATTTTTGATTATCCTTGGACTAACCGTATTGAAACGGCCTATTATAACCCAAATACCATTTTGGTATCTACTCTAGGGAATGTTTCCATCGGCACAAAAAATGCTGGCACCTACCTTTCGCAAGACGCTGGGAAAACTTGGGCTAAAATTAATCTGGGCAATGGTCAAAGCGATCGCATAAACGATATTGCCATAGACAACTATACACCGGGTAAATTCTATACATCAACACGTGGTAGCGGGTGGTATGTTACACAACATCCCAAACCCAACAAGACCATTAAGCTATAATCATTTTATAAACATATTATTCAACCAGAAACACCAGAACAGTAGTATGAAACAGTATATTTTACTAGCATTAAGTTTGAGCACTTTTGCAATGGCCCAAGCCCAAGAAAAGGCATTTCCATATGAGTTGCCAGAAGAGAAACCCAACAGACCTTTGAGTGCCGCTTTAGAACGGAACTATGATAACTACTTAGGGGCTCGTCCCGAATCCAACGAATTGTACACCCAATTTAAATATACAGAACTTAAAGGTTTTGATTATCATGGTAATGATGGCACCATATCACGAAGAGACCCCTCAAAGGTAATTTTTGAAAATGGTAAATATTACATTTGGTACACCCACCGAGAAACCCCTGTGGCCCCGGTAGGGATTCCAAGGGTAGAGGAATCCAATGACACTATTCCCTCTGCAGATTGGGATTTGGCGGATATATTCTACGCTACCTCCAAAGATGGATTTACTTGGGAAGAGCAAGGTGTTGCCGTTCCTAGACCTCCCAAACCTCAAGTAGGATGGCGTTCCGTTACCACTACGGATATCTTAAAGTGGAAAGGCAAATACTATTTATATTATCAAGCGTTTTCTGAAGCTCCGGGAAAAAGTGGTGGAGACAATTGCCCCGTTGCCGTATCTTATGCCAATTCTCCTGATGGTCCTTGGACTCCTTTAAACAAAGAAGTTATACCTAACGGAGCTCCTGGTTCTTGGGACCAATTTTCCATTCATGACCCCTACCCTATAGTTCATAACGGAAAAATATATCTGTATTATAAATCCGATTTTGGTAAAACGAAAACCAAAGGTAATGTGCGTATGCATGGGCTTGCCATAGCAGATGACCCTTTAGGTCCTTTTGAAAAACACCCACTGAACCCGGTAATGAGTTCAGGACATGAGACAACCCTATTTCCTTTCAAAAAAGGGGTAGCCGCTTTTGCAATTAGAGACGGTAACGAAATGAACACCATACAATATGCGGAAGATTGGGTGAATTTTGAGATTGCCGCCATGGTAGAAATGATGCCAGATGCCGGTGGTCCTTTTATTGCTGATGCCTTTACAGATACCAAATATGGTCGTGGAATTACTTGGGGGATTTCACATTTTGCCAACCCTACGCGCGACTGGAAAAAGAATCATGTGGTTCTAGTTCGTTTTGATTGCGACCTAAGTTTAGATGTTGATGATCAACAAATGAAACGGCACCACAATACTCCAAAGTTCGAGTATTTGTTAGAGCATGGACTCAATGCCAAACAGCGAGAACGTGCCATGAACGCTACTAAAAAGCTGAAGGAAAACTAGAACTATAAATCGGCTAAAAAATGAGAAAGTAACCAAGCTCGTTTTCAATAGGGGAATCGTATTACCACGCTCAAAATATTGAAAACGGGCAAGGCTATTCAACACATACACAACGCTTTCACTTTAAATAACAAACCAACATAAAACCCTAGTAATCAATCTAAAATAGACATTATGACTTGAGCATATGCTCACAGACCAACCCACCACCAACACTATACCAAATGAAAACTAGTACCTTTCAACTTTTAGCTGTATACTTTTTACTCTTTCACATGGGGCTTAGGGCTCAGGAGAATATATTAGTGCCACAACAGGCCAATGAATATGTACGAATCTATATGCCTGATGGCGATTATTTTTTCGCACCTGACACACCTAACCTAAAAGAAGGAAAATGGTATAATGAATGGGTTCCTAACGACCACACCTTTGTAAAAGGTAATGATGGCAAGTGGCATATCTTTGGAATAACCCATCCATTGGTAGAAACAATCCCACTCAATAAAGGCATACATGAAGGCGAGCATGGTTCTTTTCATGCCGTATCAGAAGCAACAGATTTTAAAGAGACAGTAAAGGAGCACCACTATAATGACCTCCCTAAAATATTGACCCCAAAAGATCGCCCAGGAGAAATAGCTGCCAACCATGCACCTTACATTATAAAAAAAGATGGTTTATTTCAGATGGTTTACGGCCATAGCCCAATGCGCATGGCAGTTTCCGAAAATCTATATGATTGGGAACCAAAAGGAGAACTCTTCTCGGACCCGGATGGTGCCCGCGACCCTAATTTGCTTTTATACAATGGCACATATTACCTGACCTACTGTTCCATCAAAAGTGTCCGTATGGCGACTTCTAAGGATTTGATACACTGGAGCGAGCCCAAAACCATCCTCAAGACGAATCAATTCGACCCTGAATCTCCCAGTCTATTGTTTCATGACAATTGCTTTTACCTCTTTGTCTGTGCTTGGGAAGGCGGATGGGACGGTAAGGATATTCAAGGCGCCTATACCCACAAAGCCTACGTCTACCAGTCGAATGACCTGACCGATTTTGGGGTTGACCAAGAAAAGGAAATTACCGTGTTAAAGGCACATGCCCCCGAGATTTTTCAGGGCGAAGATGGGCAATGGTATATATCAAGTGTTGAATGGCCTTACAGAGGGGTGAGTATCGATAAATTGGAATGGATTAAAAAATAACAGAACTATAAATAGTTACAAATTAGAGCATTGAACTATGAAAAAAACGACTTTATTTCTAGTATTGGGATGTCTTACTACAGCACTTCAAGCCCAGACCAAAGACTTTTTTCAACAGATCAAAACGGAGAAAGTAGCATCGGACCCTTCCATTGAATGGAAGAATTTCGGTCCGGGAATGTCGGGCTATTGCGAAGAATTCTGGAACCACCCCACCGATGCCAATGTGATGTTCATGGGGCCCGATATGCATGTGAGTTACGGAACATGGGACAACGGAAAATCTTGGCATTCGCTAAAAGATCACGATGGATTGGGCCACGATATGAAACGGGTCCTGGATATTGAATTCTCCCTGCAAAACCCCGACTACGGTATGGCCATCGATTGGAACGGTTGGGTCTTTGAAACCCTTGACCGGGGCCGAAGCTGGAAAAAGACCACGGAATTGGGCGGAAGCCATAAAGACGTGAACATAGACCCCAACGACCCCAAATCATTTGAAAAAGGCTGGTATTACGAACAAGAGGGAACGCGCTTGAGCGAACTGGCCGTAGACCCGACCGACGACAATATCTGGTATGCGGGCGCAGGTGATTTTTGGAACGTAAAGAGCAACCACAGATCGGCCGCCAACCCCAACGGCATTTTCTTCAAATACGCAGCCTATGGCTGTATCTATAAGTCTACCGATAAAGGCCGAACATGGAAAAAAATAACTAAGGGCCTTCACGAAAAGACCGATGTGGGAAAAATTATTGTAAACCCGAAGAACAATCGACACATCCTTATGGCTACCAACTTCGGATTGATGCGCAGCACCGATGGCGGACTTTCTTGGAAAAAAGACGGTAAGGGACTCCCCAACAACCTTCCCCGTGACCTGACCTCCTACTACGACCCAAGAACCAATGAATTTGTTCTGTATTTGGTAGACCAAACAGTTTATGAAGACAAAGGAAATACGGTAAGCGCAAAAGGAGGCGTGTTTAAAAGTACCGACGGCGGTAAGAGCTGGAAAGACATTACCGGTAATCTCTATTTTGATATGACCGCCCTCCACTCCAATGCCGAAGTAGACCGTTTCCATAAAACCATGGGATACTGGTTCGGAACCTCAAAGTCGGAATCGAAGAAAAAGTTCACCACCTTGCCCACAAAAACACTTCCGGTTTTCAATCGATTGGTGGTCAACCCCTTGAACAAAGACGAAATCTATGTAAGCTACAATCGCAAACACGATTTTACCTTCGGTCCAGGTGATGTATGGCGAAGCTTAGATGGCGGAAAAACTTGGATTACCTGTGCCCGATACGGTCCGTATTGGAAAGGAAACAAGGATCTGGACTATTGGAAAAGCAGGAACAACCCTACCGGAACCAATATCGAGTTTGCCCACCTAAAGACCTATATGGACGGTACTGCGGGTTCCTCCGGTAACCGAATGATGTCAATAGCCCCTAATGGCAACCTTTATATCGGTATAGACCAACAAACCCTACGATCGACGGACAAAGGCATGACCTGGCAGCAAATAGATGATTATGAGACCTCACCGGGCAGTAACAAATGGATCGGCCGAGGAGGCAGTAATCTTCCAGGAAGGTTTATGCTTTTAGAAACGGGTATTAAAAACAGAAGATTGCTCTGTAGCGGCGAACACGGATTGTGGCAAACTACGGATTTAGAAGGGTGGCCCGACAAACAGGCCGTAGCCGTTGAGCAAATTGAAGGACAGGTACATGACCATAGCGGTAATCATGGGGCCCACTCTATATCGACCGTAGCGGTACATCCGCAAGACCCCAAAACTATTTTCATTTTGTCTTGGCGCCAAGAACACCGCGGTAAACTGCGCAAGACTACCGATGGCGGAAAAACTTGGGCGAATATCGCTACCATTTTTGAAGCCGACAATAACTCTTGGCAAGGTCTGGCCCCGCAGAACTCCCTATTGATCGACCCGAATGACCCCAATACCATGTATTTCTGCTCGACCTCGCGAAAAATTTCTGAAATAGGCGGGGGAAAACCTGAAAAACTCACCAAAGGCGGCTATGGTTTCTATCGTTCTTTTGACGGAGGCCATACTTGGGAATTGAGTAATACCGGTTTTCATAAAAATGCAAGTGTTAGGCGTATCATTATGCATCCTGATCAACCGGAAACCCTATACGCCGCCCTGAACGATAAAAACGGGGGACTCTATATTTCTAAGGACAAAGGGAGTAATTGGGAAAAGATGACCATTCCATCCGTCATAAATTCGGTGAACAATGTATTCATAGACCGGAATACCAAGGATATACTCATTTCTACCGGACAACGTAGTGGTACTTATGAAGAAGGCGGGGTTTGGCGGAGTTCGGACGAGGGCGAAACTTGGCAACAAATATTCAAGGCCCCCTTTGTTTGGCAGGCCGAAACCTCTCCCCTTGACCCGAAACTTATCGTTCTCAGTGCTGCGGGACAACAGGTGAGTATGTCGGGTAAATTCATGAATCCGGGTATTTACCTCAGTACGGATGGCGGTAAAAGCTGGAAAAAAATCAACAAGGGCCTGGGCCAACCCGACAAAATCGTCGACGTTAAACCCGACCCCTATAACAAAGATGTGCTTTGGTGTGCCGGATGGGGCAGCGGTTGGTTCATAAGCTACTTAAACGGAGTAACAGAAGGTTGGGCCCAATAACAACAAAAAAATAACCAAAATGAAACACTTTAAAACCCTTTTTGCTTTCTGCTATGTTTTCATCGTGACAACCGCAATAAGTTTTGCCCAAAACTCAAACAATAAAAGTGAACTATCAGCTTTGTCCTACGAAGCAGAATGGTCCTCATTGCAAAAACACAACACACCAGATTGGTTGTACGGAATGAAATTCGGAATCTATTTTCATTGGGGACCGCAAACCGTACAAGTAGCCTCCAAAAACCAAGAAATGACCGTTCTTGAAGCTATTGAAGCTTGGAAAGGCGAAAAATTCGATGCTAAAAATTGGGTAGATTTAATGGAAGATGCGGGTGCCCAATTTGGGGGTCCAGTAGCATGGCACGGCAGCGGAATCGTAAATTGGAATAGCGATATTACCGATTGGAATTCCGTAAAAAAAGGCCCTAAAGTAGATATTTATGGAAGCCTGGCAAAAGAACTACGCAAACGCAATATGCCTATAATATCATCTTTTCATACGGGTGATTTTTGGAGCCGTATGTGGGGCCAACTATCAAAGGAAGATCCAATTTACCTCAACCCCTATGAAGACAACTCAATGTACGCTACGGCCAATGAAGGCCGAACAGCAGAGGTCATTTTCCAGGCGTGGTTTGATCGTATTTCTGAAGCTATTGACAAACACGAACCAGATATGATTTGGTTTGATACTGGATTTGGAGGAACCGTAAAAGGCGAATTAAAAAAGTACACAGACCGTGGCCGCCTGTTACCGGAAGGTGATAATGAACTGATCAGTGTACCCGAAAGTTATCAGCAAAAATTGATCAGTGATTATTTTAACAAGGGGCTAAAATTAGGGAAAGAAGTAGAAGTATTTTATAAAACTCATGATATTCCACCAGGAATAGGAATTCGTGATATTGAAGACGGAAACCTATTGGGAATGCAATATGACCCATGGATGGCAGACATCAATATGCAACGTCACTTTGAATGGCCCAGTCCTTGGTTCTACAATCCTGCGAACAAAGTAAAAGAGGCCGGCACATTAATCGATATGTTGATAGACATGACCAGTAAGAATGGTAGAATGCTTCTAAACGTACCCCCTAAGGCCGATGGTAGTTTTCCAGAGGAAACAAAAAAGGAACTATATGCCATGGGTGATTGGTTGAAAATAAATGGAGAAGCCATCTACAACACCATGCCCTGGATATTTTATGGCGAAGGACCTACGGAAGTAACCAATCCCGGCCATCACGGACAAGGAAAAAACCACGGGGAGTTGATTCCTAAATACACTTCAAAAGATATTCGGTTTACCCAAAACGGAAAAAATTTGTACGCTATCTGTATGGAATGGCCAGGGGAAAAAATTACCATTAGAACATTAGGCAGCAAGGGGAAACTCTATCCTGGAGACATCAAAAATATTTCAATGTTGGGAAGCAATGAAAGCATCAAATGGGAACAGAAAGTGGAAGGCCTTGTTGTTCAATTTCCGAAACAAAAACCCTGCAATTTTGCCTATGTGCTAAAAATTGAGCGCCGTTAAATTTTCTCGCTCAAAAGTAATAGAACACTAATATAGTAACACAGAAAATGAGACATCTAAATCACCATCGGAAAAAAGAAAAAAGTACCCCTGCATATACTTTTCTATCAATTGTATTGCTTCTTTTTTGCCACTTGAGTTTATCGGCACAAAGTGTTCTCCTTGGGGACAACGCCCCCTACCCCAATGTAAACGATGGTGATTTTAATTTGATACAGGCCGGTTCTTGGCGCCTCGGATTACAATCCCCATTCTGGACACCCTCCAACGAACCACAAAAAGAAGGCCACTCAATGGGCCTTTTCACCGGTCGCTATTTTAGCTCTTTCGATTATGCCTATATAGATTCCAAGCCTTTGAACACGACCCCTGGTTATCAAGACCTAAAAGTGGGCGATGAATTGAACTGGAGCTTTGGGGCCGATTTGGAATATATAAGTAACGGTTCTCTTTCATTACATCTATTTTTTGGTGAACAGGAACGGATCTTGGCCAAAAAAGTAAAACTCATAGGTTCAGACAAAACCATAGAACATTTTTCAGGCACCTATACCGTAACCCAAGAGGACGTAATGACTGGACCTCCCCGTGTTCGGGTCGTATTTTATTCCAGTGAGGATGTAAAAGTTTTTCTAGATTATGTCAACCTTAGCGTAAAAGCTCCCGAAAAAGAAGGTCCTAGCCTTTCGGGAAAAATAGTGGCCGACGGTATCCGTTTGGATTGGACGGATAAAAAAGCGAATTCAGACAGCAAGTTTTCGGTATACAGAAGTAAAAGAAAAAGCGAAGCGTACAAAAAACTGACCACGACTGCTGATTTTAGTTTTACCGATACAAACCTTATTAACGGTATAGCATATAGCTATGTTGTAACCCGCCTCGATACTTCAGAATCTGCGGGCTCTAACAAAGTGCTTCTTAAAAAAATAGACCATGAAGCCCCTGCCCCTCCTTCTACACTAAAAATTGAGGCCCTTGAAACCGAAATTAAACTGGAGTGGAACAAAAGTATAGATGACGATGTGGCCAGTTACTCCGTGTATAGAGGGGATGCTAATGGAAATCACCTACGCCAGATTGCTCATGACCTCACAGGTTCCGAGTATGTAGATTTTACCCCAAAAAAAGATGTCTACAACTCTTATGTGGTATTTGCTCATGATTACTCCGGGAATAAAAGTAAGGCTTCACCACAAGTAAGCGCTAAAGTAAAAGCAGTATTTGGAACCTCATTTAGTGATCTTATTCTACCGATGCCCATTCACAAAGAACTACGAAGCAATCTTTGGGGTGCAGAAAGCGTTTTACCACGCGACCCTGATAACGGCATAGAAGACCCAGAGTGGAGCTATTGGGGAGGCAGACCAGTAAAAGACCAAGACCAAAAATACCATATATTGGTTACCCGATGGCCGGCAAATGCAACCAAAGGCCATTGGGAATGGCCCAACTCAACAGTGGCCCATGTGGTCTCCGAAACCCCAACAGGACCCTACAAGGTAAAAAAAGATACGGCCTATGGTTTTCACAATGGATTGGGCCATAATCCTGATATAATATTGTTGAACGACGGCACATATATGCTCTACTCCCTCGTAAACTGGGAAGCTACCTTGTTCTCCTCTAAAACCATGAACGGCCCATGGAAACGTTTGGGAACCATGACCGTTGATTGGAAAAGCACTAATGAAGACGAAAAACTATCGTATCGTTACTATCGCAATCTTTCGGGTGTTCAATTAGAAGATGGTCGGTTTCTATTTGTAACAAAGGCCGGGGAAATGATGCGCAGTGCCACGGACGACCCGCTTGGCCCCTATACCGTACTGACCGACCAGATCAGATACAACCCTATTATCCCTGAAAAATATAGAAATAGTAATTACGAAGACCCCGTACTTTGGAAAGATGACGTACAGTATCATATGATAATCAATGCATTCTGGGATTATCGCGCAATTTATTTACGTTCACCCGATGGCATCCATTGGAAATTCAACCCCGGTACGGCCTACACTCCGGACAATACTTCCTACGAAGATGGTACGCGAACCCATTGGTACAAACTAGAGCGCCCTCATATATTACAAGATGAATACGGCAGGGCCACCCATCTTTCCCTTGCTGTGATAGATGTCCCAAAAGCAGATGATCTGGCTAAGGACAAACACAGTTCAACAAACATCATTGTTCCCCTTACTGTACATAAACGCATTAAGATGCTGAATAAAAGGAACGTAGATTCAACCACAAAAAAAATTAAAATTCTAATACTTTCAGAAGCAGGTTTTGACGCGCAAAACGATATTGACCTTGCTTCTTTGAGATTTGGTGCTTCTGAGGAAGTCGATTTTGGAAGAGGTTCTAAAGTTTCTAAAACCAAGAAAAAAGGAAAAGATCTCGTCGTGGAATTTGACGGCTCTGGAAACGGAATTACAGCTATCAATTTTGCCGGAAAACTCCTTGGAAAAACAAAAGAAGGCAAGCTGATAATAGCGTATTCCAAACTTTCTACAAGCGAACAATAAGGATTAAGACATTTCAAAAAATTGATACTATAAAATCAGAACACATATGAAATCATTTACATTTTTAAACAAAGTATGCTTCCTAGTTTTATTTGCTGGGTTTAGTAGTCTACTGAGTGCTCAGGAACAACCCAATGTTATAATTGTCATGGCAGATGATATCGGTCTAGGTGATATCGGTTTTTATCACAAAGAAAGAACGGGTAAAGAACCGTTTGTACCCACCCCTAACATAGATGAACTTATTGCAAATGGCATGCGTTTTTCCGATGCCCATTCCCCTGCTTCTTTATGTGCTCCTACCCGATATTCCATGATGACCGGAAACTACCCATATAGAAACACAAACAGTCCTTGGGGTGTTTGGTCTCCGTTAAGCAATGATGGTATAAACGATTCCAACACACTATCTCGTATTGCAAAAAAAGCGGGTTATAATACGGCGTTTTTTGGTAAATGGGGATTAGGAGGTGTTTGGAACGGTGCCCCTGATGATTACTCCAAAACCGAGGGAGGCGCCCAAAAATTTGATTTTAATTATTCTATTGAGCTCCCTCAGGGCATTCAAAACAAACCCTACGTCTATTATGAGAATGGGGAGTGGATGAAACTCAAAACAGATTCAGAACTGGTACACATTCCTTTTGAACAAACTGAATATGGCGAAGATAACAAAGAGCGCAATAGAGATGGCATTGGCGACTCTAACTGGAATCCTACCTTAGCCGGGCCTATATTGGCCAACAAAGCTGTGGGCTATATTGAAAAACAAAGTGAAAAACCATTTTTCATGTACTATTGTAGTCAAGCTGTACATGTTCCCCACACTCCTGCCAAGACTTTAGATGGAATAAAAATAATGGGTTCCACATTAGGTAGTCACGGCGATATGATTGCTGAACTAGACGCTCAAGTGGGTATGATGATAAAAGCTCTAAAAAAATCCAGAAAATATAAAAATACGCTGTTCGTGTTTACTTCAGACAACGGTGGTCTTAATAAAAATAAAGCCTTAAGGCGAGCAGGTCATGATTCCAGTAATGGGTTAGCCGGTAAAAAAGCATCCATCTATGAAGGTGGGCATCGCGTTCCTTTTATTGCAGTTTGGCCCGGAAAGATAGCTAAAAATTCAGAATCCCATGTGCCTATTGTAGGTCAGGATATGGTTGCCACCTTATCGGCAATTGTAAACATTCCCCTTGATAATACCAAGATTCTAGATTCCGCTAATCTTCTTCCTATCTTTCAAAAACAATCTACTAAACCACTACATAAGTACCTCATACATAGGTCACAAGATGTAAAGGGTCCTTTTCACGCGATTCGAGAAGGTGATTTTAAATTAATCATGATTGCGGACAGTAAGAAAAACCTAAAGGGACTAAAAGCAATTGAGTTATATGATTTGAAGGATAACTTGAAAGAAAAGAAAAACAAAAACCTAATTAATGAACCCGGGCAAGCAGATCGTGTAAAGAAAATGCAAGAAACCTATCTAGAGCTATCCAATAATAGAGAAACAACACTTTTCTAGTACTAGATATCCTTTTTCAATATAGAGAAAAGATACATCCAACAACGGTTTTAAATTATATATAAATACGCTATTTAATGAGAATTATACGTTTGACCATATTAGCTATACTCTGCTGCCTAGAAGTAACGGCCCAAACCCAGGAAACAGCATCAAAACCATATAGCGAATTATTACAGGATTTTGTTGATATGCGATTTGGCATGTTCATTTGTTACAACATCATGTCTTATGGAGCCAGTTGGGGAGAAGCTAACTATGACATATCTACCTTTGACCCAAAAAAATTAGATACGGACCAATGGGCCAATGCCGCTGTTTCAGCTCAAATGAAATTTGGTTTGCTTACCACAAAACACCATGAAGGTTTTTGTTTATGGGATAGTCAAGTAACCGATTATGACGTTGGTTCAACTCCCTACAAAAAGGACATTGTAAAGCAATATGTTGAATCTTTCAGAAAAAAGGGGCTCAAGGTTGGGCTCTATTACTCTATTTGGGACAGTACGCATGGCATAGACAAAGGTAAAATAGGTACAGAGGAGATAGACTTTATAAAAACCCAGATTACCGAACTGCTTACCAATTATGGTAAAATAGACTATTTTGTTGTGGATGGCTGGTTTTGGCGTATGGGCCATCATGAAGTACCCTTCATAGAAATTCGTGAATTGATCAGAAAACTACAGCCTAAATGTCTATTAACAGACCATACCCATTTACAGGCCCCTTACCAATTAGACGTTCCGTACTTTGAAGGTCCGTTTGGTGCGTTTCCAGAGGAAAATAACCAAATGGCATCTGCATTGGGTCATTGTAGTTTTAAAGGAAACGGGTGGTTTTGGAGCCCTGAAACTCCAAATGGTATAAAAAAAAGTGAAAGTGCCGAAAAGTTGGTTTCAAAATTGGAAACCTTAGAGCACAGGAACTGTAATTTTATGCTCAATTGTATGCCCAACAGAGAAGGTTTTTTAGACTCTGTCTTTATTACTCTTTTAGAAGATATTGGACAAAAATGGTCTCCCAATACACGTAGAGCAGACCTTCCCTCAAAAAAACATCTTATTTACTCTGCGCCAATTGTAAAAGCTACCGCATCAAGTGGTGAAGCCAGCAATCTAATTGATGCTACCCAATACAAAACCGATTTTAAACACTGGAGTTCAAATACTTCGTCAAACCAAACTTTAACTTTTGATTTGGGGAGTCCTCTAAATATAGATATCATCACTTTAGTACCCAACCATAAGAGCAAACCAGCTCCTGAAACTGCCCTATCAAAAGGAAATATCTTGGAATGTAAAACCTATACCAGCATTGATAATGAAAACTTTACGTTAGTTGCCACAAACTCTTGGCCTGAAAACTCCAAATATAGAAGCATTGCTTTTAATGCATCCAACGCCCGTTATGTCAAAATTGAAATTTTAAGGTGGGTCGGTAAAAATGCCATAATAGCTGAAGTAGAAATTGGAAGTTCCACTCATCCAACGAAATAAAGAACTGTAAAAACACTATTGATAATGAAAAATGTACTTTCCTTACTTCTCTGTCCTGTCAAGAGTTTTAAGATAGATTATGTGTCGTTCAACCTCGCTTACCATCAAAAAACACATTTGATATAGGCATCTGACCATTTGTATCAAACTCAACATAATGCTATGGTTAATTTTACGTCAAGCAGGATTTTTAAGCACAAAAAACGAGTATAGATCAATTTCTATACAACTCAATACCTTTAAAACATCATTTCGACCAAAACAAACAAATAAACAAACACCAAAAAAAGACATGTTCAAATTCCTTTACCAGTTTCAAAACCATTTTATGAGACGCAATTTTTTCTTTGCCATTTCGGCCTTTATTCTGATTACCCTGGGCAGTTGCAAAAAAGAGAAACCTGTTTATGCAGACGTTATTTACACCAAACCCCAATTGGTAAAAGACCCACCCGTAGTTTTTATGTCTCCTGAAGAAAGTATGAAAACCATGCATTTACCCGAAGGTTACCGTATGGAGCTGGTGGCTAGTGAACCTATGATCAACGAACCTGTAACAATTGCTTGGGGTCCGGATGGTAAACTCTATGTTGCTGAAATGATTACCTACATGCAAGACATAGACGGTACAGATGAAAACGAGCCATGGAGCAGGGTTTCGGTTCTTGAGGATATTGATGGTGATGGAAAAATGGACAAAAGCACTGTTTTTGTGGACAGCCTAATTCTCCCCAGGATTATACTCCCTTTGGATGACCGTGTTCTTATTGGTGAAACTTACAACCGTAGCCTTTATAGTTACAGGGATACCGATGGTGATAACGTAGCCGATGAAAAGAAGCTAGTGCTTGAGAACAACAAAAGGGACAATGCCAATCTGGAGCACCAATCCGCTACCATGATATGGGGTTTGGACAATTATCTTTATTTATCCAACGGTTCCTTACGCTACCGTTTTACCAAAGGTGAAATGGAAATTGATACGTTAAGGGATGCGCCTTCCGGACAATGGGGTATGACACAGGATGAAGTGGGTCAAATTTATTATTCCAGCGCAGGTGGGGAAACTCCCGCTCTAGGTTACCAACAACATCCTTATTACGGCACCTTGGAAATGGAAGGGAAATGGGAAGAAGGTTTTGAGAAAGTGTGGCCCATCATTGGAACTCCAGACGTACAGGGCGGCCTCAGAAGATTGCGTGAAGACGGCACTTTAAACCATTTTACGGCCAGTTGTGGCCAATCTATCTTCTTGGGAGATAAACTGCCCATGTACGGAGACCTTTTTATTCCTGAGCCCGTAGGACGTTTAATCCGTCGTGCAAAAGTAAATATAGTTAATGGTAAAAAGGTATTGTCCAACCCTTACGGGGAAACAGAATTCCTGGCATCCACAGATACCAACTTTAGGCCTGTAGATACCCAAACAGGTCCTGACGGTTGCTTATACGTAGTAGATATGTACCGTGGTATTATTCAAGAAGGAAACTGGGTAAGAAAAGGAAGCTTTTTACGTCCTGTGGTAGAGCGAAAAGGTTTTGACAAGAATATTGGGAAGGGTAGAATCTATAGAATAGTACATGATGAAATAGCTCCTTCCAAACAAGAAGACCTATTACACAAAACCTCTAATGAACTAGTAGATTACTTGCATCATCCTAACGGTTGGTATAGGCTTACAGCCCAAAAACTTCTGGTACTTAAACAGGACAAATCCATAGTTTCAGATTTAAAGGATATTGCAACTGGCGGAGATCCCTTTATAGCTTCAATGTTTGGCGATACGGATTATGCTTTGGGCAGGCTTCATGCCATTTGGACGCTAGACGGTCTTGATGCTATTGATAAAACTTTGGTTTTGGATGCTTTGCAAGATGAAGATGTCCGGGTACGCATGGCAGCGGTACGTTTGAGCGAACCATTTTTGGCATCTGGTGACACGACTGTTCTTAACGCTGTTGAAACTTTAAAAAGCGATAAAAATCCTGAGGTCTTACAGCAGTTGGTACTTTCGTTACGGTCTACTAAAGACAAAAAAGGCAACGAAACCATTTCCAAAATTATAGCTGCCAACCCCAACAACGAAGCAATTGCAAGTATTGGTGAAGAAAGCTTAAAGGAGGTTCCCTTAGAAATTGAACAGATTAAAAAACAATATGTTCTTGAGAGTAGCAATACCCGAAATAGAATTGTTAACGGATATACCCATTTCAAAAACTTATGCGCTTCTTGCCATGGTATTAACGGAACGGGTATTGAGGGCATGGCCCCTTCATTGGTGGGTTCTCCGCGAGTAACGGCTAAAAAATGGGATATCCCCGTAAAAATACTTCTTAATGGACTAACAGGGCCGGTTGATGGCAAAGAGTATTCCGGTGTTATGGCGGGCATGAAACAACAGGACGATGACTATATTGCTAGTGTACTGACTTACATCAGAATGCACTTGAACGATTCTAACGGTATTGGCTCTTGGGTGGTTAGTAAAGTTCGGAACGAAAACAAAGATCGCGAGGATTACTGGACCATAGAAGAACTGGAAAACGAGGAATAAAATCCTCTTTAATTCAAAATACAACATTGTTATCTTATGAGAACATTTAAACTAACGCTCTGCATTTTACTAATGTCAGCTATAACTTGGGGGCAAAAAAGGAGTTTACCGGACGGATTTACCAAAACGGATCGTTCCAAGTTGAATATTAACCAAGGATGGAAATTCCATTTGGGCGACCCCGAAGCTGATTTCTATACATTGGCAACGGACGATTCCAAATGGGAAACGGT
Source organism: Zobellia sp. 1_MG-2023 (assembly GCF_030549125.1). Taxonomy (NCBI): domain Bacteria; kingdom Pseudomonadati; phylum Bacteroidota; class Flavobacteriia; order Flavobacteriales; family Flavobacteriaceae; genus Zobellia; species Zobellia sp. 1_MG-2023. The sequence continues at coordinate 161,563 of NZ_JAUOSY010000004.1, read as the reverse complement.
TAACGTACCTCACGGGTTGGAACTTACGACCATGGACCTCAACGGTGCACAAGATGATAAGTACCAAGATACATTCATGAGAAAAGTAGGTTGGTACCGAAAGGAAATAGAAGTATCCAAAAATACGAACACCAAAGTATTTCTGGAGTTTGAAGGCGTCCACCAAGTAACGGATGTTTGGGTAAACGGCAAACACATTGGTCAGCATGCCGTTGGAGGATACACACCTTTTCATTTTGATATTACCGATTTTGTAAATAGAGGAGAGAAAAATCTAGTTACCGTTTTGGCCGATAATAGAAAACGAGAAGACGTTCCTCCGGACCCAGGGCCTATGGACTATATTAAGTTTGCCGGTCTATATCGTGATGTGTATTTGGTAGAAACCAATCCGTTGCACATTACTTTTAATTGGGAGGCCGAAAACGCAGGTCAATACATTACCACACCAACCGTAGACCCGGTTAACCTTAATGCCACCATTAACATAAAAACTACGGTTCGCAATGAAAATGGGGAACCTAAAAAGACTACTGTTTTAAACCGCGTCATAGATGATAAAGGTTTGGTTGTCCTAAAGTTAAAGCAGATCAAAACGATTCCTAGCGGAGCGGACGTTCAGTTTAATCTTATAGGAAGTATAGAAGATAATCTAAAACTTTGGTCTATTAACGAGCCCAATTTGTATCGTGTTCATACTTTAGTTTTTGAAGATGATAAAGCGGTAGATCAGGCAGAAGTTAAAACAGGTTTCCGTAAAATTGAAATGAATGATCATGACGGCATCGTGTTAAACGGAAAGCCTTTAAAGCTCATTGGCACCAATTTACACCAACACTATGGCTTTATAGGTGATGCCATGCCCAACTCATTGCACTATAAAGACATACTTCAATTAAAAAAATTGGGAATGAACGTGGTTCGTACCGCACATTATCCGCATGACAATTCTTTGCTCGAGGCCTGTGATGAATTAGGAATGTTGGTCTACGAAGAAGCCCCTACATGGATGTCTATAGGAAACCAAGCTTGGTTTGATAATTATGAAAAATCGGCTAGAGCCATGGTCAGAAATCATAGAAACCATACCTCTGTTTTTATTTGGGGAGCCGGTATCAATCACCGAGGTTATGTTCCAAGGGCCCATAACGTAATTAAACAAGAAGACCCTTTTAGATACACTGCTTCGCAAAGTAGTAGATGGACAGGTTGGCAAACTTCCGGTCTTACGGACATTTACGGGCAAATGGTATATGGCCCCTATTATTGGAGTGGTGATGAACCTATGCTGGCAATGGAAGGTCGCCGTGGTCCCGAGGCCGTTAATGAATATATGAACAACCCTATGAAATTGGGACTCATATCATGGACCGCCCACGCCTACTACACTTTTCACCCTACCAAAACCCCTAAAAATAGAAGTCGAGGTGGTTTTATGACCGCTTTTCGCTATCCGCGTCCAGAAGAAAATTTGGCTTGGTATCCTGCAGAACTAACCAATTATCCTTATCTACATATTAATACCGAATGGAAGGAAGGTACCAAAGAAGTAGTTGTATTCAGTAATTCGGAAAAAGTAGAATTAAAAGTAAATGGAAAAACCATTACAACGCAACACCCTTCTAAAGCGGATAAGTATAAATATTTAGAACATGCCCCTTTCGTATTTTCCATTTCCGAATTCCAAAAAGGAAAGCTTACGGCAAACGGCCTACTTGACGGCAAAGTGGTTGTTACTGAAACCAAACAGACCCCAGAAGCGGCCTATAGGCTTATTCTGGAACCGGATACGGAAGGCCGAAAATTTGTTGCAGATGGTTCCGATATTTTGGTAGCCTACGCCAAAGTTGTGGATAAAAACGGGACCCTACTTCCTGATGCCGCCCTGTCCGTTGAATTTTCGGTAAGGGGAGATGCCGAAATTATTGGAGACAAAGAAGGGATAGGCTCCAACCCTATGCCCACAGAATATGGGGTGTCACCTGTTCTGATTAGGGCTGGAAATACGCCTGGAAATATAGTCATAACAGCTAAGGCCAAAGGACTAAAAACAGCCTCTGCAACGGTTGGGACCGTAAGGGCCAACTTTGATGTGATAGCCGCAAATGCCAAACCCATATATGATTTTGAAACGCTCCGGGTTGATTTAGGCGAAGAGGAACAACTCGTACAGTTTGATTGGACGCCTTGGAACGGCAAGGATAATAAAGCTTCTACAAAAGAATTTAAAGAATTTGGAGGTTTTTCCGCCACTGTTCAAAGTAGTGAAGACCCTAGCTCAACCCGTTGGTTGGGTGAAATAAATGTTATTGGTAAATACGGATTTGCACATGGCGAAGGTGTCCTAGGTATGTCAAAAGAAGGACTTACCCTAGAATTTTCCGGATTGAAAAAGGGAAAATATAAGTTGAATACAGTTCATCATGCTCCCAGGACCAATACGGATAGTATGGATCCCAATCAAGAAAAAATGTCAACTTATAAAATCTATAAGATTCCGTACGCCAAAGAGCTTAGCGTTACTATAAACGATACAAAGGGTTCCTCAACCCAAGGGAATATAATAGTTACCGAAGGTGAAAATATGCAGACTACACCATTTCATCCTACCGACATCCATTTTGAATCAGATGGTAAAAACAAGGTGCGTTTTGTTTTTAAAGGTCTGGACGGAAAAGCGGTTTGGCTCAATAGTTTTGTGTTGAGCGAATGGTACTAGATACAACCTTTTAGGTATTTTTTAAATCCCCTTGGTATACCCTCGGGGATTTTTTATACACGTAAGCACAATCAGCCTCACTATCAAATGCTCAAAATATCACATCAAAATATATTAACATCACTTATTACGGACTAAATAATTAGATTAAAAATAATTTTATATATTTACCGAAACCGTACTAGACCGTACTAGATTTAATAACACCGCTATGAAAAATGTATTTTCCCTATTATTTGTAATCTTCAGCACATTCTATGGCTTATCGCAAGACGTACTTGTAGAGGCAGAAAGTTTTGATAACCCTGGAGGTTGGGTAGTAGATCCACAATTTGTAGAGCAAATGGGCTCACCTTACCTAAATGCGCATGGTATGGGCAAGCCTGTAGAAAATGCATCAACAGAGGTCAATTTTAAAAAATCTGGTAATTACCATGTCTGGGTACGCACCATGAACTGGGTTCCCGGTGAATGGGAAGCTCCAGGAAAATTTCAATTAAAAGTAGGTGAAACTGTATTGGATACGGTCTTGGGAACACGCTCCGGTTGGGGATGGCAATATGCCGGACAGACCAAAATAAACAAAAAGAAAGCCACTTCTATTGAATTGAAAGATCTTACAGGCTTTAATGGGCGTTGTGATGCCATTTATTTTTCAACCAAAAAAGATACGCCTCCCTCATCCACAAAAAAGTTGGCAGCTTGGCGTCAAGAAATTACGGCCCAGCCTAATGCTCCCAAAGAGTTAAAAACCTATGACTTAGTAGTTGTGGGTGGCGGACTAGCAGGTTGTGCAGCAGCCATCGCCGGCGCCGAACAAGGGCTAAAAGTTGCCTTAATCCATGACCGTCCCGTTTTAGGAGGTAACGCAAGTGAGGAAATTAGAGTGCATACAGAAGGTATCTACGGAAACTTTGAGCGCATTCTTAAAAAAATAGATACCAAACATTACCCTAATGGTTCGGCAGAATCTAAACTTGATCAACAAAAAAGGGATGAAAATGTTAAGAGTTATGACAATATAGATTTATTCCTTAACTGGCGTGCTTATGATGCTATTTCTGAAGAAAATAGCGTAAAATATGTAGATGCAAGACAAACTTTTACGGGAGAAAGAAAACGGTTTACCGCTCCCTATTTTGTGGATTCTACAGGTGATGGTTGGATAGGTTTCTGGGCTGGCGCCGAATTCTCGTACGGCCGTGAAAGCGTTGATACCTATGGCGAATACTGGGAAGAGCATGGGGAACTATGGAGCCCGAAAGAAGCGGATAATGCCGTTATGGGTTCTTCCGTTCTTTGGGGATCTAAAGACACGGACAGTCCTCAGAGTTTTCCAGAAGTACCTTGGGCCATGCCGGTATCTAAGGATTATGCCGAAGTTAATGGCGAATGGCAGTGGGAGTTTAGTAGAAACGATTTGAGTCAGATTGATGATGCCGAAGAAATACGGGATCATATGTTACGAGCCATTTACGGATCATTTTCCAATGCCAAAAAAGACGAGGTAAACAAAAACAGAAAATTGGAGTGGGTTTCATATTTGGTAGGAAAACGAGAATCCAGAAGATTAGTAGGCGACCACATTTTTACTTTTAACGATGCCAAAGAAGGAAGAAAATTCCCAGATGGCGTAGTTATAGAAAAAAGAGCCGTAGATGTGCATTACCAAACCGTTCTTGAAGATGAGAGCAATCCTGATTTTATTTCGGAAGCTTTATTCTACAGAGGTCCGCAGTACTATATTCCGTATAGAAGTCTATACTCCAAAAACATTAAGAACCTGTTTATGGCCGGGCGTAATTTCAGTTGCTCTCACGCTGGACTTGGAGGGCCAAGGGTTATGCTCACTACCGGACAAATGGGTGCTGCCGTAGGTTATGCTGCCTCGCTTTGTAAAAAATACGAAGTTATGCCCCGTGAAATTTATACCGGATATCTAGAAGAGTATTTAAATTTGATAGAAGATCAGAAATATGAAAAAATTCCTACTTCTAAAAAATGAGACCCATTGCATTAGTCTTCCTGTTGCTTTTTACCCACTTATGTAATGCACAATTTGGGTCGGCTATTGCATTGCCCAATACCTCTGATAAAACCGTTTTAGAAGCTAGTCCGGAATTTTTTGTCTTGGATTGGAAACCCAATACGGCTCTTTACATTTCGCAAACTCCCTTGGAAATTGTTACCGATTCCGTAGGAGCCCAGAAAGTAAACCTATTTAGGGATACTGCGGGAGCACCCGTCCTGTACGCCTCCAACATTATTACACCGGTTTGTGCAGACGGAGATTGCAAGTTCATGCACATTACCTTGTATTGGACACTTTTAGGTGATTATGCCGGTTTTGACCGTTCTCCCCAAGAACCGTTGACCAAACATGATCATGATGAGTTCCTCTTCTCCGATTATTGGAAACTTCACGATTTGTTGAAAGACCACAATTCCATCTTAAAAAGAAGGGCTATAGATGAGTTGGTTACCAAACCTAAACCTTCAAAAATAGAGGGTGTAGATGCCCTGTCCGGTGCTACTGTAAAAGAGGTAAAAGAATCCGTTGTTTCGGGAGCGCTCTATTCCTGCTATGTAGCCTGGCACTTGGTTCATGGCAAAATTAAGGAGCAAATTAAGGCCCATACCGTTCAACAACAAAATGAAAGTATGTTGGTTCGTATGCTGAATAGTGACCATACCAATTATCAAATGTATGCCCTGGAAAATCTAAATCAAGAACAATATAAAGCTCAATTTTCAAGAATATCGGAACTCTTTAAATCCGGTATTCCATTGGTTCGATCATATATTATTAAAAATTTATCGCATTCCTTTTCGCAGTCGCCCTCTACCATGCAACCTTTTTGGGATGCACTCCCTCATATTGACATCAACACCCGAAGCCTTTTGCTACAACATATAGATTTTGCTTCGGATACGACCATAAAGGATATTTCCACACAATTAGGGGTGCTAACTAAGAATCAACTACTTAAATATTTGGGGAATCTTGAAAGCAAAAAGAAAATTTCACCGGATATTCTAAAAAATCTAGAACGGTTTGCAGCATCTACCAAAGAGAAGAATGCATATCTTGTTGCTCAGTTTTTGGAAGACAATAGCTAATCGCACCAAATAAAATCTACATTTTATGATTTCGTTTATTATTTCTGTTCTTGTGTTGGTACTAGGGTATTATACCTATGGAAAACTAGTAGAGAAAATTTTTGGTGCAGACACAAAGAGAGAAACACCAGCAGTTAGGCTCCGGGACGATATTGATTTCATGCCCCTACCCGCTTGGCGTATATTCCTCATTCAATTTTTAAATATAGCAGGCTTAGGCCCAATTTTTGGAGCAATTGCCGGTGCCATGTTCGGTCCCGCCGCATTTTTATGGATTGTATTGGGCAGTATTTTTGCCGGTGCCGTTCACGATTATTTTTCAGGTATGTTATCCGTACGCCATAACGGACTGAGCATTAGCGAAATTGTTGGTATCTATCTAGGACCAAAAATGAAACACCTGATGCGTTTTTTCACTGTTATTCTACTCATTTTTGTGGGTACGGTATTCCTCATGGGGCCGGCCAAGATTATTGATGGTATGACAGGCAATATGTGGAACTTATGGATTTGGGTCGGTATAATCCTTGCCTATTATATTCTATCCACGCTTTTGCCCATAGATAAAATGATCGGTAAAATCTACCCTGTTTTTGGAATAGCTATGCTTCTTATGGCCCTTGGGCTGGTAATTGCATTGTTTTTTGGTGATTATGCCATTCCAGAACTGGTGCCCGCCAATCTAACCAATATGACTTCCGACCCCGAAGCCACTCCCCTTTTCCCTATTCTTTTTGTGACCATTGCCTGCGGCGCTATATCCGGATTTCATGCTACCCAATCACTTTTAATGGCTCGTTGTATGCAAAACGAAAAATTGGGAAGAAGTATATTCTTTGGCACAATGATTACCGAAGGCGTAGTTGCCCTTATATGGGCCGCTGCCGCTATGACCTTTTTTGGTGATGTTGGCGGACTTAACGATGCCATGTTAGCCAATGGAAACAATGCGGCATGGGCGGCCAATGAAATATCAATGAACATGTTGGGCAAAGTAGGTGGTGTATTGGCGCTACTGGGTATTGTTGCGGCTCCAATTACCTCGGGTGATACCGCTTTCCGTTCGGCGCGACTCATTCTGTCCGATATTTTCAAAACGGACCAAAAGAAAATTAAAAACCGACTCTACATCAGTATTCCGCTGTTTATAGTAGCTTTTGCGCTTACCCAGATGGATTTTGGTATTATATGGCGCTATTTTGCCTGGAGCAACCAAACACTAGCAACCGTGGTATTATGGACGATAACCGCATATCTAATTTATGAGAACAAATTGTATTGGATAACCCTAATCCCAGCTGTGTTCATGACCATGGTCTGTTCCACTTACATTCTTATAGCACCAGAAGGATTTCAATTGGAGAATAACGTTGCCTATATGGGAGGTGCCGTTCTTACTATTCTTATTTCTTTGCTTTTCTGGTATTATGCCGTACAGCGAAAGAAAGTTTTTGCCCAGCTCATGTAACCGGTTTAAAGTGAACTCCTTAAAATAAGTTGGGTTTCATTACTCTTATGTTCGCGCCTGCCTTCCAAAATCATTTTAGCGGCTTCCGCGCCCATTTTCTTAAAATCGGTACTAATAACGGATATACCACCATCCAATATCTCTTTGGTACTGGTATCGTTATAACTGATAAGTCCTATTTCCTTACCTAGTTTCCAATTGGATTTTCGCGCTAATTTTATAATCTCTACCATATCCCTATCATAGGCATCAATGGTTACGTAAAGTGTACCTTCTTCAAAATAATCGGCTGAAAAATTATAGTATACCTCGCTTTTAAAATCGTTTTTGCTGCAAAACCGCTCAAAACCTTTTTGTACAAAATCGCCATGAGGGGCATTTTTACGATTAAAAAGTACCAACCTCTCGTACTTGTTCACCAAATGGATATGCTCCGTTAACAGATTAAAAATATCATTTTCAAAATCTTGAAAAACCATTCCGTAACCGTCGTTTACATTGGGTTCGTATTTATCTAGAATAATCAATTTTTCCGGTGGAACTTTGTTCAGTACCTTTTGCACAGATTTTACATCCTCAATATAGGTAGTAACCACAAAGTGGGTGTAATTCTTAAGGTTATCTAATATTAACGAAGCAAAAAGTTCAATATTCTGGTGATGGAAATACAAGCGTACCTTTACATTCTCCCCTAAATTTGAGATGAGTGAATTGTATAGATCCTCTTTAAACGGTGTGAACTTATCCAGCAAAAAGAATACTTTGAACTCTGTCTCTACAGAAAGATCGTTTACAAAATAGCCTATTTTGTCTACAGCGCGTACAATGCCTTTCTCACTAAGGTAGTTTAACGCCTTAAAAACTGTTTCACGGCTAAAGTTAAAATGGGCAGAAAGCTTGTTTACTGAGGGTAGCCTTTCATCAAGAATCAGTTGTTTTTGTTCAATTTGCGAAATAATACTATCTGCTAGCAGAAGATATTTAGGCTTTTTTGAATTCTTTTCTATACTAAGCTTTACCATCCGTTCTTTCTTGTCAATTTGGGAAAACGCAAAAATACTAAAACCAAAATTATCTATTCTGCTGCTCCATTTTTAATAATTCGCCCCACTTTTTCAGAATTAAAATCGATTTTACAGATTCTAAATTAGACAAAATCAGCCTAACAGTCTTTTACCACCCTCTTTTTCAGAAGGAAAAATCTTATGAAATACCAAGATATTTAAGAGAATGTCATTTGTTACCCCTTCAAATTCAACATTTAGCAAAAAAGATTTGGCAAATATATAATAATGTTATTTATTTGTTAAACAGACTAGACCAGACTAGACTTAAAACTAGTAGGGTTTAAACTAAATAACTCACTATTCACCTCTCAACAAAAACCGAAGCTTATGAAAAAAGCAGTCTTATTCTTTCTCCTATCGATTTTCGCACTTTGCGAAATATCGGCACAAATTACGGTATCAGGTACCGTAAGTGATGAACAGGGTGTCCCCATACCCGCCGCCAATATTGTTGAAAAAGGAACAACTAATGGTGTTGTAGCAGATTTTGATGGTAATTTTACTATTGAAATTTCGGAAAATGCCTCCCTGATTTTCAGTTCTATTGGTTATGGCACCGTTGAAAAAGCGGTTAACGGTCAAACTACCTTAAACGTAACTATGGCCGAAGAAGCTTCACAACTAGATGAAGTTGTAGTAGTAGGTTACGGAACCCAAAAAGCGGTTAATCTAACCGGTTCCGTAGAAACGGTAAAAGCGGAAGAAATAGCAAAGCAACCTGTTGCCCAAGCCTCTCAGGCCTTGGCAGGTCTTGTTCCCGGTCTTACCGCTACCCAGTCTAGTGGCCAGCCCGGTGCGGATGGTGCCGCAATTAGAATTCGTGGTGTTGGTACCTTAGGAAACGGTGCTAAAAACAATCCTTTGATTTTGGTAGATGGTATCCCGGATGACATCAACGGATTAGATCCCAGTGACATTGAATCCATTTCCGTTCTAAAAGATGCCTCGGCAGCGGCCATATACGGTTCACGTGCTGCAAATGGGGTAATTCTTATTACTACCAAAAGAGGTAAAGAAGGTAAAATTTCAACTACCTATAATACATATGTGGGTATCCAAAGCGTAGCGCAAAACTTAAAGTTCATGGATGCGTTAGGCTATATGGAAGCCTTTAATAGTGCGGAGCCAGGAGCATTTTCAGAAGAAACCTTAAATCAATACCGTTCAGGTAACGGTGTAGGTACGGAAGCCTTACCGGATACGGATTGGGTTGATCTTCTTTTTAACTCTGCCGCTCTACAACAATACCACAGTCTTTCTGTTCGTGGTGGTTCAGAAAAATTAAAAGTATCAAGTTCCATATCCTATACCGATCAAGAGGGAAATGTGCCCAACTTTAATTTTAAAAGATACAATGGTAGGTTCAATTTAGATTACGCTATAAACAAAAAGTTAGACCTTGCTTTTGACCTTAACTTCAGAAGAGAGATAAAAAGTCAGCCAGCAAGATTAAACAACCTTACCCGTTCGGCTTATCGTTTGCAACCTTTATTTATAGCGTTTAACGATGACGGAACCTATGGTTCTGGTTTTGGAGGAAGTAACCCAATTGCACTAGCAAATTCTAGCGCTCAGGACGAAACTATATCCAATTACTTTAGGGCATTGGCAAAGGTAACGTACCGTCCTTTCAATAATTTCTCAGTTTCGGCTACCTATGCCCCTCAATTTTTTGACAGGGACAGAGATGATTTTAGAGCGGGATATACCTATTACGAAGGTTCTGGCGGACCTGCCATTACAACAGTTGGCGGTGGCGTTGGCGAGAGCTCTTTGTTCAAAGAGACTTTTACCACTTTTCAAGATAACTTCAATGCCGTGGCCAATTGGGGCAAGGAATTTGGAGATCATAACATATCCGTCTTAGGTGGTTACGAATTTTTGAAGTTCAATTCAGAAGTATGGACGGCAAGTAGAAGAGGATTTGTTTTGGATGAATTCCGCGGGTTGGATAACGGTCTACCGGATACACAATTAAATAGTGGTAGTTCTACACTTAATGGTCTAGAATCTGTTTTTGGTAGAGTTAACTACTCTTATAAAGACAAATATCTTCTTGAGGCCAATGTAAGAAGAGATGCTTCCTCGCGTTTTGCAGAAGGTTTCCGTTCAGCAACATTTCCTTCGTTTTCCGTGGGATGGGTAGTATCCGAAGAGAAATTTTTACAGGACAGTGAAACTCTTAATTTTCTAAAATTCAGGGCTTCATGGGGGCAATTAGGCAACCAGTTCATCTATTCCAATAATCAAACGGACAATAATGGGGATGTAATTCAAGGTTCCGACGGTTCTGCCGTGGCACAAGAAGTAAACTTCCCGTATACCTCATTGTTCGGGTTGGGTAACGCCAATGCTGTTCTAGGTGGTACACCTGTTGTAGGTGGCGCCCAGACCGTATTGGCCAACTCACAATTGCGTTGGGAAACAGGAGAAACCCAGAACATAGGTTTTGACGCCAAACTTTTTAACAGTAAACTTTCAGTAACCGGTGAGTATTATGTACGTAAAACCAAGGATATTTTGTTAGGGGTTACCATTCCAACTTCCGTTGGTCTTGACGCTCCGGTTCAAAATGCCGGTGAGGTATGGAACACAGGTTACGACATTTCAATTGGATGGAACGATATGATTGGTGAAGATTTTAGATATGGCATCAACCTCAACTATTCCGGTTTTGATAATGAAATTAAAGATTTGGGAGGATTGGACCAATTACCTCCTGGAAATACAATAAATAGAGTTGGCGAGGAAATAGGTGCTATATACGGACTTAAAGTAGACGGACTTTATCAAGAAAGTGATTTTGATACAGGTGGAAACTTAAACGGTAACCTACCTGTTCCAGGTTTTGGGGCCATTCAGGCAGGAGATATCAAATATGCCGATATTTCAGGACCGGACGGTGTTCCCGATGGAGCGATTACGAATGATGATCGTACCATTATAGGTAGTAACATTACCACTAAAAACTGGGGCCTTGAACTTTTCTCTGCGTACAAAGGTCTAGACCTTTCCGTTTCCCTATTAGGGGCAGGAGGGCGTGATGTAGTATTGCAAGGTGATGCCGGTTGGGCTTTCTACAATGCCGGTAAAATCCAAGAATGGCAAGGCGATTACTGGACTCCGAACAATACAGGTGCAGAATACCCAAGGTTAACACCTGGAAGTTCACACCCTAACTGGCGTGTAAACGAAACCTGGATGCACGATGCTTCTTATGTACGATTAAGAAACGTAACTCTGGGCTACAAACTTCCTAGAGATTTCGTTGATAAGTTCAGCATTACAAATGCTAGAATATATGTCTCCGGGCAAAACTTGGCCACTTGGGACAACATGCCAGAAGGAATAGATCCTTTAACACCCCAATTTTCTTCAGGAGATTTTTATCCCGTAACCAAGGTTTTTACCATGGGGCTAAACGTAACATTCTAACAGCATAACTACAATACAATGAAAAATATAAAATATATCATCTTAAGCGTGGGCCTTCTGATTTTAGGGTCCTGTGAAGACAATGTTCTTAATCTGGAAGACCCCGGAAGCCCTACCGATGCAACCTTCTTTAGGACGGAAGCGCAACTAGAGGTTGCCCTTACCGGAGTTTACGAGCAATTAAATTATGTAAATGCGGTTCCTTTTCCGCAATTATTGGATCATACCACAGATTACGCTTTCAATAGAGGTAATGTGGGCGGAACCATTGCGGCAACTACAGGAGGGCTCACATCTACTGAAGGCCTTGTAAATGGTTTTTGGAATAATTTCTATACGGGAGTGCAACGCGCCAACAACCTATTGACCAATATGGACAAAGCAGTAGATGCATCGGATCCTAACCGTTTTGAGCAAATTAAGGCGGAAGCCCTTTTTCTACGTTCGCTTTTCTATAGTTACCTAACGGAACTTTACGGAGACGTTCCTTTTAGAACTGAAGTAACTTCTTTGGAAGAACTAGAAATAGTAGCCAGAACTCCAAAAGCTGAAATTGTAGCAAGTATTATATCTGATTTGCAGGAAGCTGCCGCCATACTCCCTCCTACGCAACCGGCTACGGAGAGAGGTCGTGCATCGGCAAATGCGGCAAACGCACTTATTTCACGTATCGCACTCTATAATGAGGATTATGAATTAGCGGAAAGTGCCGCTCTTAAAGTCATGAATTCGCCTGAAACGCCTTCATTGTACCCAGATTACGAGGCTTTATTTACAGATGCCGGTGTAGGTTCGTCCGAAGTTTTATTCGACCTTTCTTATATAAACGGAACAAAAACCCACGGCCTATCACAAAGACAAGGCAGTAGATTTGGCGGATGGTGCCAACTAGTACCTGCTCAACAAACGGTAGACAGTTATGAGACCATAAACGGACTACCTATTGATGAGGACCCGGAATACGACCCTGCCAATCCGTTTGAAAATCGAGATCCAAGATTGGAAGCAACTATAGCCTTACCCAACAGAGTTTGGACAGGCCATATTATTCAACAACATAGTGATAGTATTGCCACATGGCGAATAGAGGACGGTGTTAAAGTAGAGCGTGTATTCAACCCAAATTCTGCCAACCCAGCAGGGCGAGCCATAGTAGACCCCTATGACGGTACGGAATACGTTACCGGAGGTGCTAACCGTTTTACCGCTTTCAGTGGTTATTTCTGGAAAAAATTCTCGGATGCCCCAAGACTATTGGGTTCTTTGTCCGGTGGACCTAGTCCGTTACAATCCGAGCAGACCATTTATCTATTGAGATATGCCGAAGTTCTTCTTAATTATGCCGAAGCAAAAATTGAAGGTGGCTCCATAGACGGTAGTGTTCTGAACGCTATTAATGCGGTCCGCGAAAGAGCGTATACCAATAGTGGGGTGCCTTTTCCGGCTGTATCCACTACCGATCAGGCAGAGCTTAGAAAAATTGTTAGAAGGGAACGTAAAGTTGAGTTTGCCGATGAGGGCTTAAGATTGTTTGATATTAAACGATGGAGAATTGCCGAAAAAGTATTGAACACAACACTTTTGGGCGGCCCCGCAAACGGATTTAGCAAAATAGGAGATTTAGGTTTCGTGCCAAATATTGATGATGACGGTCATATAGATTACACCGGTGCACCTACCCAACCTAGGGTTGAACTAGGAAACTTGGACTATAGGGAATTGGAAAAGAGGGTATTTGATGCTGGAAAACATTACTTATGGCCTATACCACAAGCCGAAATTGATGCTACCGAAAATATTGTAACACAAAACCCCGGTTATTAGAAGAGAATTTTGAGTTTGTTTTTGTTAGTTTTTTAAAAATAGGGGGTACAAGTTTATCCCCTATTTATTCAATACAAAAACAAGAATAATAGTATATTCATAAAAACAAGAATGGGCAAAATAGATATCACGGTAATATTACTTTTTACACTGCTTGTATTTGTATGCGGATTAAGTTTTTCTAAATCCGGCAAAAACATGAAATCTTTTTTTGCGGCAGGGGGAGCACTACCCTGGTGGATGAGCGGCCTTTCGCTCTTTATGAGTTTCTTTTCGGCAGGTACTTTTGTCGTATGGGGCTCCATAGCCTATTCCAGTGGTTGGGTAGCCATTACCATACAGACCACTATGTGCATTGCCGGCGTGCTTATCGGCTTTTTCATTGCCCCTAAATGGCAAAAAACAAAAGCACTTACCGCGGCCGAATTCATTACGGACCGTTTAGGCTACAATACACAAAAAATTTATACCTATCTGTTTTTATTGATATCCATCTTTACCACCGGTGCCTTCCTGTATCCGGTAGCTAAGATTGTGGAGGTATCTACAGGTTTCCCCATCCACACCAGCATTATTGCGCTCGGTATCCTGATCTTGATTTACACAGCTGTTGGCGGTCTCTGGGCGGTAATCGTTACGGACGTTCTACAGTTTGTGGTGCTTACTGCAGCTGTTTTAATCGTAGTTCCGCTTTCGCTGGATAAAATTGGAGGCATAGACAACTTTGTCTCAAAAGCACCCGAGAATTTTTTTAATCTGGTTAACGAGGAATACACTTGGGGTTTTATGATTGCCTTTGGCCTATATAACCTTTTCTTTATTGCTGGTAACTGGGCCTATGTTCAACGCTATACAAGTGTTGCCACTCCTAAGGATGCTAAAAAAGTAGGATGGCTTTTTGGTGGTCTCTACTTGGTCAGCCCCTTAATTTGGATGTTACCTCCAATGGCCTATAGAATCCTTAATCCGGAACTAGGTGGCTTGGCAGATGAAGGAGCTTATTTATTAATGTGCAAGGAAGTACTGCCAGTTGGAATGCTGGGCTTAATGTTAGGCGGAATGATTTTTGCCACCTCTAGCTCTGTAAACACAACCTTAAATATCTCGGCAGGTGTTCTGGCCAATGATGTTTACAAACATTTTAGACCCAACGCGGACGGAGATAAATTGGTAAAAGTAGGTAGGACCGCTACCATATTGTTAGGTATACTTACTATTATCATTGCTCTTCTCGTTCCATATATGGGAGGTATTGTTGAAGTAGTTATGAGCTTGGCAGCCATTACGGGAGGAGCCATGTTCTTACCTCCTATGTGGGCCTTGTTCAGTAAATACCAGACTGGAAAAAGCGCTTTAATTGTTACGGTCATTACCTTGGCCATCAACGCCTTTTTTAAATTTTTAGCCCCTACCCTTCTTAACTTTTCGTTTGACAGGGCCCAAGAAATGGGGTTTGGCATGGGTATTCCCGTAGTACTCTTAGCTGCATTCGAAATATATGCGCGTAACCAGAAAAAAGAGACCGAACAATATGATAACTATCAACTTATAGTAGCTAAAAAAAATTCCGAGACGGAAGAAGAAGCATCTGCCGGAAACAAAAAAGGAACGCGCGTCATCGGCATTGGTGCGGCGCTAACAGGTCTAATGATTTTAATCTTATCGTTCATTGCTAAAACTGGTGCACTCTTGGTAGGCGGCATGGGAACCTTAGTCTTATTACTAGGTAGTTATATCATCTTTAAGACCACTACAGCACGTTCCAAATAAAAAATACCCAATCTAAACACTAAAGTACAAATTACATTATATGATTTCAGAAGCCTATAGTTCCCAAAAAAGAATCACTAAAACCGTACCTCTACAAGGAGACCTTGTTGTAGTTGGAGGCGGTCTTTCAGGTGTCTGTGCCGCAATTACGGCTGCCCGTTCGGGTCTAAAAGTAATACTTCTTCAAGATCGTCCTGTACTTGGGGGCAACGCCTCTTCTGAAGTTCGTCTTTGGAGTTTGGGGGCCACCTCTCATATGGGAAACAATAACAGATGGAGCCGAGAAGGTGGATTGATCAATGAAATTCTTTTGGATAACCTTAAACGGAACAAGGAAGGGAATCCACTAATTTTTGACACCGTACTACTCGAAAAAGTATATGAAGAAAAAAACATTACTTTATTGCTGAATACAGCCGTGTATGATGTTGAAAAAGGTGAAGATGAAAAGATAAAAGCGGTTACCGCTTTTTGTAGCCAAAACTCTACCACCTACACAGCAAAAGCCCCTCTATTTTGTGATGCTTCCGGAGATGGCATTGTTGCTTTTATGGCAGGAGCTTCATTCCGTATGGGTGCCGAAACGCGAGAAGAATTTGATGAAGGTTTTGCTCCTAACATTGAGGATTATGGTAATCTTCTAGGGCATTCGCTTTACTTTTACACCAAAGACGTAGGTAAACCTATATCCTACACCGCGCCCTCTTTTGCTATAAAAAATGCAGATGAACTTCCGCGAATCAAGAACTTTCAATTGGGTGACCATGGTTGTAAATTATGGTGGGTAGAGCACGGTGGACGTTTGGACACCATTCACCAATCCGAGGACATAAAATTTGAACTTTGGAAAGTGGTCTATGGTATTTGGGACTACGTAAAGAACAGCGGTAAATATCCCGAAGCCGCAAACCTTACCTTAGAATGGGTAGGAACTATTCCCGGTAAGCGGGAAAGTCGCCGTTTTGAAGGAGATTTTATGCTTACCCAAAAAGACATTGTGGAACAACGTGATTATTATGATGCGGTTTCCTTTGGGGGTTGGGCCATGGATTTGCATCCCGCCGATGGTATTTACAGTAAACACAACTCATGTACGCAGTGGCATGGCAAAGGCGTATATTCCATTCCTTACCGTTGTTATTACTCTAAAAACATAGACAACCTTTTTCTTGCTGGCAGGATTATAAGCGCCAGTCATGTTGCCTTTGGCTCTTCAAGGGTAATGCTTACCTGTGCACACGGGGCGCAAGCAGTAGGTGAAGCTGCCGTGCTCTGTACAAATGAAGGATTATTGCCAAGGGATATCGCTTCCAAGGACAAAATTGAAATACTACAACTGGCCCTGAACAGAAACGGGCAAAGTATTCCCCGGTTATCCTTAAAAGATACCGAAGACATAGCAGTTAAAGCCAACATAGAGGCTAGTTCTACTTTAGCATTTTCAGGTTTTGCTGCTTCAGATGATTGGCAGGTATTAAAATTCGGGTTGGCCCAAATGGTTCCTCTTAAGGCTAATGAAACCTATAGCTTTGAATTTGAAGTGGATGCTTTAGAAGCCACCACCTTGGAAATTCAACTTAAGAGCAGTTCAGCCTGTACCCATTTTACACCAGATGTAATCATTGATAAAAAGGAGGTCAATTTAACTAAAGGAAAACAGAAAATTACTTTTTCAACTTCAAGGACACAAACGCAGGACCACTACTCTTTCTTCTGTCTTTTGAAAAATGAAAAGGTGAAAGTACGTCTGTCAGATGAGCGCATTACAGGCTTAATGACCGTTGAAAATAAAATAAACAAAGCGGTGTCCAATTTTGGAAGACAAGACCCTCCAGCGGATATTAATATCGATAGTTTTGAGTTCTGGACTCCTGAGCGACGTCCTAAAGGAAAAAATATTGCCCTTCAGATGACAAAGAATTTGCCCATTTTTGAGGTAGATAATATTAAAAACGGAGAAGTCAGGCCCAATTCAAACGGAAACACCAATGCATGGGTTGCCAAAATTGAGGACGAAAAACCCACATTACGCCTAAAATGGGACGATAATGTTGCTATTAAAACCGTAAAACTCTTTTTTGACTGCGATTATGACCACGCTTTGGAAACTACGCTTATGGGGCATCCAGAAGACGTTATTCCTTTTGTAGTGGCCGATTATACCGTTAAAGATGCTTCCGGAAATCTCCTAAAGGAAGTCACTGGAAACCATCAGGCCATAAATACCATTGAATTGGATGAAGCTATTTCCACCAATTCATTGGTCTTTGAGTTCAACAAAAAAGAAGCTCACATACCGGTTTCTGTTTTCAAAATATCGGTTTACAACTAATTCCATAAAATGAAAAAGGTAACTGGAATCTGTATTTTTCTTATTCTAGGCACTACTCAAGTAGCGTCCCAGAAAGATGCCGTTGCCCAATTGCCGGATATCAGTTCTTTTCACCAAGACCTGTTTGTTCCCAAAATAACGGAAGGTAAACCCAAAGCCGGTAAACGGGTAAGGCAAACCTTGGCCTCGTATCAAAACACAGATGTTTACCATTTAGTTTACTTGCCTACCGACTATAAGGAAGGTGAAAAATACCCTGTCATTATAGAATTTCCGGGCAACGGACCTTACACAAGTGCTTACGGAGATGTTTCAACAGGCCAGGTAGACGGTTGCAATTTGGGGTACGGACTAAGCGAAGGCAAAGGTTTTATTTGGGTGAGTATGCCCTTTATTAGCACCAATGGCCAAGAAAACCAAAAATGGTGGTGGGGCAATATTGAAGCCACAAAAAAATACTGCATAGATGTTGTAAACGAAGTTTGCAACAAATTTGGAGGTGATGCTTCCAACCTTATTTTAGCAGGATTTTCAAGGGGAGCCATCGCCGTAAATTATATAGGGCTTCATGACAATGAAATTTCAAATCTGTGGAAAGCCTTTATTGTTAATTCTCATTACGATGGTCTAAAAACATGGGACTACCCTAATTCCGATAAGGCATCGGCCATTGAAAGATTGAAACGACTTAACGGAAGACCCCAACTTATTTGCGCCGAAGGTCAAGGAACAAGAAAAACAAAAAACTACATTGCCCAGTCGGGAATAAAAGGAAACTTTACTTTTTTGGATATCCCCATTAGAAACCATACCAATTCGTGGCCATTATACGAGCTAAAGGAACGGGAAACTGTTAGAACATGGTTATCGCAAATAATTGAAAAAAACTAAAAAAACAGCAATACAAAATGAAATACCTATTCTACAAATCTGCTTTATTTTTTGGTTTCTTACTTGTGGTTTTTTCTTGTAAGACCAATACAGGAGATGATGAAAAAAATCAAACCTTAAGCCATGGAACTACAGACGTTTCTCTGTTTACCGCTACAAATGGTCAGCTAGCGTTCCTAGTCACCAAAAATAAGAAGGTAGTTTTAGACACCTCTCTTTTGGGTATTAAAGTAAACGATAAGCTCCTTGGAAAAAATGTGGAGATAACTCTTCTAGAGCAAAAAGAAACACAAACCCAATTTCCACTAAACGGAATAAAAAGTGAGGCCTCATACAAAGGAGATGTATATAGCTACAAAGTTTCAGAGGCAGATGGAACCGACTGGAAATTAGAGTTTCAACTTTCCAATGAAGGGGTAGCTTACCGTTATGTGGTTTCCGGACAAGGCACACAACATGTTCAGGGCGAAGAAAGTAGCTTTAAAATACCTAGCCAGACCAAAGTTTGGTACTTTGAGCGCGATAGCGACTGGAAATTAAAATCGCACGCAGGCGAATGGCTTTCCGCTGATATTTCCGAAATGCCAACAGTTTCTAAGATGGGGCCCATTCAAGGCTTAACGCTTACTTGCGAACTTCCGCAAGGAGGTTATGTTTTATTGGCCGAAGCCGCACTTTATAATTATAGCGGTATGCGTTTGGAAGCAACTGGTAACAACACCTTTAAGGCCAATTTTGAAGAAGGTGATGCCGGTTTTGATGTTACAGGTAATGTAACCACACCATGGCGCTGTATTCTATTGGCGGACACTTTAAACGATTTGGCTAACAATACCATGGTAGCCTCATTAAACCCTGCTCCCGACCCTAAGTTATTTGCAGACAGCAACTGGATAAAACCCGGAAAATCTGTTTGGCACTGGTGGTCCGGAAAATATGTAGATTACAAAGAAGAGCATGATATGGTAGATGATGCCGTAGAACTTAACTTTTCATATAATATGGTTGATGATGGCTGGGAAAGATGGCCCGATAAATGGACTAAAGTGACAGAACTCTCCAACTATGCCAAAGAAAAAGGGGTTGGGATTTTTGTATGGAAGCACTCCAAGGAAATCAATTTTCCTGAAGACGACTATGCTGTAATGGGGCATTTTTTGGATAGTGTAAAACAGACAGGCGCCGTCGGGGTTAAGGTAGATTTTATGAACGGCCAGAGCAAAAACATCATATCCTTTGATGAAGCCTTATTGAGAAAAGCGGCAGAAAGACAATTGATGGTCAATTTTCATGGTTGCCAACAAAGCTCGGGCGAGTATCGCACCTATCCAAACGAAGTTACACGTGAAGGTATACGAGGTTTAGAAGTAAACCATATGAAAGAAGGCCCTTTGACCGCTTCGCACAATGCGGCATTACCTTTTACAAGATATGTAACAGGTCATGGTGATTATACCCCTCTTGGTCTTACCGAACCCGGAGAAACTACATGGGCGCATCAATTGGCCACTTTGGTTACTTTCTACTCCCCTTTTAACTGTATTGCCGAAAATACCCAGTTCCTTTTAAAAACCAAGAGTGTTGCGCCAGCACTGGATTTTATTAAAACGGTACCTTCGGTCTGGGACGAGACCTTTGTACTGCCCCAAAGTAAAATTGGTGAACTGGCAGCCATAGCCAGACGCACGAACAATGATTGGTATTTGGGCGTACTACGTAGTGGACCGGCCCAAGAACTACAAATTGACTGTAGTTTTTTAGGTAATGGCGAGTATACCGCAGAAATTTTTACTGACGATACCGAGGCCAAACGTATTGATTTAAAAGGACTGAACAAAGAGGCAGACCTACGCCAATGGGACACGGCCGTACCCTTTAAAAAATCATTGGAAACGGTCACAAAAGAAAAAACACTCACCGTTCGCCTAGCGGAGCATGGTGGTGCCGTTATAAAATTCATCAAAAAATAAAAAGTACCCATGAGAAATTTTGCTTCCATAGCGCTTTTTAGCCTCCTATTTCTAAGTTCCTGCACGGACAAAACTGTAAAAACATCACTAGAAAACGAAACCCTATCCCTTAACGGGAAATGGCACTTTTTGGCATCTAATGAAGAAAGTGAAGAAAATCTATTAACTGCCGATTATACAAAATGGGATACGCTTTCCGTTCCAGGCAATTGGGACGTTGAGAACAAATATGCCCATTTTAAGGGCAAAGGGTACTACCAACGTAATTTTAGCATTCCTCAAAACTGGCAAAAAAAGCAGATTCGTATAAAGTTCGATGCCGTTTACGAAACCTCAAAAGTTTGGCTGAACGGTAAGTTATTAGGAGCACACGAAGGAGGCTACACCCCTTTTGAATTTAATATTACAGACCAAGTACTGACCGATAAACCGAACTCAATTTTGGTCATGGCCGACAATACGTTCAGAAGAGGCGCTTGGTGGGCTTGGGGCGGCATAAGCCGAAACGTTTCCTTACTTGCTCATAATGATGTCCGTTTGGTTCGTCAACATATTTCCGCAGTTCCCAATTTTGATAAGGGTATGGTAGCTATAGCCATTTCTTATACTGTTGAAAATAACTCCGGCCAAGAAAAAAATATTACTGTAAACACTAAAATATCCGGTCCGGACAATGAAGCTTGGGCGCCCAAAACCCTTGAGCTTACCACTAGCAAAAATGGGATTACCACTAAGGTTCTGACTTTTCAAAAACCGTTAGAAGAAGTAAAATTATGGCATTTTGACCGTCCTAACCTTTACTCTTTAAACAGTACTATTGCTTCTGATTCCCAAGAATTGGATGCCGTTTCCGACAAATTCGGTATTCGGAAAATGGAAGCTATTGGGGAGCAATTATACCTCAACAACGAAGCGGTGCGCTTAAACGGTTTCAATCGGGTACACGACCATCGTTTCTTCGGTAATACGGAACCTGATGAACTTATTAAAAATGATATTTTGAATATTAAAGCCCTAGGCGGAAACTTTTCAAGAATCATGCACGCACCTGTATCAAAAAACCTTTTACAGTTCTGCGATAGTATCGGCTATATGCTAATTGAAGAAATCCCGGTCTGGGGTCGTGGTGCACCAAATGCCATACCCAATAACCCAAGGACAAAAAAGTGGCTGAACGAAATGATTACTCGAGATTATAACCACGCCAGTGTTGTAGGTTGGAGCATGGGCAATGAAATTGGCAACCCAGATGGCGAATGGGAAGACATGACCATGACTCCTGACCAGTATAACTATGTAAACGATATGCTGGATCACGTGGCCTCCATTGATTCCACACGCTTAAAAACAGTGGTAAGTTTTACATCTCACCTGCCTTTGGCAAAACCCGGTAACGAACCCTATGAAAAACTGGACTTGCTATGTATGAACTCTTATGGCGAGACCTATGAAAAAGTGGGTAAGGCCCATGCCAGATTTCCGGGGAAACCTATTTTTATTTCAGAGATTGGCGACAAACAGATAGGACTCACATCCGATGCCGAGTTTAGTGATAGGCTTATTGAACAACTTGATAAAATACGAACGTTACCCTACGTAGTTGGCTCATCTCTATGGACCTATAATGATTACCGAAGCGATTATAAAGCCACGCCTCCATCAGAAAATAGAGCCTGGGGAGTTGTGGATGTATGGCGAAACAGGAAAAAAGCCTACAAACAGATTCAAGATATCTATGCACCCGTTCAAGGTTTAGAAGCAACCATAAACAAAGATGAAATAGCAATTTCTTTGCTACCTAGAAACAAACAAGATATTCCCGCTTATATTATGAATGGGTATACGTTGGCGTATGAGCTTTTTAATGATAAAGGTGAGTCAGTCAGCAAAGAACGTATTGAACTCCCAATTATAAAACCCGGAGATGATGCATTGAAATTCAACTTTAAAAATAACCCTAATGCCACTCAGATAGACGTAGGCCTATGGTCACCCTTGGAAATTGAAGTTAAAACCGCCTCATCAAAAAAAGGAAGCAATCCGCCTGTAGAAAACTCCAATTTCCCCGTGATAGAATTTTTGGGCAGGACCCATGATGGTGTAGGCATAGGCTATACGGTAAGCGAAAAAGACTCGATTTTCACTTTTAAATATGGAAAATCACCGGAAAATCTAACCGAAGAAACAACAACAAATTTAAAGGGAGCCTTTAAAATTCAATGGTCACAGACCGAGCCGTTTTTCATAAAATTAAAATCAGATGTAACAGATTGGTCACCAACAAAACAACTTCAAGAATAATATTCAACTCAAAACTAGAACCTTTGTATATGAAACTCATTAAAACCCTTTGTTTAGCGGTACTTCTTATTCCGTTCAACTCCATAGCTCAGAGTACTACTACTGACCGCCCCAACATTGTTTGGATCATGTTGGAAGATTGGGGTCTTGACTTGGGCTGCTATGGCACCCCGGGAATAGAAACTCCAATCACGGACAAGCTTGCCTCAGAAGGTATACGTTACACCAATGCTTTTTGTACTTCTCCCGTTTGTTCTACTTCACGTTCGGCCATGCTCACGGGCTATCACCAAAACTATATTGGTGCCCAACAGCACAGAACGGCAAAAGAAGACAGAAAACCTTTGCCATATGATATTGAGCCCATGCCCGTACTTCTGAAAGAAGCAGGATATTTTACCGCTTTGATGCTTTACAATAAAACCGATGCCAATTTTAATGGCGATTTAGGTTTTATGGGGAAGGATTGGAAGGAACGCCAAGAAGGACAACCTTTTTTCGCACAAATAACCTTGGGTGGTACTCATAGAAAATGGGATCGTGACCCAAAAAACCCTATAGATCCGGCCAATGTGGTACTCCCCCCCTATTATGTGGATACCCCATTTGCCAGACGTGATTGGGCCAATGGTCTGGAACAAATGCAAATATGCGACCGGGAAATAGGAGATATCCTAAAGCGATTAGAAAAAGAAGGTCTGGCCGAGAACACATTGATTTTCTTAATTGGAGATAACGGCCGATGCCACATTCGTGGAAAGCAATTCCTATATGACCCGGGACTTCAGGTGCCATTAATTATCAAATGGCCGGGTAAAGTTGCTCCTGCACAGGTAAACACAGATATGGTTCAGACAATTGATATTACCGCAACCATTCTAGATGTAGCCGGGGCAAAACCTAAACACGAACTGCAAGGCAAAAGTCTTTTTAAAGAGGAGTCAAAAAATAGAAAGTACATTTTTGCGGCACGTGGGAGAATGGGCGGCACCCATGATGCTATGCGTACCATCCGATCTAAAAAATACAAGTTAATCCATAATTTAATGCCGGAGCGAGCATGGTTACAATACAGCGGGTACAAAGAAGATATGTACCCTATGCTGGCCGAAATGAACATCATGAATATGGAAGGAAAACTTAATGAAGACCAAGCTAAGTTTTTTGCTCCTACCAAGCCTGAGATTGAGCTTTTTGATATTGAAAAGGACCCATTTGAGCTAAATAACCTTGCAAGCGACCCGCATTATGGCGATATTAAGGATAAACTGTTGGAAGAACTCTATGTGTGGAGAAGGTCTATAAAAGACGAAGGTGTTTCCCAAGAATTTAGAGAGGGCGGTCTCTCCTCCAAATACCCTACTAGAACACTTGAGGAGTGGAAAGAACGCTATGAAGCCTGGAAACCATGGGTATTTCGCAAACCAAAATCAAAAGAGAAACACCCATTTGTAAAGAGCAATTACTAAACCGCTACATATCTATGCAATTGAAATATTCGGTGTTTCATATTCTGTTTTTGATCTTTGGAATTTGTTCCGCTCAATCCCCTACCGGTGAGGGGCAGCTTTTACTGAGCGGAGACTGGAAGTTCCATGCCGTTTATGGCGAAGGCTCAAATTATATTGATATTTCCGAAACACCGGAAGATATTGTAATAGACAATACCAATACCGAACGGGTAACTGTAAAAGGCAATTGGCAGACCAAAACAGAAGGAGAACGGGGTTCCGGTTTCTTTGGAGCCAATTATTTACAACGCGACTTTAAAGCTGGTGAATCCGAGGAGAACTATGTACGCTACCGTCCCAAACTAAAAGAATCAGGGTTCTACGAAGCTTTTGTTCGCTTTCCGTTTGCATCACATTTAACGGCAGAAGTAAATGTTAACCATGCTAATGGGGTTACGGCTTCTTATTTTAACCAACGAAACCGCTGTGACCAATGGTTAAGTTTGGGAGTTTTTAGTTTTGATAAGACTTTAGACAGTTATGTTGAAGTTACCGCTATTACGGCCAAAACCGTAGCTGCGGATGCCGTAATGTTCAGACCCTTATCCACAGAGAAAATGGAAACTTCGGTTGCGGAAAAAGCAACTATTTTTCAATCAGATTTTGATGATTCCAACTGGAAAGACCTAAATGTCCCAGGACATTGGGGCATGCTTAACGAATTCTCTAATTATACCGGAAAGGCTTGGTACCGAAAAACTTTCAACCTTCCCCAAAACTGGAAAGAAAACTCCAAGGAAAGAGTGCGCCTTAAATTTGATGCCGTTTATCACATCGCCAAGGTTTTTTTAAACGGCGAACTTGTTGGCAGTCATCAAGGTGGTTTTACCCCATTTGAATTTGATGTGACCGACAAACTCAATTTTAACGGTCAGAATGTACTGGCCGTAGAAGCGGACAATAGTTCACTGGTTGGTGCTACTTGGAACTGGGGCGGAATTATCCGTGATGTTCACCTTGTAAAAAATAACGATGTGCGCATCAGTTATCAATATATTCATGCAGACCCTGACCTAAAAAAAGGTTCGGCCAATTTGAAGCTTAAAATCCGTGTTAAAAATTCATCGACACAAAAAAGAACAATAGCACTCACGGCTACTATAGACAAAGTATCAAAACCGGCTGACCTGCAATACACTATTACCTTACCGCCCAACAGTACAAAAGAAGTGCAATTGGCAACAGTTTTACCCGCCAACGATGTTAGGTTATGGCATTTTGATACGCCACACCTGTATCATATGACAACCATTGCCACAGAAAACGGGCAAGTGTTGGATACGCGCACAGACCGATTTGGTATCCGAAAAATAGAACTAACGGACTCTCAACTCATTTTAAACGGAGAACCGGTGCGTCTAGCTGGTTTTAACCGGGTGAGTGACCATAGATATTGGGGGTCTTCTGAACCCCAGTATTTGATAAATAAAGATGTGGACCTCATGAAGAACGCAGGTGCCAACTTTATGCGAATCATGCATGGCACCCAGAATGAAAAGTTGATAGAGCGTTGCGATGAAAAAGGTATCCTGATTTTTGAGGAAGTCAATGTTCGTGAGCTTACCAATCCTGAGTTTACGCCCCCACATTACCCTTTGGCCAAGCAGTGGTTAAAAGAAATGATAGACCGTGATGTAAACCACCCCAGTATTATTGGGTGGAGTGTTGGCAATGAACTTAAAGACCATTTTGATTATGCCAAATTGACTATTGATTATGTCAAAAACGAGCTGGACCCTTATCGTTTGGTTACCTGCGTGAGTAATAGCGGCTGGCGCGATACTGCAACTCCCGAGAACGACCCCAATACATTGGTGGATATAATCATGCACAATCTTTACCCGTTTCAGGGCAAACCAGATGAAGTATTTAAAACCCTTCGGTCCAAATGGCCCAACAAGCCCATTTTCATTTCGGAATATGGAATACAACCTATGGCCACTATTTCTTTGGATAGCGACATTCCCGAAATAACCGAATGGAACAGCAGTCTACGAGGCAAGAATCCTTTTGTAATTGGAGCTTCATTATGGACATTCAACGACTACCGAAGCGGCTACGCAGCAACCTCTACAGAGGAAAATAGAGTTTGGGGACTTGTAAATACATGGCGCCAAAAGCGTAAATTATATAACCGAATAGAAAATGAACATAGCCCTATTCAACAAATTGAAGTATCAGATGTAGATGTAAGAAAAGGAAATGCCAAGATTTCGCTTACCCCTAAAACCTCAGGCGACTACCCTAGCTATACTTTAAAAAACCACAGTTTATTATGGTCCATTCATGATTCAAAAGGTGACACACTGGCCAAAAACAGTATAGAGATTCCAGTATTAAAACCGGGAGCAGGTCCTACGGAAAATAACATTAACTGGAAACCGTACTTAAGTGACATATCCAGCTTAAACATAAACCTAATTTCGCCAAACGGTTATAAGCGGTTTCATAAAAGTGTTGCCATTACAGTACCTGAACAGCCTTCAATTTCTCAAATAGAGTCCGGGAACGCAGCGGTTCGCATTCATTTTAATCCTGTTTTTGGTGCGGACACTTATCATGTCATCCATCAAAATACCAATGGTGAACTGGTAAAATCCGAAAAGACCACAACCAATTTCCTAGAAGTGAAGCATTTAGAAAACGGAAAAGAATACATCTTTCAGCTTATCGCCACAAATGAAAAAGGCATAAGTAAACCTTCCGAAACACGAACCGGAAGCCCCAGTGGAAAAGAGCTTCCGCCCATAATTTGGGATGCTTTTTTAGTTGGCAACAAGCTTGTAGTTGGCTACTCTGGTAAGACAGATGACACTAGCTACGTGGTAAGGTATGGAACTAGATCCAGCTACCTGCCTTTCAAAAACGCCACACGAACAAAAGGAATGACAGTAATTGATTTTGAAGGTGATGACCCACACTTTGTGAGCATTATGAAAAAAACCAAAAGTGGAGAAAGTGAATGGTCCAAACCAAGGTATGTATACACATTAAGAAATATTGACAAAAAGTAAACCATAACAAACAACTGGCCAAGTTTCCGTAAAAAGATTGGCCTACCAAAAGTGCTATAACAGTATGAAAAAAACGAATTTAATTGCAGCCTTTGCAATCGTATGTTTACTCGTTTCATGTAAAACCGAGAAAAAAACAGGTGCAGAAAACAGTGCATCACAAGAAGAAGCATCCAACAGCAATGCAGTACCCGACTACAAAATTGAGTTTGGAAAAGTCGCTGAAAAATCTGTTTTCCGCAATGACAGCCTTAGTATTTGGGGTGGCTCTATGGTAAAGGGCGAAGACGGTCTTTACCACATGTTCTATTCCAGATGGCCAAAAAATATTGGTTGGGAATGGGTAAACTATTCCGAAGTTGCCCATGCAGTATCAGAATCGCCCTTTGGACCTTTTGAACACAAAGACGTTACCCTACCGGACCGTGGTGCAGAATTTTGGGATGGTTCTACGACCCATAACCCAACTGTTCATGAATTTAACGGAAAATTCTACCTGTATTATATGGGCAATACCGGAGACAAAAAAATTGTTAGTGTTCCCGGTAAACCTAAGATTAACTGGATGCACCGTAACAACCAACGTATAGGTGTTGCCGTAGCGAATTCACCCAACGGACCATGGAAAAGATTTGATAAGCCTGTTTTAGATGTTTCTCCCAACGAGGATGCACATGATGCATTAATGACATCCAATCCATCGGTCTGTCAAATGCCCGATGGCAAAATCCTAATGGTTTATAAAGCTGTAGGTAAAAAAGACCCACTTCCAGGAGGTGGACCTGTTGTTCATATGGTAGCCATTGCCGATTCTCCAACCGGACCCTTCAAGAAATATCCAGATCCCGTTTTTACTTTTGAAGGCGAACGTTTTCCTGCCGAAGACCCGTATATCTGGTACCAGGACGGTAAATTCAGAGCTATTGTAAAACGTATAAAACACGTAGGTAAAGTACGTGACTTCTCATTAGTACATTATGACTCCAAAGATGGTATTAAATGGGAAAAGGCCAAAAATTTTGATATATCCAAGCGTATCGTGGAATGGGAAAACGGAAGAACACAACAATTTGTTCATTTGGAACGCCCACAGGTATATACGGAAAATGGGGAACCTATAGCCCTGTTATGTGCTGCGGACACTCTTGATGCAAATGGTGTTAGAGAGTCGTTCAATATTCAGATTCCTCTGAAAATCGAGAAAACGGTCCATTAAAATGGTATTTAAAAACAAACACAATTTAAACTATAAAATCACATCTATGCAAGTCCATCCTTTTTTAAAGCGATCCACATTAAGTCTTTTTGCGGTAGCCTCGCTTATTGCTTGTTCAGACCAAAAAACGGAGGCTAATTCGGCTCCAACAGAAGATTCTGCAACTAAGGAACATAAAGTTTTCCCTCATAAAATGCCTGCCGAAAAACCGGACATGCCCTTGAGTGCAGCTGCGGAACGGATGTTCAATTATCCTGCTCCCCGCGTTCAGGACAATGAGCTATTCTCTCAATTCAAATACACAAAATTAAAAGGTTTTGATTATAGCAATGGGGATGGAACCGTTTCTAGACGTGACCCTTCACGGCCTATTTTTGTAGATGGGAAATATTATTTATACTATACCAAGAGAGATACCAAAACACCACCTATTGGTTGGAACAGAGCCAGCGAAGCCACCGATGAAATTCCTTCTACGGATTGGGATTTGTGCGACATTTGGTATGCCACCAGTACGG
The DNA here is from genome assembly GCF_030549125.1 of Zobellia sp. 1_MG-2023. Classification (NCBI taxonomy): domain Bacteria; kingdom Pseudomonadati; phylum Bacteroidota; class Flavobacteriia; order Flavobacteriales; family Flavobacteriaceae; genus Zobellia; species Zobellia sp. 1_MG-2023. Next base: position 132,407 of record NZ_JAUOSY010000004.1, on the reverse strand, counting down.
ACGGCACCACTTGGAAAGAAGAAGGGATAGCCATTAAAAGACCCGAAAAACCAAAAGCTGGATGGCGTTCCGTGGCTACACCGGATATTCTGGTCTGGAAAGGAAAGTACTACCTCTACTACCAAGCCTTTAACGAACCTAGCGGGCTAAGAGGTGATTGGTGTCCGGTATCCGTATCTTATGCAGATTCACCTGATGGGCCATGGACACATGGGGGGGATTCCGTAGTTCCTTTCGGAAAGAAAGGCGAATGGGACCAAGATGCTACACACGATCCTCAGCCTATAGTCTATAATGGCAAAATTCACCTGTATTATAAAGCCGCATACAACAAGTGGCCGGACATTCGTGATAAATATGCCGTTGGTCATGGTCTAGCCATTGCCGAGGACCCTTTAGGGCCATTTGAAAAACACCCTTTAAATCCCGTAATGACTTCCGGACACGAAACCACTTATTTTCCGTTTAAGGAAGGCGTAGCTACATTGGCCATAAAAGATGGAAATGAAAGGTATACTATGCAATATGCCAAAGATGGCGTTAATTTTGAAATTGCTTCCGTAGTTTCTTTCGCCCCAACGGCCGCAGCTCCTTTTGCTGCGGATGCCTTTACCGATTCTGGGAACGGAAGAGGTATTACTTGGGGACTTTGCCATTTTACAAATGCCGGAAGTACACCCAAGAAAGGCTATTCCATTATGGCAAGATTTGACTGTGACCTAAGCCTTGATGTAGATGACCCCTTGTATAAAAAAACAGGGGTATATCATAAACCCGAAGTTTATTTTGCTCAGGCACCTCATAAAAATCTCAATCCCGAAGGACGATAAAACGCTTGATTATAACAGTCTAACATACAGTTGTTAAACCGTGGTAAATACGTAATAATTATCTTAAATTTAGCAAGGGACTATTTTAGAGAACAGGGCTTCATTAGACGCTTTATTCCTTTAGAATAGTCTCTTTTAAAGAACACAAACTACCAAACCACCGTTTACATGTACAACAAATTTATTTTTCTCGCTTTTGCCGCTTTACTTTCTTTTAATTTATCCATCGCCCAAAATCAAAATAAAGAACGCCCCAACGTTGTTCTTGTATTTATAGATGATGAAGGTTACGGAGATGTGGGTGTATATGGAGCCACCGGTTTTGAAACACCTAATATAGACCAACTGGCCGCCAAAGGCACACGTTTTACAAATTACTACGCGGCACAACCCGTCTGTAGTGCCTCACGAGCTGGAATTTTGACCGGATGTTACCCAAATAGAATAGGATTTTCCGGTGCGCTTTTCCCACATCATAAAATAGGTTTGAACAAAGACGAGCTTACCATTGCCGAAATGTTCAAAGAACAGGATTACAAAACCGCCTGTTTTGGAAAATGGCACTTGGGTTGGCAAAAAGAATTTCTACCGCTGCAACACGGTTTTGATGAATTTGTGGGCCTTCCCTACTCCAACGATATGTGGCCACATGACAGTGCAACGGGAGAACACCTTACCGAAGAAAAAAACAGGGCCAAATTTCCAAAGCTTCCCATCATAGAAGGCAACAAAACTATTGCATACGTAGAAAGCCTTAAAGATCAGGATAAACTAACTACCCTATACACGGAAAAAGCAGTGGATTTTATAGACAAAAATGCCAATGAACCCTTTTTTCTTTATGTACCACACACCATGGCGCATATTCCGTTAGGGGTTTCCGATAAATTTAGAGGGAAAAGTGTACAAGGCCTTTATGGTGATGTTATGATGGAAATTGACTGGTCTGTGGGAGAAATTGACAAAGCCCTAAAACGAAATGGCGTTGTAGACAACACCATTTTTATTTTTACTACAGATAATGGGCCTTGGTTAAATTTTGGAAATCACGCAGGTTCTTCTGGAGGGCTTAGAGAAGGAAAAACCACAAGCTGGGAAGGTGGGCAACGGGTTCCTTTTATCATTCGCTGGCCAGGGAATACCCCAGAAGGAACGGTGACCCATAAATTGGCATGTGCCGTAGATTTGCTCCCTACTTTCGCCGCGATTACCAACGGAAAATTATCCAGCCATAAAATAGATGGCGTAGATATCTCATCGCTTTGGAAAGGACAATTTTCAGAAACACCTCGTAACACCATATTATACTATCACGGAAAGAACAACTTGAACGGAGTTCGGAAAGGCAATTGGAAACTGGTATTGCCCCACACCTACAGTAGCTATAATACCGAAAGTGGTAATGATGGCCACGGCGGAAAAAGAATAAAAACCGTAGTAGATCAGCCCGAACTCTACAATATGATGCGCGATCCAGGGGAAAGATATAACGTAATAGCCTATCACCCAGAAAAAGTAAAGGAACTTATGCTCATTGTAGAAAAAGCCCGTAAAGAATTGGGTGATCTAAACGTAGCTATTGAATACGGAACCGAAAACAGGGAAATCGGCAAATTGTAGAAACATTCACCCATCATTTTTTAGAACAAATAAAATCACAACTATATGAAACTTAACAAACTTATTTGGCTAGCGGCATACCTGCTACCATTACTCTCCATTGCCCAAGAAAAGAAGCCTAACATTGTTTGGATTTTTTCCGATGATCACTCCTACCAAACTATTGGGGCCTACGGTGGTAGGTTACAAAGCCTAAATCCTACCCCAAATATTGATAAATTGGCGGCAGAAGGGATGCGGTTTGACAAAGCCTATGTTGAAAACTCAATTTGTGCTCCAAGTAGAGCCACCTTATTAACAGGGAAAATGAGCCATCTTCATAAGAAATTGGACAATACCAAGAACACCATTTTTGACCATGACCAACAGCAGTTTCAAAAAATACTGCGCACCAATGGTTACCAAACTGCTATGATCGGAAAAATTCACCTTCCCGGAAAAATGCAAGGTTTTGATTATTGGGAGGTACTACCCGGACAAGGAAAGTATTACAATCCTGACTTTATTACCGAAGAAGGTGATACCAACTACAAGGGTCAATATGTAACCGATGTAATTACGGACCGTGCCCTAAACTGGTTGGAAAACGAACGTGATCAGGACAAACCGTTTATGATGATGGTTCACCATAAGGCCCCACACCGTAACTGGGACCCAGCAGAGCGCTATATGAGCAAATATGAAGATGTAGAAATTCCCGAGCCGGACAATTTTTTTGATGATTATGCCACACGCACTACAGCTGCCCACAAACAAGAAATGGATATTGCCACAAGCATGAACACCCATATTGATTTAAAGGCCGAAGGTGATCGCTACGCGAACGACCCAAGGTATAAGGAGCGTTTTGCAAAGTTTGCCCAAGATAATTTAAAAGGTGAAGCCCTTGTTAAATGGAAATACCAGACCTACATGAAAGATTATCTGCGCTGTATCTGGTCTGTTGATGAGAGTGTAGGACAGATAATGCAATCGCTTAAAGAGCAAGGGTTGGATAAAAATACTATTGTCATATACTCCTCGGACCAAGGTTTTTATATGGGAGAGCATGGTTGGTTCGATAAGCGTTTTATGTATGAAGAATCGTTCCGAACACCACTTATTGTAAAGTGGCCAGGTACCGTTAAACCGGGAAGCGTAAATACCGATTTAGTGCAGAACATTGATTTTGCTGAAACCTTTCTTGATTTGGCCGATGCACCTATTCCAGATGATATGCAGGGCAAAAGTGTCGTTCCTCTTTTAAAAGGGAAAGCACCTAAGGACTGGCGTAAATCTATGTACTACCACTATTATGAGTATCCCGGAGCACATGCCGTACGCCGTCACGAAGGGATTGCCAACAAACGTTACAAACTCATTCGTTTTTATGGAGAAGATGTTCCCAATGGGGAAGAATGGGAATTTTATGATTTGGAAAAAGACCCTTCGGAAATGAATAACATATTCAACTCATCTACTATGGCAAAGCAAATTTCGGAAATGAAAAAAGAGCTTGCCCAATTAAGAGTTCAATACGCAGTAAACGAGTAAAAATTCCTAATACAAGTAATAAAAGACTGATGAAAAGAATACTGTTAGCTGCCTTATTATGTGCCTCTACCTATTGTACCGCACAAGAAACGACCTCTGATTTAAAAAAGTATGAACCTTATGTCAACCAATTGGGTTATAATTTAGGGGAGTCCAAACGTTTTGTTTGCTATGGCGCTGAAAATGGCACTCCGTTTCAATTAATTAACACTGCTACATCCAAAGTTGTTTTTGAAGGCGAAATGCTGAATAATGAAGGGTGGTTTTCAGGATTTAATCCTACAGGCTCAAATGTAGAATATGTGATTAAAGTTGATGGTTACGGCAGTTCAGTTCCTTTTTTAGTGGCCGATCATCTTATGGAAACGGCTTCTTCAAAACTAGCATACGATTTTTTTGTAGACGCCAGAGGGTTTTCCAATTTGGAAACATATGATATGGCTGCCGTATACGGTGGTGGTCCAACCCGGGATGGTGGAGCATATGGACTAGAAACTATCTTTGAAATATTACAATACGCCAGTAATCCCGCCCTTTTTGATAATTGGAAAACGGAATTAGGTAACAAGAAAGTGGCGGATCTTATAGACCTTATTCTTTGGCATGCCGAATTTGCCTATAAATACGTGGACTATAACGGCCCCGTAAAAACCCGACACGGTACTTTGGGTTACCAAGGGCAACCGAGAATGACCTATGACTATTGGAATACTTTAGACCAATTGGCAGCGGTTTGTGCGGCCTACCATTCCTTTTTAAAACCGTATCTAGCAGAAGATACCTATCAAAAATACAGAAAAGCCTGTTTGGACAATTGGGAAGCCTATGACCGGCACAAGGTTGTGCGTTTTTGGACGTATAGCACCAAATGGGTAGATGAAGGTTTTCAGGAGTTTAATGAAATGGGCAATGCCTACGGGCAGTCGGTCTTTCGTAATCTGTTCATGTACGAGACCGAAAGACATGAAAAGAACGGTTCTCCTGAAAAGTTCCTAAAATATGCACAATCCGGTGCTTCTGATATTATAAGGAACTGGGATTTTAACAATCCTCGCCATATGTGGTGGATTAGAAATGCCGAACATATTACTCCACAGGCATTGTCTTTCTTTTTATTACTAGCCCCTGACAAAGCCCCTGACGGTACCCTGGAAAAATTGGAAGCTTGGGCCCTACACATGAAACAAAAAAGCAATAATTTCTGGAAATACCGCAAACATAGCGAAACGGAATGGGCACATCCTAAAACCAAGGAATTAGGTGGCGCACCTGCCCTAGGAGGTTCTATGTTCGCTATAGCCCATCTATTGAAAGACCCTGAATTACGAGCATTGGGTTGGGCCCAAACCGATTTTGTTTTTGGAGTAAACCCGGTAGGAACACATCTGAGCAATAAAAGCGATGCGCGTGTAAAAATTGACGGGTATTGGGATGGAGTTGAAAAAGGTTGGCCACAGTCCCACCCACATGGTTATGGTGAATTAGGCAAAGTTAGAGGTACATTGGATGGTTCTCCTCTGGATAGTCAATTTCCTATTGCAGAAAAAGTTGAGGCCATTGAGGGAAAAAACGAAGGACGGGTATTTGGTAAGAATGCCTATGCAACCGAGGGCTGGGGAATTTCTAACAGGGGTTGGCAAGCCACTCTAACCTTTTCAACATTAGGCAGCCATAAACTTAAAGTTTTTGATGGTAATTTTAATAAGGAAATCTCATCTGTAGAACCTGGCCAGACCATTACCATACAACTAAATGCCGCCTTAAATATTGATAGAAATGCCATAGATAAAGGTTGGGTACTCTTGAAAAAAGGTGAGAAAGTTGAAAAAATTCAGCTTACGGAAACCGATGTAAATACCGGGAAATTCACTTCTACATTCAAAATACCAAAAAACACACAAGTAAAATTTTTAGAGCTATCTTACGGTTTCTTAGGTTTTGAAAAGAAATTAAAATTAGAAGTAAAGCAGTAAACCAACCTAAATTTTAACATGAAACATTTTTCTAATTATATCGTATTTTTTATCCTCGTAACCACATTGGTATCATGCAAGAACGAACCTAAAAAAACTACGATGAAAGAGGTTGGGCAAGAGGTTGAAAAAAACAATCTGAAGCTATTGGTAGGTACTCACGCAAGTGAAGACGAGCAAGGCATCTATCAATTAGAATTTAATACGGTGACTGGGGAATTGACAAACTCAGAGCATTTGGTAAAAGAGGACAACTCTGGTTATTTATACCTTTCAAAAGATGATAAAAGAGTATATTCTTCAAACGGAACAAAACCGGGAAGTGTATCTGCATTTGAATGGAACGACAAGGGTACTGAATTGAGCAAAGTCTCTAACTTTTCCAGCGAAGGCGATGGCGCCTGTTACATTGAACTAAGTCCTAATGAAGACTTGCTTGCCGCTGCCAATTATGGCTCTGGAGGTATAGTAATGTACAGCGTGGATCAAGATGGAAAAATAATTGGTGAGCCTACTCCTCGCCAACATGAGGGCAACGGGCCCCACAAAAATCAAAAATCACCTCACGCACATTGTGTGAAGTTTAGCAAGGATGGAAATTTTCTTTATGCCGTAGATTTAGGAATAGATAAAATATTGGCCTACCCCATTAGTAATAACACACTGGAAAGAGAACATATAGCCCTGCAATTAGACCCAGGAGACGGCCCGCGTCACCTCATCTTTCACCCTACAAAAAACAGGGTTTTCATTATAAACGAATTGTATAGTTCCGTTGTCTCTGCCGATGTTGACCCCAAAACGGGAACATTCAAGAAAATTGATAAGAAAAGTACACTGCCCGAAGATTTTGATGGATTTAATGCGTGTGCCGATATTCACCTAAGCAATGATGGTAAATTCTTGTACGCCAGTAATAGAGGCCATAATAGTATAGCTATTTTTTCCGTATCGGATAATGGCATGATGAATTTGTTGGGAACGGAATCCGTTCAGGGAGATTGGCCAAGAAACTTTACTTTATCACCGGATAATAATTTTCTACTTGTAGCCAATAGAAAAACAGATAACATTACGGTATTTAAAAGGGATGCCAACACTGGGCTTTTATCCTTTACAGGCCATACTGTAGATTTACCACAACCTGTCTGCTTAAAGTTTAGATAGCTTGTCCCCCCCTTCTGGACTTTTAAAAAGTAAAAAAATTGCCGTGAATTTACATTGCCAGAAGGAGAGGACCGAATTAGCTATCTATAAAATTATATACTGTCTATATTAATGTACTTATGCTCTTGCTCTACGCGCTCAATTAGCATGCGCTGCTCGCCTGCGGGAAAATCCCAAATTAGGGTATCGCCTTGAGCATAACCTATTACGGCCGCGCCCATAGGGGTCAAAATGGAAATTCTATTACTGTTCACATCACTTTCCGTGGGTATGACCAGTTTAAACTTTTTACGCCATCCATTTTCAGAAACAATGGTAATAGTAGTGTTAAACCGGATAACATCTTCCGGCATTTCTGCCTCATCATGTATTTGAGCCGATTCTAGTTCACCTACCAGTTTCTCTACAGATCTACGTAAAGTTTTATCCTTATAGTAGCCCGAAAGGTTCATGAACCTTTTCAACAGCACATATTCTTTCTTTTCTATAACCAAGCCGCCGTATTTCATTTCAACTTTTTTTATGGAAAAATTCCTCTTTGCACATAAGTTTCTTCAAGTCTTTCTATTGCTATGATAAATGCCGCCGTACGCATATCAACCTTTCTCTTGGCAGAAGTTTCTATCACTTTGGTGAAAGACTCTTTTAATTTTTTCTCCAGTTTTTCGAGAACTTCTTCCAATTGCCAGATTTCACCGTTTCGGTTTTGCAGCCATTCAAAATAACTTCCTATTACCCCACCGGAATTACAAAGAATATCCGGTAAAATGGTAACTCCTTTTTTCAGCAGAATTTCTTCAGCTTCAACATCGGTAGGTCCGTTTGCACCTTCAGCAATTAGATATGCCTTTATTTTGGGGGCATTGGCCGCAGTAATTACGTTACCCAATGCAGCTGGAATACATATGTCGCAATCCAGACCAAAGAAATCCGCATTTTCCAATTTCTCAGCACTGGCAAAACCCGTAACACTGCCATTGTTTGCCTGAGTATAAGCTAACAGGTCCTCTACGGAAATGCCATCCTCATTTACTATGCTTCCGTATGCATCCTGTACGGCAACCATTGAGGCTCCTTCTTTCTCAAGAAAATATGCTGCCCAATAGCCAACGTTACCAAAGCCTTGAACAATAAAACGTTTATCCTTTAAATCTATCTTTTTGTTCTCTGCCCAAAACTTAATATTGAGAAAAACACCGTAACCCGTTGCCCTATCACGACCTTGAGAACCTCCGGCACCTATAGGCTTACCAGTAACTACATGCAGATTGGTGGACCTTTCTGCAGGAGATTTGGTAGACATATAAGTATCTAATATCCAAGCCATGGTTTGCGGATTGGTATTCACATCTGGAGCGGGAATATCCAACTCCGGGCCAATATTATCGCCCAATGCATAGGTAAACCTTCGGGTTATACGCTGTAGTTCTTCATTGGAATATTTGGTAGGGTCTAGCTGTATACCACCCTTGGCTCCACCATAAGGCAGACCGGCCAGAGAAGTCTTCCAGGTCATCCACATGGCCAAAGCCCGTGCGGCATCTATATCTACGGTTGGGTGATAACGCAGACCACCTTTGTATGGACCTAAAGAGTTATTGTGTTGTACTCTATAGCCCGTAAATATTTCAACCTCACCGTTATCCATTCTTACAGGAAAATGAACTACAAGTTCGTTATTGGTTACTTCTAATATCTTTCTGATATTATCGTTTAAACCAATGATGCCCGCAGCATTATCAAACTGCCGCATGACATTTGAGAGCATACCTTGCTTTATAGCTTTTTTCTGCTCAGGAGTTTTTACAATCATAGATTTATACTTAAAACAAGACCTTAGTGGTCCTTCTTTTTCTAATTATTTGTTTTGAAAGCGGTTTTCTCCGTGTTAATCGGGTTTTCCTAATTGGCTTTTCATCAAAAAGATGAACATATTCACTGCAAGAACTTATAGAATTCTTATTCGTAGTAATAAAACATTTACTCAGGTAACTACATGTACTGCAAATACTTCTGTTATACCCATTCATCTTATAATTTGATTGAAAATTTTAAGTATAAAATCTACCCGATATTCCTGAAAATTCAACAAAAACACTCAGGTGCGGACAATCGGGTAGATATAGATAACCAACTATCAAACTAATTCATGACCAATTCACCGGTTGCCAGTGCATTGCTTATATCTGCCGAAACAACGGTGTGGCTTCCAAAGAAACGACCACCATCCTTACGCTTAATTTTTATTTTAGTAGAACCGTCTTTATTACTTTCTACAGAAGTAACTACTACCCTATCTCCTTTTAAAGCTTTGTAATTTGCCAAGCCTCCTCTTTTTATAATAAAATTGGCCCTTGGGAAATCTATATGTTTATAGGCTCTAGTTTCTGGAGTTCCTATTTCAAGGACATCTCCAATTTGAACATCCGAAGTTTGTATTTTAACCTCATCTTGGGCATGTAACAAACTTGCCGAAAACAATAACGCAAATGCAAATTTCTTCATCATCATATATATATTTAAGTTAAACATTATTTATACTTCTACACTTTTGGCCCGCATCTCTTCTACCCTAGTTATTGTTAGGGAAATTCTATCGGCAGGCGGACCGTAGGTTATAATATCGCCCACAGATCGTCCAACGACCAAAGCACCCATAGTGCTCGTGACCGATATTTTTTGATTTGGAATATCCTCATACTTATGAGGTACCAATTGAAAAGTATATTCTATGTTAGATACGCTTGACACGGAAACCATGGAGTTGAGCCTAACCACATCCTGTGGCATATCTGCAGTATCAAAAACTAAAGCCGTTTTTAAATTTATATCCAAAGTTTCCAAAGCATCTTGATGCGTATAGTCAACCAGGTACAGATTGGAATTGAGGTATTTTTTCAATACCGTACAATCGTTCTTTTCCAATACCAGGCTACCGTATTTCATCTGTTTTACTTTTCAATTATACCATCTATAACTGATGGTTTCATCTAAATGCAAAACACATGCCTATCAGAAGAAAATAATTTCAAAAAAAAACAAAAACACCTGTAAATCAGTGTATTAAAATTTTACACAAATTGATTTCGAATTAAGAAAGTGGGTAATAATTCCCCGATTGGATAAATTTACCCCGGCTAATTACTTTAATTTTTCACGTAAGGTCTTGCGGTCTATTTGAAGAATTTCTGCCGCTTTGGTCTTGTTTCCTTGAGTATGTAGGAGCACACGCTGTACGTATTCCTTTTCCATTTCTCGCAAGGGTTTAAGCTCATCATCCGGGAAATCTATTTGATATTTTAATCCTTCGGGAAGGTCTTTAAGAGTAATAGTTCCATCGCACATGATTACCGCACGCTGGATAATATTTTCCAACTCCCTAATATTACCGGGCCAGTGATACCGCTTTAGAACCTCTAGAACGTCTGGAGAAATTTTCAATAGTCGGTCTTTGTACTCTACCCCATACTTGAACAAAAATTTATCTACGAGCAAGGGAATATCACTTTTTCTATTTCTTAGAGGTGGCACTTCTATCTCTACCACGGTAAGCCTGTAATAAAGATCTTCTCTAAATCTATTTTCTTTTATGTCTATCTGTAGATCGGCATTGGTAGCCGCTATTATCCGGATATCTACTTTCTCACTTTTTCTAGAACCCACTTTTGTAATTTCCCGTTCCTGTAAAGCCCGTAACAGTTTGGTCTGGACCGTAAGTGGCGCAGTACCAATTTCATCCAAGAAAAGAGTACCTCCTTCTGCAGCCTGAAAAAAACCGGTACGGTTATCATTGGCACCCGTAAAAGCACCTTTTACATAACCAAAAAGCTCTGCCTCGAGTAAATTTTCCGGAATAGCTCCACAATTGACCGCCACAAATGGGGCCTTGTTAAATTTCCCGGAATAATGAATGGCCCGTGCCACCAACTCTTTACCCGTACCGCTCTCTCCTTTTACCAGTACAGTGGCCTTATTGTCCTTTACCCTCTCTATGACATCCGTAATTTTATGAAAGGCCTCTGATTCGCCTATCATTTCATTATGTATAGTTTTATTGGCAAGGGATGTTTTAGGTTTCACCGGTTTGCGACTTTTACCATGTTCAAAAGCCTTGTCTACCGCCTGTCTAAGTTCTTCCTTGGTAAAGGGTTTGGTCAAATAATCCGTAGCTCCGGATTTAATGACCTCTAAAGCTCCATCTACGGAAGGGTAACCCGTAATAACCAGCTTTGGGATTTCCGGATAGTGCTCATCCGTAAATTTCAATAATTGTAACCCATCTACCTCAGGCATTTGAATATCCGTTATCAACAGATCAATAAATGTATCCTTAAGAACATAGAGCGCCTCCTTTACCGAAACCGCCTTATAGGTATGATAATCCATAGACTGAAGATGACGCTGCAGCAGCTCTAAGATATTGATGTCATCGTCTACCAATAAAATGTTCTCTTTTCTAAGCATTATTACAATTTAGGGAAATCCAGAATAAAAATTGTTCCTTTTGGGGTGTTGGGCTTATGTTCAATAGTACCTTTATGACTGCTAATAATTCCGTGAACTACACTGAGGCCAAGCCCAGAACCTTCACCCAATGGCTTGGTAGTGAAAAAAGGTTCGAAAATTTTATCATCGATTTTTGGGTCTATACCTTCTCCCTCATCTGAAATGGAAATTCGTATTTTCTTTCCTTTTTCAACAATGGAAACCTCTACCGTACCTTTTACCGGAGAGTAATATATAGCATTCATCACCAAATTGAACAAAACTTGGGTTATTTGAATCTTATCTGCACGCAAACGAATATCATCCGACCCAAACTTCTTTACTAGTTTAATATTCTTTGAACGCAAGGAGGGTGTCAACAATTTTAGGGTGCTCTCTATAATGGGGTTTAGCTCTAACGGTTGCATTTCCCTTGGCATCTCACAAGCAAAAAACATTAATTTTTTTACTATTTCCCTACTAAATATAGTGTTCTCCACAATTTTATCTAGATCCCGCAACGCACCTGCATCCTTTACCCTATCCTTCAGAAGCTCTGTAAAGCCCAAAATATTGGCCAAAGGAGTATTAAGTTCATGGGCAATTCCCGCAGTTATCTCGCCTAGAATATGAAGTCTGTCGGTTCGTTCCATTTGGCGTTTTACTTCAGCCTCACTATCTCGTATTTGCTTTCTTTCCAACAAGTTTCCTATGGCAATGGCCACGTTATTGAGCAGGTCTTTTTCTTCCTCTAAAAAATCCGCATAAAAATACCGGTCCTCCGGATATCCTACATTTATATATCCGCTAACCTTATTAAAAACTTTTATATCAGAATGCATCAAGGTCATAGTATCCCTATAGCCCTCCGTTTCAATAAGGTAATCCCCCAGACTTAAATGAACTTCGCTTACCTCATCAAACTGCCATGCATTTTTCAGACAATAAACAATAGCCTCCAGCGAAGTTTCCAGTTGGTCAAAGTCCGTATTACCAATGATAGAAGTTACCTCATAGAGGCATGTCAGTTCTTTTATCCGTTCTTTTAACTTGTCTTTAACCGTAGTAGCCATAATCCCAAAATAATCTATTTACAAAGATCATATTTATAAGACACTTCTGTCCATTTTTTTAAAATTCTTATCCGAAATACATAAACACCAATTTACATAAATCTAATAATCTTATTTAAACACATGGTCTTAAACTTAGAATCTCAGACAAACAAAAAAGTTGAGACCGTACAGATGGGGGCGGTCTCAACTAAAAAACAAATTGGTTGTTGGTGTTTACTCTTCAAATGTAAAATTAGGCAGTTTCATAAGCTCGCCTCCTTTTAAGGCGGACTCATGGGCCAGTATGCCTACACAAGTAATATTGGCCGATTGTCTTGCATTGGGGTAAGGCGACTTCCATTCGGTCAACGCATTTATGAACTCATGTACCAAATGCGGATGTGAACCTCCATGGCCCGCACCCTGGGTAAAGCTAAGATGCTGATGTTCTTCAGAATCATAAACACCTTGCGTAGTAAAATGCTGAATTTCCTTTGGTAACAACTTTGCAAAATCCGGACTTTGAATTTCTTCGGGAATTTCGGGCTCCGGTTTTTTAGCGGTATGAACCACCAAAGGTTTTCCTTCGATAAGCGGCCACTCTACGGATTTTTTTGAGCCGTACACTTCAAAACTCTCTCTGTATTGTCTGGCCACATCAAAAAGGGAACGGTACACCTGAGCGCTCAAGTCTGAATTCCTGAACTTTATATGGGTTGTTTCTACCGCAAACGGCGAGTTGTAATGTGGTATTAATTCTTCTCTGATTGTACCAGAGCCAAAACAGGAAACATATTCGGCCTCACCCCTTGTGAGTGCCAAAACAGGACCTACGCAATGTGTTGCATAGTGCATTGGAGGTAAACCGGGCCAATAATTGGGCCAACCGTCCATATCTTGTTGATGGCTAGCCTTTAGGAACTGTACCTTACCTAAATCGCCATTTTCATAAAGCTCTTTCATATACAAGAACTCTCGGGCGTACACTACGGTTTCCATCATCATATAGGTAAGACCACTTTCTTCTGTCAGGCGAACAATTTCCTCACATTCCTCAATTGTAGTGGCCATGGGTACGGTACAGGCTACATGTTTCCCTGCTTTTAGGGCCAAGATAGATTGCCTGCCATGGTCAGGAATGGGTGTGTTGATATGAACCGCATCAATCTCCGAATCGCTCAAAAGTTCTTCATAAGAAGTATACCTTTTTTTGATGTGAAATGTATCTGCCAACTGGTTGAGTTTTGCTTCATTTCGTTGGCATAAAGCAACAAGATTGGCATTGGGGTGTTTTTGATAGATAGGAATGAATTCGGCTCCAAAACCAAGTCCAATAAGGGCTATGTTTATTTTTTGTGTACTCATACTGATGTTATTTTATGCAAATGTTTTCTTTAAAAATTGAATACCCTCAGAGGCAAATTGGTCCTGACTATCAGCAAGAGTTTTCCATATACAGACCGCTCCGGCAAGTTCCTCTATTTCTGGCGTAAAACTTTCTATGACCATAGACCCTTTGTAATCAATATCTTCCAATCCTTTCTTAAAATCCAACCATGGGGTGAGTCCCGTTCCAGGAATACCCCGGTGATTTTCCGATACCTGAACATGTATCAATTTATCCCCAACTAATTGTATGGCTTCTCTAATATTCTGTTCTTCTATGGTCATATGAAATCCGTCTAACAAAACCTTAGCATTTGGCTGATTAATATCATTTATTAATCGCATTACATCCTTTGACGTATTTATCAAATCGGATTCAAACCTATTTAAAGGTTCTAAGGCTACGGACAACCCATTTGCTTTAGCCATTTCACAGACACGTTGCAAATTGTTTACTGCCCTATCCCACTCTATTTTACGTTGTTCTTGGGAGACCATACGTGCCTTACCCACCGCCGAATACATTGGTCCTGCCAAAAACTCCGTTTCCAATAAGTTACAAAGCTCAAAGCAATCAGTTACGTACGTGAAACAATTCTCATGTAAAGCAACATCATCTGATGTTAAATCTTTTGTAGGTCCAAATGCACCGCAGACCGTTGCCTTAAGTCCATTATCATCCAACGCTTTTTTCACCAGTTTTCCATCTATTTTAGAAGGAATCTCAACAGGTATCTCCACTACATCAAAACCCATTTCTTTTATTTTAGGAAAGAGGGTTATTGATTCCGAAGTAAAAGGCGATTGCCACAACCAAGTACTTACCCCAAATTCTATGCTATTGTTCACGTATTTATTTTTAAGAAATTATAAGTTAGGGACTACCTTCATAATGCCTTTCATAATGCGCCAATGCCCCGGAAATGTGCATATAAAGGGATATTCACCAGGTTCGCTTGGAGCGGTAAATTTTAAGGTGACCGTCTGTTCCGGGTCAACCAACGTTGTGGCAAAAAGCACTTCGTCCATTTTAGGCACATAATTCTGTTTGGCTCCGTCAGGGTCTGCAGCAAGTTTGTCCGAAGCCAATCCTACTTTCTCCATCGCCCCCTGTTTTACGATTACCAAGTTATGCTGCATAAAATCTATGTTTTCCAATACTAGTTCTACGGATTCTCCGGCCGGCACTATAAATTCCGACAGGTCATATTTCATTTCATTCTTGACCGTGCGCATCCGTACCACCAATCGCTTCCCGTTTTCTGAAGAATTATTTTCTACATCATCAATCTTATCACGATAGGCTTCTGCAAAAACTTGGGCTATACTGGAATTTGCAAACACCTCATCTGTACTTTTGAGCAAGTTCTTTTCAACTTCGTACCTCCATTCTCCGGAGAGCGATATTTTGTTGTTTCTGTATTGCAAAAACATTTTATTTTCATCGCCATAAATTCCACCGCCACCTCCGGTATCTTCTACACGAATGGATACGCGGTTCACACCTTTTTTTAAGATGCCTTTGGGTACTTTATATACACGGTCCTTATCATAGCTCTGTTCGGTAGCCCCAACTTTAAGTCCGTTTATATATACCACATCAGAATCGTCTATTGGGCCTAGAGAAATGGTTCCCGAAAGGTTTGATACATTCTTGGAAATACTAAATTGTTTACTGAACCATACGATACCATCTATTTCAAGTCCAGCGTCTTCTATAAATTGCGGAAGCTCCATAGTTTCCCAATTAGAATCATCATACTTTACATCAAATCGATTTAGTTGTTCAATATTAGCATCCATCACCGGTTTAACCATTTCTATATGTTGCATAAACCCTTTAGGGTGCACACTGGCAGCAGCGTAGAGTGCTTTTGAAAGCCAAATATCATCTACGATTTCTTGGGCACTACTCATTTCATACAACATACTGCCAATTTCCTTGGAGCTTGGTCTTTCGGAAAAATAGAGCAATGCCGCCAAACGAACTTTGGGGTCTTCATCATTCAAAAGGTCTTCTTTCAAAATAGCCTTATCTGTACGGACAGATTTAGGCGCTATTTGTATAGCCGCCCTTCGTACTGATGGAGCGGGGTGCCCAAGAGCATCCATAATTACATTATATGTTTCAGGGTTGGATTCCAAAGTACCTAACCCTTCCAAAGTCCAAAGGGCATGCAAAGCCGCTGGATTCATTCCTAGCTCATCTACTTCTGTTTTGGAAACCAGATTAACAAGGGATTTTACCACATCACGGTCTGCACGTTCTACCAATAAGCGTTGTGCGGTCATTCGCCAGAACATATTGCTATGGGAAAGGGCCCTTACCAGTTCTTCCGGTTTGCCCTTATCCAAAGTCATTTTTTGTTTGCTCTTGCTATTTTTTGAAACGACCCTATAAATACGGCCTCTGGACTTATCCCTAAGTGGATTTTCATACGCATTTCCTTTTCCGTTTACCGCATCGTAACCGCCTCTTTCTTCATTAGGTGTTGGGTTATGCTGAATAATAAAATTGTACCAGTCCAAAACCCATACGGCTCCGTCCGGACCAACCTTTGCTTCTATAGGAGATACCCATTCATCTGAACTGGCCAAAAGGTTTCCACCATCGGTTTCTTCGTAGCCGGCCCCTTTTTCATGTATTCTTGCCATGTGGACCAGACCACCAGTAGGTTCGCAGACAAACGCAATCTTATTAAAAAACGCTTTTGGAAAATCCCGTGCTGTATAAAAGTGATGTCCTGCAGCAGCGGTGAACCCTCCAAAGACATCTACCTGTCTAATGTTTTTAGTTATGGGCCGTATATCATAATGACCATCTATTTTAACGCTTCCATTTAGCGGAATACCTTCTACGCCTTTTAAGTTTTTATCCGGAATACCTAAATACACACTATGCGTATTGTTTGCTGTAGAAGCAAAAAGAGCGTTGTCCTCGGTAATACCCAACCCCCAGGTATTATTACTGGTCCTTGTTAAAAACTCAAATGTTTTCTTTTTAGGTGCAAAGCGATACATTCCCTGAGAAAACTGATGTTCCTCACCATATATTGAACCCTTAAACCCTGAATAACCTACCACTCCATATATCTTATTATCAATTCCGTTTTGAAGGTTAGAAGGGCCTGCATGCGTATCAAAAGTGCCCCATCCATCAATTATAATTTCCCTTATATCGGCTTTATCATCGCCATCAGCATCTTTTAAAAACAAAAAATGGGGCGCTTGGGAAACTATTATTCCGCCATTATAAAAAGTAAAACTAGTGGGTATATTCAGCTTATCCGCAAAAACGATAACCTTATCCGCACGACCATCACCATTGGTATCTTCCAGTATTTTTATTCGATCATCTCCTTCTCCTTTATCATCACGAACAGTGTTTGGGTAATCTACAGTTTCAATGACCCAAAGCCTTCCTTTCTCATCCCAATTGGCCGCTATAGGATTTACAATATCAGGCTCAGAAGCAAACAACTGAAGTTCAAAACCTGGCGAAACTTGAATAAGTTTTGCAGATTCTTCAGGCGCGAGCGGCAGTTGGTATTTTAGTGGAGGGTCTCGTTTCTCATAATTGGGAATATTATCTCTTTCCTCATATTTCAATTCCGGCATTTCTTTTACAAATGCAGCCCAATTCTGTTTGGCCCGATTACTTACCGCCCAAAGAATTCCTTCCTTTAAAAGCTTATGGAATTTAGGATTCTCCCAAGTGCGTTCATCATGGCCAAGGGCCGTATAAAAAACCTTTCCTTCTCCATATTCCTTTACCCAGGTATACGGTTCACGTTGGTTGCCTTCTACACGCTCCATTAAAACGGTAATGTCTTTGGCTATTTTATCATGAACATAAGTTTCATCCCAAGTTTCAAATTCCTCAGTATTTTTAATAGCTGGATGGGTAGAATCTCTAACGGTTGCCGTAAATGTTCCCGTCTCGTGTGTAGCGAACTGCGCACCTACCAAATCTATATATTCCTCTGAATTTTTAAAACAAAAACTTGCCGAATGAATGGGTATAAATCCTTTGCCTTGTTCAACAAAATCTAACAAGGCCTCTTCTTGACCGGCAGTAATCTGTTCATGATTGGCATAGATAATTAGACCATCATAAAGACTCAAGTTTTGAGTATTAATATCGCTTACATCTTCCGTATACGTAATGTTGATTGCATCTTTGGCCAATGCCGAAGCTAAAATAGGCATATAGGCCCTGGAATTATGATTATCCTTATCATGGCCCAAAAACAGTAATTCCAATCGTCTAGGCTTATCATCCAATAGATTTTTTTCTTCACTTTTGGTCTGGCAAGAAACCATTAAAAGATTCAATGCCAGAAAGCTAAAAAACAATTTTATATCAGTTTTCATAATGTTGGATATAAGTACACCCCAATTTTATGAAATAAATGAAGATATGGTAGACTGTCTATTGTCAGATGCCGACTGTATTATGTCATCATATGTATATTTATCACATTTTAGTGATAAATTAGTATCTATAACATCATAAATACGTTTTATGAAAACTGCCCTTAAAAAATCTCCAATACCTAAAACACATGCTTTTGTGGTACAACAACTTAACCAACCTATTTTTGACCCTAATTGGCATTTTCACCCAGAATACCAATTATTTATGGTCTTAAAAGGGCAAGGCACCCGCTTTATTGGAGATCATGTAAAACAATTCTATGTGGGTGATATAACATTTACAGGACCAAACCTTCCCCACCTGTGGAAAAGTGATACGGAAGACCCCGGAAAAAGAGCCGAAGGTATTGTGGTTTATTTTGATTACGATTTTATAGGCGAATCCTTATTGCAAAAAGAAGAGTACATTAGACTAAGACATCTCTTTAAAAAGAGTTTACGTGGTTTTGATGTGATTGGAAAAACTGCGACCATAGTTGGAAAGAAACTAAAGGAACTACCCAATTTACAAGGTTTTGATGCCGTTTTAGGATTACTCCAAATTTTAAACCTTTTTTCCAAAACCGAAGATTTAAAAGTTTTGGCAAGTTCTGGATATACCAATACTCTAAGAGAAGGTGATACAGAGCGTATGAACATGGTTTATGCCCATGTAATGAAACATTTTACCCGTAAAATTCCAATAACGGAGATGGCCGGACTAACCAACATGACCACATCATCTTTTAGCAGGTATTTTAAGACCCATGCCAATAAAACATTTTCGGAATTTGTAAGCGAAATTCGTATCGGACACGCATGCAAGCTACTTATTGATAAGAAAATGAACGCCTCACAAGCATGTTACCAAAGCGGGTTTAGAACATTGTCTAACTTTAACAGACAATTTAAAGCTGCAACCAACTGTACGCCCACTGCCTATAAAGAAAGCTATAAAATGAAATAAGTTTAAAATAGCACTCACTTTACTTCACATTACAGTACCAATACCTCCTTACAGGACATTTATTTCAGCTCCTACATCCGTTTAGTTAAAAAAATATAAAACCCTTCAAAACATCAGTAAATAATTCTTATATTGAAAGTATATTCTTATAAACTGACCAAGTTTGAAACAAGCAACCAAAAAATCAAAAAAAAATATACCCTACCACGAAATTTTTGTTGAACAAGCACCCACTGCTATTGCGATGTTGGACAAGAACATGCGTTTCCTTGCCGTCTCCAATTGCTGGATCAAAGAATATAAACTAGAGGGAATTGAAATTATAGGTAGGTGTTACTTTGATATTTTCCCACATTTGAGCGAGGATTCTAAAGACTTGTACCAACAGTGTCTAAAAAATGCCATTAACATATACGATGAAACACCATTTACACGAAAAGATGGTACCGTACAATGGCTGTATTGGGATATACACCCTTGGTATGAATCAAAAAACCAAGTAGGAGGTCTCTTTATTCATACTATTGATATTACTCCCAATAAAGAGAGTGAATTAAAAGTAGCTAGGACACTAGATATTTTTACGCAAACAAAAGAGGTTGCAAAAATAGGGACTTGGGAAATTAGTATAGCCACAAAAAAAGTTTTCTGGAGTAGAATAACCAGAGAAATACATGAAGTTTTACCGGGGTACCAACCTGTTTTAGAAGAGGCTATCAGCTTTTTTGAAGAGAAAAAAAGCCGCCCTATCCTAAGAGCCAAAGTTAACGATGTTATTGAAAACGGTATACCATTTGACTTTGATTTTGAATTAATTACTGCTAAAAACAACCTTCGTTGGGTACGGGTCATAGGTAAACCCGAAATCATAGATGGAAAAATCATTAATGTCATTGGCCTGGTTCAGGATATAAGTGACGTAAAATTCTCAAAACTACAGCTGAACATTGCCCATGCACAATTGAGAGCTATTTACAACTCGGAATCTATTTCTATATTTTCAACAGACAGTAACGGTATTATAAATCATTTTAATAAAGGAGCCGAAAAACTTCTAGGCTATACGGAAGAAGAAATGAAAGGCAAAAGAGAGCCAACTCATTTTCTGTTTCCAGAAGAGGTGATCGCATTTAGAAAAGATCTTGCCGTTATTTACAAAAAGAACCCTGATGAATTCAGCCATTATAAAGATTTAGAGCATGAAAACGTAAACGATACCAGGGAGTGGAGGTATATCCGTAAAGATGGTCATGTAGTACCCGTTCAATGCACAGTATCCTCAGTTAAAAATGATAAGGGAAAAAATACTGGCTTTATTGTAGTTTCAACAGACATATCCGATTTAAAAAAATATCAAAACGAACTTCTCGCCAAAAATCAGTTGCTCAATTTTGCTGAGCAAATGACCTTAATGGGACACTGGCGGCGTAATTTTATTACGAACAAAGGGTATTGGTCCAAAAGTTTACATAGAATTTTTGAAAGCGATAAAGATATCTCAGATTTTGATCAAAAAGAATTTGAAAGTCTCATACATCCTGATGATAGGCAAATGATTTTTGATCATATGGAAGAAACATTGAAAACAAAATTGTTCAAGAGTTTCTCACATAGAATTATTACCCCTTCTGGAAAAATTAAAACCATTCATGTAATGGGTAAGGTTATAACTAATGAAAAAGATGAAATTTTAGAGATTATTGGTACAACTCAAGATGTAACCGAACTTAAAATGGCCGAAAAGAAATTTAAAGGCCTGTTAGAGTCCGCACCGGATGCCATGATAATAATAGATGAGGAGGGCTCCATTCAACTCGTTAATAAACAAACCGAAAGCTTATTTCAATATTCATCTAAAGAATTGGTAAACGCTTCCGTAGAACCTTTAATACCGTGTATTCTTGCATCTGTTAAAGCAGCTAAATTTTCGGTAAATAATAACACAAGACAAGTTGGTATCATAGAAGAGCTTTTTGCGATACACAAAACGGGTAAAAAAATACCTATTCAGATAAATATGGCTCCATTACAGTGGGAGGATGGAATTTTAGTGTCTTTGGCCATACGGGACATTACCAAGCAAAAAGCAGCGGAAAGGAAGCTCATTAAAGCAAAAGAGAACCTTGAGGGGTTTGCAAAAAAATTAACGGAGCAAAACAAACAACTTGCAGATTTCACCCATATTACTTCACACAACTTACGCTCGCCAGTAAGTAACCTTAATTCACTTTTAGATATCTATAAAACCACGGATAGTGAAACCCTACGTTCAAGTTTATTTGAAAAATTTGAAACAGTAATAAATCACCTCACTTTAACACTAAATACACTTGTTGAAGCGTTAAAAACAAAAAGCGAACCTTCTAGTGAAGATATTCAAGATATTTTATTTGAAGACATGCTGAATATAACTAAAGATGTTTTGGCCGGTCAAATTCTAAAATCGGGTATTACCATTACATCCAATTTCACAAAATGTCCTAAGATTGAATATCACAGAATCTATTTAGAAAGTATTTTTTTAAACCTGATCAGTAATGCTATTAAGTATAGGTCTGAAAAACGAAAACCAGAAATAGAAATAGAATCAATGTGCCAAGATGGTAAAATAATGCTGAAATTTAAAGATAATGGCCTAGGCATTGACTTGGAACAGCATGGACATAAATTATTTGGCCTAAATAAAGTTTTCCATAGGCATCCAGATGCCAAAGGTGTTGGTTTATTTTTAACCAAATCTCAAATAGAGGCTATGGGCGGTACTATTTATGCAACCAGCAAAGTAGATCAGGGTACTACTTTTACTATAAATTTTAATTGACAGAATGAAAAATGCACCTAAAATCTGTATTATAGATGACGATTACATTTACCGCTATACAGTGGTTAAAAAAATGGAGACCATGCACTTGTCCGTAAGCACACTGGCTTTTGAAGATGGGGAAATGGCTTTGTCGTTTATACAGGAAAACCTTGATACAAACTCGGAACTGCCCGATGTTATATTTTTGGATATAGATATGCCGGTTATGGACGGTTTTCAGTTTTTAAAAGAATATTCAAAAATTGAAAATCAGTTAAAGAAGAAAATCAACATATACATGATATCTTCCTCCTTAGACCCCGTAGACATTGATAGAGCCCAACGCATAAACTCTATACTGGACTATTTTGTAAAACCCATTAAGACAGAACAATTAGAATCTGTGTTTTTAAGTCTAAAATAAAACCTCTTCATTTTAGACCTGCCCTAAAAACTTTATTTTTCTATCCCATTAAGACCTATTGAGTATTACTTTTTGCCGCAAGTAATACTGTTAGCTACATTTGAACAGATATATAGATGACACCCCCTATGTAACATAGCCTTGCTCTATGTGACTCTTTATATTTTCTAAAATTAAGAGTTCTTCTTTTTAAGATTCAACTGATAATCATTCTGATGAGTTTTTTCCCACAATTGGGACTTTCTTGACTACAAACTCAATTTTTGCGCATTTTTGCCAACAAAACCTTAAAAATGGTAAAATAGTGCAATAGCCAGTTAAATTTCGCAAATATCCCCCCTCCTTTTTATGGTTCTTTTGTAAAAACTAAATGAATATTATCAATTTCATATACCAACCCAACAAATATGACCCTAACAAAAAACTAAAATAACGCGATATAACTGACCAAAAAAAGGAGAGTTCGCTAAACACTCTCTTTTCGAATTTCATGCTAGGCATGAAGTAAAGTAATACCCCATTGACCCTGGGGCATGTTTAACTCTAACTAATTCAAATTTATGAAAATTAAATGGTTCACTGATGCGGGTTGCCCAGGCAGCTCCATCAAAAGATTATTCGTTCTTAAGTTCGTGATAATCTTAGCTGTAACGATTCCGATTGAATCACACGCATCTTCAACATTTGCGGAATCGACCTTAGAAAACGACCTCACCACCAATCCCGTTCAACGTACCGTAACCGGTACTGTTTCTGATGCAATGGGGCCATTGGCTGGTGTAACTATCCTAATTAAAGGAAGTACTAAAGGTACTTCTACAGATTTTGACGGTAATTATAGTATTGAAGTAGATGAGGAAGCTACCCTTGTATACTCATATATAGGGTATTCTTCAAAAGAAATGCAAGTAGGTAGCCAAACTGAAATTAACGTTACATTAGAAGAAGATGCGGCCAAACTTGAAGAGGTGGTTGTATTGGGGTATTCAACCAAGAAAAAAGGAGAAGTAACTGGATCGGTAAGTACTATTGATAACAAAGCAATTGAGCAATCTTCAAGTAAAGATGTAGCTAAATCTTTAGCTGGTAGGGCTTCTGGGTTAATCATTAGTGACCGTGGTGGTGTACCAGGTGCAGGTAATGGCGGGGGTGGTAATACAGATGATGATGCTACAACAATTTTGATTAGAGGTAAATCTACCCTTGGAAACAACAGTCCTTTAATTCTTATAGACGGTGTTCCCTCAGGTTCATTCTCTCAATTGGCACCACAAGATATTGCATCACTTACCGTACTTAAAGACGGTGCTGCTGCAATTTATGGTTCTAGAGCAGCCAACGGGGTAATTTTGGTAACTACAAAAAGAGGTAAATCCGGCAAACCGAAAATCAATTTCTCTCATGCTTACAACGTTTCATCTTTTACCAAACGGCCAGAATTGATGAATGTAAACCAGTTTGCAACCTACGAGAATGAAATAAATGCAAGAGTTAATGGTGCTGATGCTGATCCTGTATTTACATCTCAGGATATTGCTGGTTTTCCAAATACTGATTGGGCCGATGAGGTATTGGCAAAGACTTCTCCTGAATCTAGAACATCTCTTTCTGTTTCTGGAGGCGCCGAAAAAGCAAAGTACTTCGTAAGTGGTGATTTTATAGACCAAAAAGGTTTATATAAATCAGGTGCTTTAGGTTTTAAGCAATACCAACTTCGTTCTAATATTGATGTAGATCTAACAGATAGCTTTAAATTAGGAGTGGATTTAGCTACACGTTTTGGTAAAAGGACTGCTCCAGGTGTTAGCGCCAATGGTATTTATAAATTAATTTTTGCCTTGCCGCCAAATGAAATTGCAAGATATCCCAATGGTCTTCCTGCACGAGGGGGTGATGAAGGCAATCCTATTTTAACCTCTAGCAATGCCTCTGGGTTTGATAATATCTTTACAAATACCATAACAGGTCGTTTCACAGTAGATTGGAACCTTGGAAAGGTGATAAAAGGTTTAAGTATAAAAGGGTTTACAGGATTTAGAAAAATAGAGAACAATAGAAAGACTTGGTATTCTCCTTGGACATTTTATGCACAATCTGATGATGGAACTTTTGAGCCAAGAATTGGATCTAATCAGCAAGGAACAGAACGTATCTTGACCGAGAGATTTGATAAATTTGATGAACAAATCTATAATGCACGTTTACATTACGATAACACGTTTGGCGACCACTCCGTAAGCACCTTTGTGGGAATGGAAAGGCTAAATAATGCTTCAAATGATTTCTTTGCAACTAAAGTTGGTGGATTTCCCGATGCCAGAAGAGGAGAATTATTTCAAGGTAATAATGATGATAGACAGTCTTCGGGCGGAACTAGCTCTGAGTTTAAAAGACAGGATTTCTTTGGATCGTTATCGTATGATTTTAAGAAAAAATATTTCATTGACTTTACAATGCGATATGATGGATCCAGTAGATTTGGTGAAGGCAATCGTTATGGAACATTTCCAAGTGCTGCGGCCTCATGGGCAATAGATAAAGAGAGTTTTTTAGATAATGTAGCTTGGATCGATGGTTTAAAACTTAGGGCTTCTTTGTCAAAAATGGGCAACGATCGTATTGGTGCCAACCAATTTCTTTCCTTGTTTGATCTTGGAACAAATACAGATAACACAAATAATCCATTAGGCACAAGATTTCCAAATTATTATGTATTGGGAGAAGGTGGTGAAATTTTTTCCAACACCTATAATCTTGCTAGGCTAGCAAACCCCGATGTTACTTGGGAGACTGCGCAGCTATGGAACATTGGTTTAAACTTTTCATTGTTCGATAATAAATTATCAGGTGACCTCAACTACTACGAACAAGATAGATCAGATATTTTAGTAAATAGATCAGGGGCTATTCCTGGGTTTATAGGATTACAGAATAGTCAAATTCCGGCTGAAAACATAGGTGAGACCAGAAGCTGGGGTTACGAATTTGAATTGGCTTGGAATGACCAAGTAAACGATAACTTCTCTTATAATTTAGGAGTCAATTTCACAAATGCTCGTAACGAAGTAGTTTCATTACCTGAGGGTGAAAATATCCTAGATTCCCAAAAGCAAGCTGGTAAACCAATAGACTCATATAATAATGTTTTCCCGACCAATGGAATCTTTAAAGACCAAGCCCAGGTTGATGCTACTGCTATTAAAAGGGAAGGTACTGTACCGGGAGAACCAATTTACGTAGACGTAAATGATGACGGTGTTGTTGATGGAAATGATTTTATCAGAACATCAACTTCGAACATCCCACAAGTACAATACGGTATATATGGGGGCTTCAATTACAAATCTTTTGGTTTCAATTTCTTGTTCCAAGGACAAGCTGAAGCAGAAACATTGGTATTCTTTGATCAATCAGGAGCAAAACCAGAATTTGTATTCAATGAAAGATGGACGCCAAACAACACAAACTCTATCTACCCAAGAGCGTTTGCGCAAGGAGATGCTATTAGTGGAGGGCAAATAGACGGAACTGATGGTTTTGCTGACATTTACTATTTTGACGCCTCTTTTGTGCGCCTTAAAGAAGTGGAACTTTCGTACACTTTAAAAAGCGATGTTATCAAATTTGCTGATGTTCGCCTGTTTGCCAGAGGGTTTAACTTAGCCACTTTCTTCTCAGATATCTGGGACTTGGGCCTTGACCCTGAAGCTACAGGGTATAACAATTTTAGAGGAGCACAATATACTCCCCTAAAAACATATACTTTGGGTGTTAATTTTAGTTTCTAAAAAAATAATTATGAGAAATAATAAAGCAATAAAAAAAATAAGCATTACAATGCTGATGGCGTTCTTTATGACCTTTAGCAGTTGTGAAGAAAGCTTGGATATAGATGTAAGGGACTCTTTTGCCAGTGATTTGGTATTGAGTACACCAGAACAAGTTGAACTGTTATTACTTACTACTTATAACAGTACGGAATCATTTGGGGCTGGCACCCAATTTTGGGCACGTTACATGAATGTGGAAATAGCATCTCTTGAAGCTAGAATGAATTTCAACGCAGCAACACAAGCCTTGGACATCTTTGGAGTTCTTAGGGGTTGGTCTTCTCAAAATGTAGGACAGTTAGGTCAAAAATGGCAAGACCTTTATACCTATGTTAGACAAGCCAATGTGTTTTTAGAATTGGTTGAAGGTAGCGAGGCTCAAATAAATAATCCTGATGAAATAGAGGCCTTAAAGGCAGAGATGCGTTTTCTACGGGCTAATCAGTATTCAAAACTATTAAAGTTTTTTGGGGGCGTACCATTATTAACCTCGGCTACAACGCTAGATGATGACTTTAATATTCCACGTAATAGTTATCAAGAGGTGGTAGATTTTATAGTTAGTGAAATAGATGAAATCGCCCCACTTTTACCGCTAACTAGAGAAAGTGGTGAATTTGGTAGAGCCACAAGATTGGCTGCGTTGGCCTTGAAATCTAGAACTTTGTTATATGCTGCAAGTGATTTGCATGATCCGTCTATGGCTCCGCAAACATCTAATTTGGAATTGTACACCTATGACAAGGCCAACAAATGGCAAGATGCAGCGGATGCTGCTAAAGCGGTGATTGATTTAGTAGGGGACCGAGATTTGATAAGTACTCCAGATGCTAAGGCTTATCAAGAACTATTTTTATCAGCAAATCAAGATATCTTGTTCGCAAGACCTTTTGGGGGAACTGTTTTAGGCTTCGGTACCGATGTAACCACGCAACCTGACAATGCGCAATCGCCTAGAGGTTTTGATGGATGGAGTCTTTCTACGCCATTGCATAACCACACCTTAATTTATAATATGGACGACGGTAATACTACAGATAGTCCTTCCTATGATGCAGCAAACCCTTACGAGAATCGCGAAATGCGTTTCTACGCCAATATCAATTACCAAGGGGCTATTTTTAGAGGAAGACCTATTGATTACTCTATTTCTTTAGATAACACGGTTGTCGCAGATGGTTTAGATTCTTTTTCACAAGACCAACAAACCTTAGGGAACTTTAGACACGGTTCTACAACTGGGTATGCAATACGTAAATTTCAAAATGAGGCATTGGGTGCAGATGTAAAACAAGCTACCCCAGGAAGACCCTATATCATCTATCGACTTGCAGAAATTTATCTAAATTATGCAGAGGCTTCATTTAGATCTGGTGATGAAGAGACGGCAAGAAGATATGTAAGTAGGGTTTCAGAAAGAGCCTTGCAGCCAGCTATTACAGCTAGTGGTCCAGAACTATTAGAGGCAATAAAAAGAGAGCGACGGGTAGAGCTTGCCTTTGAAGGTCATAACTTCTTTGATGAAAGACGTTGGTTAAATGAAGATAATCTTGGTTTTGACGTAAAAGGTATGCGCTGGACAAAAGATCTTGATGAAAATACTTCTTTTGAAGAATTTACAATTGAAACAAGACCATTTGATAAAAAACAGTACTACTTACCAATACCGCAATCAGAAATAAATAGAACTGAGGCACTTATTCAAAATGAAGGATATTAATTAAAATTAAAAGCCGCAGACGGTAATTTAACCAATGAAGAATACACCGTAGTAGAAAGACCATGGTTTGATAGACAGTACTATCTGCCCATTCCACAGTCCGAGGTTGAAAAAGCTCCTTCAATGGTTCAAAATGCAGGGTACTAAGGCCCTTATACCTTAGAAAAGTTGTTTGTTGAGTTAGTTTGTAACCGGAGAGCCATAAGGCTCTCCGGTTTTTTTGTACAAACTATAAGTCTTCTTACTCAATTGAAACTAAAAAAAAAGGAACAATCCGTTTTACCGGTTGCTCCTTCTCTTCAATAACAATCAACATCATATGATTTATCTCGTTCGCTCTAATTTGGGTGATGCATCAACCTTTCTTAGATAGACATAGAAAGCTCCAAATCTAACATCATCCTCTCCAATGAAATCCGCATACAATCGCTTACGACCTTTTACCAAGTAGGCTTTAAAAGTTGCATTATCCGCTTTCATATTTACCGGCATATCCAAATGCAATGCATCAATATCTATACTTGCTTGTTTAATAGGAATCAAAACTCCTTCAGGCTTGGTAACATACCATTTTTCACGCTTGCCCAATTCGGGCATTGTAGCATCAAAACTGAGTTTGGATTCTTTTGGCCATCTTCTCAATTCAACTTCATAATATCCATCTTGCTGTACATCTATCATATAGAAGCCCTTTCCAAAAGCGGGTTGCTTTCCTGATTTAGGATCACGAATATATACTTGACTCCATGCTATAGGCTCGGAGCTATGTAGATCATGAACGGTAATAGTGGTTTCGGCTATGCCCGGTTCACCCACTTTATACGCTTCATAGTGCGAAAAATCACGCGATGTATATGCCCACCATTCCTCATAGGCATTCCTCATTTCTTTAACCTTTTCCGTGTGCTTTAATGCAATATCATTTTCTTGGCTTGGGTCTTTTTTAATATTGTACAGTTCTTTACCGTCTATAAGCCTCCATTCGTCATCCATAACAGCACTCATACGCCATTTTACAGGTTGCTGTAACCTATTATTGTCTACAACGCAATACCGATGCGGGGCGGTTTTTATTTCATTTTCCAATATAGGTGCCCAGCTTTTACCATCATAGCCAAGGTTGGGTACTTTTCCCAAGTCACATAAATCTATTAATGTGGGCAATACATCAAAATTCATGGCCAGCTGATCAATTGAGCGACCACCGGTTAGTTTACCATCCTTCCAACGCATAAAGAACGGCACTCTATGTCCGCCTTCATATTGTGACCCCTTGTGTCCCCTCATGCCTGCATTAAAACCTTCAACTTTACCATTTGCTTCTCTATGTCCGGTAGAAGTCCCGTTATCGGTCATAAAAATTAAAATTGTATTGTCCTTTAAACCTAGTTCATCCAGCTTTTTATCCAGAAGGGCCATATTATCATCAATATTGGTAATCATTCCGTAATATGCCTTTTGACCTTCGTTTATAGAAGTTTCCGTTTTGTACATCTCATAATACTCTTGGGGTACATTTAAAGGGCCATGAGGTGCATTCAACGATATATAAACAAAGAAAGGGTTATCTTTTTTTTGTTCTATAAAATCCATAGCTTCGGAGAAAAAGACATCTGTACAATACCCTTCAAATTTTTCAGGAGTACCATTTCTCCAGTACGTATCATCAAAATAATCATTCTGCCAATAATCCGGGGTTTGGCCTACACCTCCACCACCATGGACTACAGTTTCTTGAAATCCTCTATCCTCTGGACGGTAAGGAAAAGCGTCTCCCAAATGCCATTTTCCGTACATTCCCGTAGCATAGCCATTATCCTCGAAAACCTGCGGCATTAACATGAATTTCTCCCGAAGGAAATTACCTCCTCCAATGGTATGCCATACCCCGGCACGATTACCATCCGCTCCCGTAAGCAGGCCAGAACGGCTAGGCGCACAAGTAGTACCACTATGAAAATTAGTAAAATGAACACCCTCGTGATACATTTTATCCATTGAAGGTGTTTTTATAACCTTGTTACCATGGGCAGCAACATCTCCATAACCCTGGTCATCGGTTAAAATAATAATCACATTTGGCTTATCATCACTCTGTGCCGTTACCATAGTACTTAAAAAGCAAAAGCCAAGTACCCATTTGTACGATACCTTCTTTAGTATTTTCATTTTTTAATTTTTATGAATGTTCTTATTTTTTCTGTTTTTGGCCTCTTGCTCCAGAAGCTGACCGTAATTGAGTTTACGGTATTTTTTCTTTAAGCTTTCCGGTGCTTTTCGGTCAAACAGAACCGCATATTTTGCGTAATCATTGGTCTGCATTCCGTCTTTTACCAAACTCATGTATCGCTCATCATACAGCTTACGCATTTTATCCAGCTCCGTTTTGTACGTCTTATCCTGCGCCAGGTTGTGCATTTCTAGTTTATCTTTGGATATATGGAACAATTCTTCAGTGGGTTGCATACGCTCATCCGTATATTGCCAATAGATGTATTTGAAGTCTTTTGTAACCACGCTTAGCGTCTGAATTTCATCATTGCCCCACATATTGGTCAATGCAATATGCTCTCTCTGTATACCCGCTTCCTTTTGTGCCAACGGCACCAAATTTTCACCATCCATATTATCCGGCACCTGAACACCGGCATAGGCTAAAATGGTAGGAGCCATATCTATATTGGCCGTTACGGTCTTTCGTTTTACCCCTTGTTTATTCTTTGGTACTCTTGGGTCATAAATAATGAGAGGTGATCGTGAAGCTTCCTCATAAGGAAGTACTTTCCCGCCAAGGTTATGTGCACCACAACTATACCCATTATCACTGGTGAATATGATAATGGTATTTTTATCCACACCTTGTTCTTCCAGCGACTTACGAATCATACCGATAGCATAATCCACACCGTGAATCAGCTGATTATATTTTCTGATCGCCTCTTGATAGCTGTCTTCGGATTCTCGCCAGAAATTATATGAATTATACTGCCTACCTGATTTTGCCTGTGGCGCTAAATGTTTGGCATTTGCATCACCATAATTTTCGGGTTTTTTATACGTCTGCCCAGCATATACGTCATCAAAGAAAGGGTCTGGAGTAAAAGGTAAATGAGGTGCCTTAAAACTTATGGACATACAGAACGGTTTTCCCGAAGCTTTGGCTTCCTTTATAAAGTCTCCCGCCCAAGCGCCATACGCTCGCGTGCTATGTGGATACTTTTTTGCGTACTGGGCTATAGTTGGATTCTTGGCCGTCTCATAAAGTGTCTGCCCAGGGCCTCCACCCCATTCGTCAAAATAACCTACTGGAAGTCCATCTTCTATTTTTTCTGTTTTTGTCTCATCAAGAACAAAACCCACTTTACCCGCGAAACCTGTAAAATACCCTTCCTTTTGGAGTAATACTGGATAGGTGTTTTCAAATTTATCTACGGCCAAATCGCCATGCATAAAATTACAACCGGTCTTGTACTCATACATACCTGTTAGAATATTGGCCCTGCTTGCCATACAGATGGAAGTAGTATTATAATGGTTCAGGAATAGAACACCATCTTTGGCCAACTTATCCATATTCGGGGTTTTTACCTGATCATTACCGTAGCAACCTGTGGCTACACTGGTCTGATCATCGGAAAGAAGGAATATGATATTGGGTCTATCATTTTGTCCAAAAACATGTTTTCCAACCATGAACGAAATTAGAAACATTATAAAAACCGTATTTCTTTTTTTCATACCTCTATTAATTTATCTATAATCCTTACTCAGTTACAAATAGTTTCACCAAGTTATAGGTTATTCAATTTTTTTGAATAAAATGTACCCCTCTTACTTTTACCTAAGAGAGGTACATTCATAGTTCCGTTTTTAATACCCGGGATTTTGCACCAGTACTCCTTGTGACAAATCTATTTGAGACAAAGGTATAGGCATAATCTCGTGCAATCCTTTTTTAAAGCCCAAGGATCCTAGCAAAGCCTCTGCTCTATCCGTTCTAATTAGGTCATGATACCGGAAGCCTTCGCCTGCCAATTCAACCCTACGCTCGTGATAAATGGCATCCAACAAAGCCTGCCCGTTTAGACTGCCGTCCAAATCCGGAACAACGGAAGCATCATTATCACCTCTTGCTCTCTGCCTTACCTTATTTACATAGTTTATTGCAGTTGTGGGGTCTGTATTGTAAATAGCTTCTGCATACATTAAATACGCATCGGATAAACGAAGGATTCTAATATTGTTACCGCTATTTCCGTTTCCTCCAACCGAAGGTTTAGGGTTTTCACTAAATGGAGTTATTGAATATTTTTTGATATACCACTCCGTTCCATACCCTCCCGGGACATTGTAAAATGAAGCATCAAACCTAGGGTCGTTAGGTTCAAATTCATTTCTTAAGTCTTCTTTAATCTGAGAGAAACCAACACCACCTTTTTTTCTTGCACCGATCATACGTGGGATTAAGGTACCCAACTTATCTGAATTAGAGGAAAAATTAATTTCAAAAATTGATCCCGTATTCCACTCACCTGAAGGTTCAAAAATAGTAGCATAATCTGCTAGTACATATGGCAATTCAATTAGTTGCTCCCCGTACGTTTTAACCTGATCCATTTTATTTTGGTAAAGCGCTACTCGCATCATTAAACCAAGGGCGGCTCCTATATCTGCATGCCCTAAGAAATCGGCTCCTTTATCAAATCTAGAAGGCAATTCTGAAATTGCTTTTTTCAAATCCTCTTCAATGAACCTGTATGTCTCTTCAGTTGAGGAACGTGCCACATTGTATTCTCCTGGCTCTAACGGCGTATCTATTATTGGTACGCCTCCAAAAGTATTTACCAGGTCAAAATAATAATAGGCCCGTAAAAAATGTGCTTCGGCAATAATGTCCTTTTTTCTCTCTTCATCCTCAAATTCAATACTAGGTACATTTGCCAAAACTAAATTGGCATAAAGCACCCCTTTGTAGTTTACTTGCCACAGTTTTTCTACAGCAGAATTAGAAGTCGTAAGACTATATATTTCTTTTTCATACAGATGTGGGCCATCATTTACTCTGGCTCCTCCCTTTAAAATATCATCTGTTCCTATATCTCCAAAGACCAGATCATTGGCATTGGCCGCTCCAAAATTCTCACGGGCATACATCTCACGCATTGGAGAATAGGCCGCTGTTAGAGCTTGTTCCGCATCTACCGGAGATTTATAAAAATTCTCAATAGTGGGCTCTCCGGAGGGCACTACCTCAAGATAATCTTTACTGCATGAACTTAACGCAAAAATCAAAGCCAAGGAACAAAACTTTAGTCCGTTATTAATTGTTCTATATGGTATCATAATAAATGTCTTTTTAAAATTTAATGTTCAAGCCCAAAGTGAATGTTCTTGCGGATGGGTACAATCCGTTATCAATACCTATGTCCAAAGGACTGGTGCCATTATCGGATGTATCTACACCTACCTCTGGATCCATACCTTCGTATTTGGTAAAAGTGAGCAAGTTCTGTGCGGCCAAATAAATACGAAGACTTGAAATTGGCGTCTTGTCCAACATATCTTGCGGTAACGAATAGCCTAATTGTACATTCTTCAATCTTAGATAAGAACCATCCTTAACGTATCTACTGGATGATTTTGGCATGTTAACTCCATTGTTGGCAAAAGTTACTCTTGGCAAGGTATTGGATGTTCCTTCTCCTGTCCAACGGTTCAACATATTGGTAGACATATTGGTTCCCAAATCTGCTTCTAACCAGTAAATTGTGTGATTCAAAATATCGTTCCCTTGACTTCCTTGGAAGAACATTGAAAAATCGAACTGTTTGTAATTCATATCCAGATTTATACCATAGGTATAATCCGGAAAAGGCGAACCAATGTACTTTCTATCGTCATCATTAATGATTCCGTCATCATTAAGATCTCTGTATTTTACATCACCAGGTTGGGTCTTAGGAAGTACTGCACTATTATCTACCTCATCTTGTGTCTGAAAAATACCGATCATTTCATATCCATAAAAAGAAGCAATAGGGTGGCCGGCCTCTGTACGACTATAATCTTTGGAACGGTTACTACCAATTAAGATACCGTCATCTGCTAAAGAAATAACCTTGTTCTTCACAAACGAAATGTTCCCTCCTAAGTTGAACGAAAAATCACCAAAACTCTTTCTGTAATTTGCGGTAAGTTCAAAACCTTTGTTCTCTATATCACCTGCATTTCCGTAAGGACTTGTCTTATAACCCGCTGTATTAAGAATAGGTATCGCCAAAAGCAGGTCAGTTGTATTCTTAATAAAATAATCTGCTGTAAGCGTCAGTGAGTTATTGAAAAGACCTAAATCAACCCCTACATTCTTAGTAACGGTAGTTTCCCACTTTAAATCTTGATTACCGGGTCTTAGAGGAGCTGCACCAACAGTAGTTACCTGATCTGCCCCATAAATATAATTTGTGTTTAGATTAAGGGTGTTGAAAGTTGAGGAATTAGGTATATTTTGATTACCCGTTTCTCCCCAACCTGCTCGAAACTTCAACTGATTTAAGAATCCAATATTATAAAAATGTTCGTTGTGAACATTCCAACCTAAAGCTACGGATGGAAACTTACCCCAACGTTGGTTTTCCCCAAAACGAGAAGACCCATCAAACCTATATGTAGCGGTTATTAAATAACGCTCATCATAGTTATAATTTAACCTCCCGAAAAACGAAAGTAATTTAGACTCGGATATACCACCATTGTTAGTAGAGGTAGATACATTTCCCGAACCCAAGGTTGGATTGGCAACACTTGAAGGAATCTCGCTACGCTCTGCCTGAACGTTATTAGCGTTTAAATTTTGGATTTCCTGTCCCAATAAGGCGTTAAAATTATGTTTGTCCTTAAAAACCTTTAGGTAATTAAGCGTATTTGAAAGTACCATCACCCTGTTTTCCGAACGGCTCAAAGTATAACTACTTACCGGACTGTTATAGGTTGGTCCCACAAAATATTCAGGCACGTAATTATCACTTTTTACATTTGTGATTTCCAACCCGTAATTAGACTTGAACTTTAAACCTTCCGCTAGGTCCAGCTCAACAAATAAGTTGCCGAAAAAACTTTCTTTCTTACGATTTCTTTTTCCATATTCTACAAGGCCCAATGCATTAATGGCACTCGAATAACCGGGAATACCTAAACTCCCATCAGGCGCATAAATTGGAGAGACCGGATCGGTAACGTAACCAACAAAGGCCGCTCGTTGCCAGGGGTTACCACCCACCTCGGGAACGGATGTCCTGTCTGAATTAGAGTACTGAATGTTGTGTCCTACTTTAATTTTCTTCCCTACTTGATAGGTGTTATTTACCCTGAAGTTATGACGGCTATAGCCCGACTCCTTGAGTATACCATCTTGCGAAATATATCCGTAGGATATGTAATAGGTAGATTTTTCACTCCCTCCGGAAATGGATAATTGGTGATCTTGAATAAACCCGGAACGGTAAGCGGCATCTTTCCAATTATATGTAGGCAAAGCCCCTGGATTGGCCAACTCTGGATCTATAGCGGTTCCATCATTTGTATTTGCCTCATTAACCAGCATGGCCCACTGTGGCCCCGTAAGAACATCTAAATTATCTATTTTGTTCTGTACTCCGGTATATATGTTGTAGGATACCGTAGTCTTACGTTTAGACCCTTTTTTTGTTTCAATTAAAATAACCCCGTTCGCTCCTCTTGACCCATAAATTGCAGTTGCCGAGGCATCTTTAAGGACATCTATAGAAGCAGCATCTGCCATATTAAAGTTGGCAATATCATTAATAGGTACACCATCAATAACATATAAAGGGTCTGAGTTGTTAACCGTTCCCGTTCCTCTAATTCTTACCGTTGGGCTAGCTCCCGGAGCACCAGAAGTTCCCGAAACCGTAACACCTGCCGCCCTACCCTGTATGGCTTGATCCAAGGAAACTGTATTGGTTTTTTGAATGTCCTCTGTACTAATGGAAGAAATAGAACCTGTTAAATCTTTCTTTTTCTGTACCCCGTACCCAACTACCACAACTTCTTCCAAAGCCTGTGCATCCTCTTGCATGGTTACATTAAGGTCTGCGCCTGATACGATTACTTCTTGTGACTTGTAACCTATGTACGAGAAGACCAAAGTGGCTCCTTTTGACACATCTTGAAGCACAAAATTACCATCAAAATCTGTAGTTGTTCCCTTTGATGATTCCTTTAAAAATACGTTGACGCCAGGCAGTGGACCTTGGCTATCGGAGACGGTTCCTTTTACTGTTTGGGCCTGCGCAAAAGCACTAAAAAAGGCCAACAATAAAAAGCACCAAAATTGACGAGAAAAACGTGTGTTCCTCACAATTAATCTAGTAAGTTTCATAAGCATTATTGTTTGAGTTTTTTTGAGTTGACCAAATTGATAATATTACCCACGGAAAAATGCAACAATTGTTTTTATCCATAGAACAACTTGCCATATTGCCAAATACTTACAAAAATCAGGCCTTCTCTCGGTAGTGACACTTGGGAAAGGTTACCATCTTTATCCGCCACCGTATACCTAACAATAATTCTGAAACCAAAAGAGCCTTGCTATTCTAGCAAGGCTCTTTTATTAGTTCATACTAAAATTGCTTCTTAGTCTCCTTCAACCACAGGTAAATTAATTACATCTGGCGATGGTATATCCAAAGGCCTTAAAAATGGGTTGCGCATGGCAGGCATCTCATTTCTAAAATTTATGTAGGCGTCAAAAATAGTTTGCATGACCTTGGGGTTTTGCTTACTTACATTTGTAGTTTCTGCAATATCGTTTTCCAAATCAAAAAGGTAATGTTTGTTGTCCTCTACCAAGAACTTCCATTTTCCCATTCGTGCGGCACCCATTCTATTGGCATACCAAAATAGGGTTTCATGGGGTTGTGTGTCATACCCGCCCCTAATAAAAGGCAATAGGTTTACCCCATCCAATATCGTTTTATTCGGAATTTTAACATCCGCAGCCGCACATAAGGTTGGATATAAATCTAAAGTGCTAACTGGTTTTTTAAACGTTACGTTCTGTTCTAATTGCGCAGGCCAACTTATAATGTACGGCACACGTATTCCAGCTTCCCACATATTACCTTTAAAGCCTGAAAGTGGCCCTCTTTGCCCTAACAAGTGATAGGGAGTATCCTCTGGCCACCAAGTGGGCAACGACAGATGAATGGGATTGGCAGGGCCGTTATCGCTAACGAACACAATAATGGTATTATCCCGTAATTTTTCTTTCTCGAGGTAATCCAAAATACGCCCTACGTTATCATCAATAGCTAGAACCATAGCTGCGTACAATTTCATGGCCTCAGACTTAATATGGCTTACCCTGAGCAGGTCCGATTTTTTTGCCTGAAGTGGTGTATGTGGCGCATTGAAGGCTAGGTAAAAGAAAAAAGGTTTTTCTTTATTCTCTTCAATAAATTCAATGCATTGCCTTCCACAACGATCCGTTAGATATTCTTCCCCTGGCCTTTCAGGACCCCATAACATCGGTGTCCAACCTCCTTTTGGTTTGGAATTCTCCCCTGGTTTATCATCTACCCCCAAATACTTTCCCGTCGGTTCCGGAAAATAATTGGAACCTGATGAAGTAAGGGAATAATTATAATCAAATGTAGTTTTAGGATAGCCTTGAAGGTTTATTTTACCTGCCATAGCGGTAACATAGCCTGCATCCGAAAACGCTTGATTCATGAATTTTTGGTTATTAGGAACAATCAGCTCATCTTGGCGATGCTTCATTTTCCATGTATCATGGTTCCATTGTACTCCAAAGCGCTGTTGATAGGCTCCTGATAACAATCCGTGTCTACTCGGAGAACAAACCGGAGCAGAAACGTAACCGTCCGTAAAGCGTACCCCTTCATTTACCAAACGGTCTATATTAGGTGTCGAAAAAAGTTCATTGCCATAAGAAGACAGGTCTCCATACCCCAAATCATCAACATTGATTAGAATAACATTTGGCCGTTTAACGGTCTCAACGTTCTTTTTCTTTCTTTGGGCCGTAGCTATAGTTCCAGACACAAAAAAAGCTAGCAGCAGTAAGCCTGTTAAACTTTTGCCGTATGCTCTTTTTAAATGTAACATGATGTTTCTTTTAATTATGAACAAATAATTCTTGGGGAGTTATTTCATTTCAGGATTCAAAAACTCCAAACGACGAAGAACTTCTGACTTCTCAGTTCTAAACTCTGGGTTTATCTTACTAATATCAATTGGAAATTCATATCCATAATCATACGAACCAAGAAGTACTATTGAATTTAAAATTAACAAGGCTTCTGTCTCATGTTTAGCGGAATAAAGGGCTTCCAACATAATAGGAACAGGTTCTCCCGCTTTAGTGATACCTAAAAACTCTGCAGCTCTAACTTTATTTACACCTTGATCATCATTCTGTGCTATTTTTTTTATTTCCGGAGTTAAGCTTTTCAATTCATTTCCAAAGCTGCTGCAAACAATCAATGCCCAATATCGTTGCCATGGGTCTGAAGAGACCAGTACTTCCTTTAACTTGGTTTGGGCCGTTGCAGCATCTTCTAACATTATATTTGCCGTTGCCACATAATCTTGAATCTCCTTTTTATGTGCTCTACCAAACTTTACGGGATTACTAAAAGCATTTTCCACTAAATAGAACTCGGGGTAAAAAGATAAATCCGGCATACCCATTACCCAATCGTTTAGAAGTCCACGCATTTCTAAAAGCTTTGTGTCAAAATTAGGGTCGGCGGCCAAATTCACGGTTTCATAAGGATCGTTCTCTACATCAAAAAGCATTTCAGGTGTACGTGATTTGAAAAAAGTAGACTGTTTATCATTTAATGCTCCTTTTTCGTACATTTTTTCCCACTCGCGATAGGCTGCTTGTTGGTAACGGTAATTATTCATTAACCCATCAAAATTAAAGGGCTGGTAGTTTCTTATGTATTTGTATTTGCCCTTACGAACGGAGCGTACCATATCATACTTTTCGTCAAACCTATCGGCATAACCATAAGCAACATCTTCTTTGCTCAATTCTTCTGCGTTAACATCCTTACCCAAAAACGGTTTACCGTCTATTTGTTCCGGAATTTTAGCACCGGCTAGGTTCAGTACAGTTGGGGCCAAATCTATAAAGCTCACAAAACGGTCTGTTTGGCTTCCTGATTTTAAGTCCACCATGTCTTTGTAGTTCTCGGGAATCCTGACCACCATAGGCACATGAAGTCCGGTTTCATATAAATACCCTTTACTTCCTGGTAATACCCCACCATGGTCTCCGTAATAAAAAATGAATGTGTTTTCTAGCTGTCCATCGGCTTCCAAGGCTTTTACAACCTCCCCCAATTGACCGTCCATTTCCACAATTTTATCACGATAGCGTGCATTAGTGTACCTGAACAATTCCGTGTCCGGATGGTTAGGTTGCACCTTATAATCATTAACTCCAGTTTGCGTAGGCGAATCGCTTAAATCACTCTCTGGAAAATGTAGTCTGGATTCGTGGGTAGTTCCAATATTATGCACATAGAAAAAAGGCTGGTCTCCTGAACGGTTTTTCCAAGTTGCTTTTCCCGATGATTCATCCCATGCATCATCACCTTTAACAAAATTATAGTCTTCTTTACTATTGTTTGCGGTATAATATCCGACATCTCTTAAATAAGCAGGAAACATTCGTAACGAGTCCGGCATAGGAACCAATTGCGACTTCCTATGATACTGAGCTCCTGTCCTGGGCGCGTAACACCCTGAGATTATAGTTGAACGTGCTACACTACAAACAGGAGCATTTGAAAAGGCACGGTTAAACTGCACACCATGTTGGGCCAATGCCTGAATATTGGGAGTTTCAATACCATTTTCATCAAACATTTTTAGATAATGTTTGGAGTTATCCTCTGAAACGATCCAAACTATATTTGGTGGTTTTTGATGGGTTTCCTGTTGCCCTTTGCACGCAATATTGATTATTAAAATAAAAACTGGGAGCACATATTTAAGCTTCATAACTAGCTATGATTTAAAAAATGAAAGTCTGGTTGTAACAATAAACAATCTCAATACCTCAAAAATGTCAATTATCTTTATAATACGGTAAGACTTTTGGCTTGAATAGTAGAACAAAAGTCTTTTGTGTAGAATTAGTTTAGTTCTTCTGGTCATATTTATGCTAGAAAAGTATC
Organism: Zobellia sp. 1_MG-2023; assembly: GCF_030549125.1. Lineage (NCBI taxonomy): Bacteria > Pseudomonadati > Bacteroidota > Flavobacteriia > Flavobacteriales > Flavobacteriaceae > Zobellia > Zobellia sp. 1_MG-2023. Next base: position 91,965 of record NZ_JAUOSY010000004.1, on the reverse strand, counting down.
TATAACCAAAAAATATCATGTATTTGCACGGATGGTTCCCAAGTTCAACGTCTAGGAATGAAACAAATGTTTAAAAGATTAAAACTTTTGATTTTAAACTGAAAAAACCAACCTAAAACAATGGTTTCACGTTATTTTTATTTGTTTCTTATTATCCAAAGCTTTTACCCTATCTGAATTCTCTTAAAATTGAAATTCATTTAGGTGATGTTCAAAGACATATCCACATAAAAAAATAGTTATTCGTACTGCTCATATATTTTCGAAATTTAGACTTTGTTCAAGAAGACTTGGAACAATGGCAGGCGTTTTTACCCTATTGTTCTCATTGGTCCTAAACGCTCAAACTGAGACATACTTTCAGCATTTGGACAATAATGATGGTCTTTCCCAGAATGATGTGGTAGCCCTTTACCAAGACTCCTATGGCTACATATGGATCGGAACGGATGATGGTCTTAACCGCTATGACGGCAGAAATTTTAGAAAATTCAAACCATCCCCAAAAAACCCTTATGCAATAAGTGGCAACTTAATAAGTGCCATTGCCGAAGACTCTATAGGCAATCTTTGGATCGGGACGGCCGGTTACGGTATTAATTTCTACGAACGAAAAACAGGAAGATTCCACTCTTTTATGGTAGGGAAAGATAATTCCAACGGACTTATCTCAGATATTGTTAAGAGCATAATTATTGACGACGAAAATAGGCTGTGGGCACGAACAGACGGTGGTTTGCAGGTGGCTCAGATAGTAACCGGTCGTAAAACCCTCTCCTTTAATTTTCCTAATGCCGAGAACCCTAATATCCTAAAAAAACCAACTTCTGCCTTATTCAAAGACCAACAAGGAACTATATGGGTTGGAACCTCCTTTGGAATTTTAAAGACCACCAAAGAAGATAAAAGTGAAATTCCTCAGCTTGTTCGGGTACATACAGATACGGTTGCCGTAAGAAGTATGGGACAAAGCCCCAACGGCCAAATGGTTTTTGCAACCTCTAACGGTATTTTTACCCCCACCGAATCCGACGACCCTAATAATTTTCAACTAAAACGAATAGGAAACGAGACTATTCTAAAAATGGTAATCGACTCAAAAAACAGACTTTGGGGAGGAACCAAAAGCGGCCTGAATCAGTATAGGTTAAAAACCGATACCTTATTGCTAAAAAAACACCATGACAATAGTTTTGAAAATAGTTCAAGTTTAAGTTCCGACTATGTGCGGTCTTTGTTAATCGATAAAACAGGGGTTCTATGGATAGGGACCTTTGGTACAGGGATTAACAAATTAGACCTGAACGGCAAGCAGTTTAACCATTACTTGGGAGACATGCGCCCCGGAACATTGGGCCATAATATTGTAAAATCTATATACGAAGATAGCAACGGTACTCTTTGGTTTGGCACCAGGGGCGGACTAAGCTTACTCCTAAAAGAAGATAGTGACGGTACGTTTACAAACTTTAGACAAATAGACCGAGTAAACGCTGCTTTCTCTATGAACGAAATCAAGGTGGACGGCAAAAAAATACTGGAACTAGGAAACTCGGGTACACCGGGTGTCTATCAAATAGACATTACCACTCCTAGCCGTAATCCCAAGGTTACGTTTAGCGATAAAATAAAGTCTACCGTATTTAGTATGTGTACGGACCGATTTGGGCAAGTCTGGTACGGCACCTATTCTAAAGGGCTTTTTCGTGCAAAACATGCACCTTACAAGGCGGTTGAAAACTTTGATAGCTCCCATAATTTTGCAAGCAAGATTATTCGCAATATAGTTGAAGATAGCAAGGGAAACCTATGGGTAGGTACTGGGAAAGGGTTGAACAAACTACCCGCAGACCAATTACAAGAAGAAAATCCACAGTTCCAGTATTTTTCCGTAATCGCAAATGATTCAACCAGTATAAGTAATAACTATATCCTACCCATTTTTGAAAGTTCAAAAGGTACAATTTGGATAGGAACCCTTGGTGGAGGACTAAATAAACATGTTGTAGATAAAACTACGGGTAAAGAATCTTTTAAAGCCTATACGGAAGCTGATGGGCTTCCCAACAATGTAATTAAAAGTATTGAAGAAGATGATGACGGTAAGCTTTGGATTTCTACAAACAACGGTATTTCAAAATTTGACCCTTTAACCGAAACCTTTAAAAATTATGACGTTGAAGACGGTTTACAAAGTAATGAGTTTGAAGAATTAACATCATTGAAAAAATCCGACGGGCAACTAATTTTTGGTGGTGTCAATGGTTTTAATGCCTTCTATCCAAGAAAAATCAAGCAAAATAAGATTCCGCCCGAAATTCACATAGACCGTTTCTTGCTGAACAATAAGCTTGTGCTTCCGAATAAAAAAATAGCGGACGAGGAAATATTAGACCAGACCATTTTAACCGCTAACAAGGTAAACCTTAACCATAACCAGAATAATATTTCATTGGGGTTCTCTGCGCTACATTTTTCTTCCCCTAACAAAAATGAATATCAATATAGATTAAAAGGTTTTCAAGATGAATGGTCCGTTGCCTCCAACAACAGAAATTTGGTCACCTATACCAATTTAGAACCAAGAACTTATACTTTTGAGGTGAAAGCGGCCAATAGCGATGGTTTTTGGAATTTAGAACCAGACGCATTACAAATTGTTATTGCTCCGCCATTTTGGAAAACTACTTGGGCATATGCTCTGTATACCCTTTTGGCTATTTCATTGCTTTATGCCTTTGGTAAATTTACCCTGATCCGAATAGAGGAAAAACACCAACTCACCATGAACCATCTTACCAAACAAAAGGCAGATGAGCTCAACAAAATGAAAATGGAGTTTTTCACCAATGTTTCCCATGAATTTAGAACACCCCTTTCCCTATTGAACGGCCCGTTACAGTTCTTGGAAAAAAACAACGACATTATAGAGCCTAAAGAACGCCTGAACCAATACAGGCTTATGCAAAAAAATTCATCTTTATTGCTACGGCTTGTAAACCAATTATTGGATTTTCAAAAAATAGAACAGAAGAAAATGGTTTTAGAAGTTGGTTACTTCAACATTCTAAAAAACATACATGAGATAAAAGAATCCTTTGATTTCTTGGCTACCAATCGATCAATTCAGTTTTCGCTAATTTGTGACGAGCCCACTCTTATTACTTGGTTCAGTCCGGATGCATTGGAAAAGGTAATGAACAATTTATTGTCCAATGCTTTCAAATTTACTCCTGATGGTGGTGAAATATCCATCGTTGTAAGCAACACCTCCAAAGAAATAGACCAGACCAGAGAGGAGTACGTAAAAATAGAGGTACGTGATAATGGCAACGGCATTTCATCTGCTAGTCTAGAGAAAATATTTGACCGTTTCTTTAATGACGATAGCGCCGACAATAGGAATACTTACGGCATGGGTATTGGCCTTGCCCTTACAAAAAGCCTTGTACAGCGGCATCATGGCGAAATTCTGGTAGAAAAAGGAACCCGGAAAGGAGCCAATTTCATTTTCTACCTTCCTAAGAAATTTGATTTTTATAAAGATGATAAAATTATAGGTTCCGAGTCCACCAAAGCCATGGTCGTTCCTAATTTGGACCACCTTAAAGAGGTAGATTTTGAAACCGAAGACGAAACAGAAGTTCTGACTTCTGATGAAAAGCCAACCTTATTGGTTGTTGAAGACAATGCAGACCTCAGAGCTTTTATAAAAAGTGGTTTTTATAGAAAGTATGAAATACTGGAAGCGGAAAATGGCCAACATGGGCTTGACATATTAAAAAACCATATGCCCAATATTATCATTAGTGATATCATGATGCCCACTATGGATGGTATATCTTTTGCCAAGGAGGTTAAAAAACAGGTAGAGTATAATCATATCCCCATTGTATTTCTTACGGCAAAAACGGATGATGACAGCCAGCTTGAAGGTCTAAAAATTGGTGTGGACGATTACCTTACCAAACCCTTTAACTTAGAGCATCTAGAAGTGAAGCTGAACAATATTATGCGGTACCGAAAAGAATTACGGAACTATATGCAACGTGAAGTATCCCTTTCTCCAAGTGAAATTGAGGTTACCTCACCTGATCAAGAATTTCTAAACCGTGTTATTGAGCTTTTGGAAATGAATATTATGGATGCGGAGTTCAATGCAGAATCGCTTACGGCGGCCTTGTCTATGAGCAGAAGTGCCGTTTACAATAAATTTAAGGAATTTACCGGCCTTTCTACCGGAGAGTTCATTAGACGTTTTAGACTTAAAAGAGCCAAGCAATTATTGGAGACTACAGATCTTACCGTAAAAGAAATTCTCTACATGTCCGGATTTAATACGGCATCCTATTTTACGAAATGCTTTAAGAAAGTGTACGGAACACTGCCTAAAGAACATCAGGCAAACTATCGCCAACAAGGGAAACCCAACAATGAATTCCAAATTTAATTCGTTGCTTTTCTATTGTCGTGCAACTGCTTCGCTATTCGTATAAGCTTAATTTATTTCTAAGCCTTACAAGCTCTTCTTCAGTTTGTTCTATGCGCTTCAGTAATCTCGTGATTACCTCAACCCCTTCTAGGTTAATGTTGAGATCGGTATGCAATCTCAATATTTTCTCCGCCTTGGGAAGTTCTTCCATAGGAATATACAAACTATCACTACGTTGTATGATTTTTACCAGACCAAATTCATTCAGCTGACTTATGACCGTTGATGAAATGCTATGGCCGTTACAAAACTCGGTTACGGATACGTATTCTTCTTGTTGCATAATCTTAGCTTTTAAGTGATGCCAATTGTTTGAAAAGTGCCTTTTCTTGATCAGAAAGATTTGTAGGTGTTTTAACGTTATAGGTAATAAAAAGGTCCCCAAACTGACCTTCCTTCTTATAAACAGGAAAACCTTTGCCTTTTAGCTTCACCTTGGTATTACTTTGCGTTTCCGGCTTTACCTTTAGCTTAGCTTTACCATCAAAAGTATCTACGGTAATTTCACCACCTAATATTGCGGTATACAAATCTAGGTCTACCGTCTTGTACAAATCATTACCATCTCGTTTGAACGCGGTATTATTATCTACTACAAAAGTGAGGTACAAGTCTCCCTTGGGTCCCCCATTTCTTCCCGGACCGCCGTGACCCGAGATTTTTATGGTCTGTCCGTTTTCAATACCAGCAGGAATAGTTATTCTTATGTTCTTACCATTGACTGTTAAGGTTTGCTTCTGAGTCGTGTATACGTCCCTTAATTGCAAGCGAAGTTCTGCATTCAAGTCTTGCCCTCTATATCTTACCTGTTGTCCTCTATTTGAAGTATATCCACCTTGAGAAAATCCACCTCCCCCGAACATTGATTCAAAAAAATCTGAGAAATCCCCGCCGCCAAAATCCTGTTCATAGCTCTGGCCGCCGCTACGTCGTGAACTTTGCTGTTGTGCTTTGGCTTTCTCAAACGCTTCGGCATGCATCCAATCTTTTCCGTATTGATCGTATTTTTTTCGATTTTCGGCATTACCCAAGACCTCATTGGCCTCATTTATTTCCTTGAATTTCTTCTCTGCCTCAACGTCATTGGGGTTGACATCAGGGTGATATTTTCGGGCCATTTTTCTATATGCCTTCTTGATGTCCTTTTCCGTGGCATTCCTACTTACCCCCAATACTTTATAGTAATCTATGTATTCCATATTGATATTTTATATAAGAGAAGTACTAATTACACCTTGAAATTAACTAAAAAACAACCTTAGGTCAACCGTTTTCCGTAATGTTTTTAATGCTAAAAAAAGATAATTGATATCATATGACCATTGTCACCTTTTTGAGTATAAAGCACAAAAAAACCATAGGTACCAATTTAATTGGGGGAACTACCTATGGTTTAATTTAAGAACGTCCATACGCTCTAACAATTCAAAAAAATGAAAAATCTATTTAGCTACAGGCTTATAAATCCTAATCCAATCTACCCTAAACGTGTTGTTATCTATATTCTCTAACTCCTTATCTGTTGGGGTATACGTGTCCGATGCTAAACCAGAAGCCGGGCTAGAACGCCATGTTTGATCCTCAGTATTTATAATAATATCCATTTCTTTACTAAGGCCCGTGCGGGTATCTACCTGCGTATTTCCCTGATCCGCTTCATTTGTAAAATATTTGGGGTCTATAATATCCTTTCCCGAAACGGTTCTCACCAATTCTCCGTCTATATAATATTCTAAGTGCCATGGATTTTTCCAATAGACTCCGTACGTATGAAAATCCCTGTTCCAAACGGTACCGTTTTCAAACCAAGTTCCTGCGTCTCTGGGCTGATAGTCCTGAAAAGGCTCCCTAATGAATACATGATGACTGATATGAATCTTCTTGGAGAAATACGAATGTTCCTTTTGCGCGCTTTCCGAATAATCTGCACCGTAAGCCTCTAGGATATCTATTTCTTGGGTGTCATCTGGGCTCAGAAGCCATACATCCGACGCTAAAGTAGAGTTCATAACCTTTGCCCTAGCCTCAATATATACCGGATAGATTACCCTTGTTTTTGATGTAATGCAGCCCATGTTCATTCTTTTTGAACCTGGTTTTCTAGTGGCCCACATTTGTAGTTCTCCGTTTGCTACATAAGATTGTTCCCTTCTCCATTCCGTGAGGCCGGGCCCTGACCATCCGTTGTGGTAAAAGTCATCCCACTTTTCAAAAAAAATATCTCCTTTATTATCTCCCGGGGATTGGTATTCAAAATCATCTGACATTTCTTGAAACTCCCAAACCATATCCGGCCCTGCATTAGCGGGTACCGGAATTTCTTTCCAGTTGACTTCTTTAGTATCTGGTGGAACGGTTTCTTGTTCCTCTTCCTGTTGGTCCTCTACTTTCTGTTCTTGATCTACGGGCAATTCTGTAGAATTATCAAATTTTGAACCCGTACCGCAACTTCCCAACAAGACACAACAAAGCATTAATGCAAGTTGATTTCTATTCATAGTTTTTACTTTCTTGTTCATTTTTAAGTTTGATTTCTAAATGAAAAAAAAGGGAGAATCTTTCAATTCTCCCTTAAACTCAAACAAACTACTTTGTGGGGAATTATGGTCTTTCTTCTTTTTCTATGATAGAGAAATCATCATAGTATACGGTCATGTCCGTAGTTTTTTCTGCATTAGGAATAATTCTCAAATAGAACTGAGATAACGGTGTTGTACTTGTGTAATCTACAGTATGGGTCTTCCATTCTCCTACAGGATGTGCAAAATTGTTCCAAAATTGGAAACCCCAATTCTGTAACAAAAACAGACCTGTATGTGTACCACCATCTGTACCTACACCACCTGGTGCAATGTACATTTTATACGAAACGGTATAGGTTTTACCTTCTTCAAAAATTATTGGATTTTCAAACGGAGCACTGGCTTCAGCATTATCCTGACCTGCCTCAATTTTTAATTTTAAGCTATATTCACCGGTTGCTGCTTGCTCCGTAGAATACTCAACCGTTCCCTTATTACTCCAATATGGCACCCAACTATCAGCTCCTGTTTCCAACCCTGCAATAGCTGCGGGAATTAAATTAACCGTACTCATTATTACAGGCTCATCCGTAAAAGGCAATGCCTCCCTAGTATCTGAAGATTCTATACTACCACCTGCATAGGAAACCGTGATTACGTCAGGACGATAGATTGGAGCCGCCAATTTGATATCCATTTTTGTAGCATCATTTGCATTTACCGCTACAGAAGCAATTTCAAAGGCTTCTCCGTTTACCATAACCGTAAAGAACTCCTCTTGTCCTCCAAATGAAGCAAACTCCCCATTGTAAGGTACTTGTATGGTTTCATCTTCCAATTCGCGGATTTCTCCGGTAAGTTCAAATGGTTGAGATGAAGGGATTACCCTAATTGGTGCGTTCATAACATAGGTTTCTGAATCACCAGGAATGTTCTGACCTGAACGGGACAGGTTCATCGTAGCCCTAAAAGCTCCCAATTTATTAAAGGCAATATTGGCCAATGAATCTCCGCTACTGTTTACAACAGGATTTTCCGCAACTTCCTCACCCGGCTTCAAAGCTCTTCTTATGTTCCATGAGCGACCTGTAGGCTCACCAATAGTAGACAGATCAGTAAACTCCATAGTATTACCTGCCTCTATATAAACTGTATCCGTTGCTTCATGATTTACAACCACATCGCCATTTCTAACCTTAATTTTAGGTACAAGTTTAGGATAGACCTTTACTAAAAAAGTAGTGTCTATAACATAAAGGTCTCCTTCTTTCTTGGCCGGCATCTCATAATCTACATCTCCGCGATTACCTTTAAAGACCACCATTTCATTAAAAGTGTTGTACAACCTTACTTTTTTCATTCCGGAGGTTTTGAATTGCACATGAACGGTTTTCTCAAACGACGTTGTGCTTCTAGGCTCTATTATGAACTGATCAAGGATTGTATCTGTCCTATCTATAGGACCTTCAAGAAAAACATCCGTTTTATCAATTCTCCACGAATGGGATACTGCACCTTGGGATAAATCCGTGAAAGACACATAATCGTCCAAATTTACTTGAAGGTCATTTAACGTACCCTTGCTGGTATAGAAACCTATATCGGAGAAAGGAAAAGGCGCCTCGTACTCATTATCGTCACATCCTACAAACAGGATGGCCAAGACGGCTAAAATTCTTATTGCGTTTTTCATTTTATACTTTTTAAATTTCTTGCTTTTTGCATTTTTCATTGATGTTATCACTGTAACCGTCAATTTTAATTATTCAATTGCGGGTTAGATATGATTTCAGAATTTGGCAATGGCCAATACGCATGTAACGCTTCGTTATAATTTGAAGATGCTTCCTGAAATTCGTTCCAGTTCTCGTCAATATCAGGATCTCCAACTGGCAACTCCTTAACAATTGAAGCCCATCGGGTTACCTCTTTACCATCTTCATCCAGCAATTTGTAGTGATCGGCCGTATAACGTCTTTGGGCCAATTCTTTAAAACGATCTGCCTTAACACCCCATCTTCTAAGGTCTACATTTCTGTTTCCATCTCCTTCAGCGGATAGTTCCAAAGGCAATTCGGTAAACATTAAATGTTCCATCAAACTTTGAGCATCATAAGCTACATTGTCATGGTCATTTGCCGGAAACTCTCCAGTACCTGCTAAACCTAACAACTGCACTCCAGACCTTCTTCTAACCCTATTGATATAAGTTAAGGCTTCGTCTATGTTTCCTAACTTTATCTGACACTCGGCATATTGAAGATAAATTTCCGCTAGACGTATCAAACGCTCATTTACACCTGACCTTACTTTACCTGGAGAAAGCTCTTCTTCCGATCTAGTAATATCCCAGTTGGTATGCTTACGCCAAAAAGCGGTCATACGCACATTAAAGACAGACCCTTGTCCGGTCTCTTCCCTTAAGTAGTAACCCATATCCGTGTCATCCACCAAAGCTACTGACCAAGAGGTTCGCAAGCTGAACTTCCTAAAGCCTTCATTACCATCTTCATCCACAACCTTGTTACGAGGGTCAGAAAAATCCAAAGGTTCATTCCTGTATTTTAAAATAAGCCAGTTTGCAGGAATCGCTCCACGCCAAGTACCGGCACCTCCGGTAAATTGTCTTACATAAGCAGAATTTGCTACATCTCTTCCATCCCAAGGGCCCAATTCATTTTTATAATCCAATGAATACCCTATTTCAAGAATAGATTCCTCATTAAACTCATCCATAGTTGTAAAGTTACTTCCTATGTTAGGTGTTAATGCGTAACCAAAGTCATCTATAACACTTTTAAAAAGCGTAGCTGCGGTTTCATAATCACTGGCATATAAGTATGATTGTCCCATTACGGCAACGGCCGCACCCGCAGTAACACGCCCTTTGTCCTTGCCTTCCCAAGAAATAGGTAGGTTCTCTGATGCAAACTTTAAGTCTTCTAAATAGAACGCTTTAACCTCTTCTGCCGTAGCTACAGATTGATAAAACTCACTCTCTTCTACCGGTACAAAATCATAGATGGGAACCGCACCTCCGTTAAAAGAATTGTACAGGTTAAAATATATATACCCTCTTATGAACCTTGCTTGGGCCAAAATGCTAAGACCTTCTTCCTTTTCGTCTTCCGTAGTATAGGTTTCTGCTAATTTCCCAGCCGCTTCTATAACTTGGTTGGCCCTAAAAATGGTTGTGTAATTAGCACTCCATTTTTGGTTTATTTCATTATTGGCATCATTAAAAATCTGCAAATAATATGGGTTAGTATTAGTAGGTCGTTGGTATCCACTAGCCCAAGCTAAATCAGTACGTGCCAACTCCGCTACCAAATGAATATTCTGAGAACTCGCCAAACCTTTATAGGTAGCGGTTAGACCTTGTCCTAAGTCTTTATTATTGTTCCAGAAAGTTTCAGTAGATATTTGGTTAGGATTGGTTTGCTCCAAAAAATCATCAGAGCAGCTCCAAAAAGCTAACATGGGCACTATTATAAAAAGTAACCGTTTTGTTATCGTTGTTTTCATAACTATCATTTTTTCATTTTTTTTATCGGAATTATTCATCTTCATATCAAATTCTTTTAAAATTCAATTTGAAGTCCTGTTCGTATTTGAGAACTTACAGGATAGGTCCCTTTATCAATACCTCTTGTACTAAGACCATTGTTCCCAACTTCTGGATCATACCCATCATACTGGGTAATGGTAAAAAGGTTTTGTGCTGCTACGTATACCCTAAACTTGGTGATACCCAACTTCTCCGTGTAATCTCTAGGTATAGTATAGCCTAAAGAAATGTTACGTAATCTGGCAAAAGTTCCATCATCCAACCAATAGTCCGTCTGCCCTCTAAAGTTGTTATGTGTGGCATTTCTGTTTACAGGAATATCAGATGTGTTGTTCTGCGGAGTCCATTGATAGACCAAATCCTGATGGTTGGCTACCTTATAAGCCAATGCTTTGTTACCATTTATAATTTCTGCACCAAAGGCACCGTACCATTGCATTGAAAAGTCCATTGCTTTATAATAGGCCGAAAAATTAAAGCCTATTTCAAATTCAGGAGTACCACTACCCATATATTGACGGTCGTTAATATCTATTAAGCCGTTCTTATCAAAATCTACATACTTTAAATCTCCTAATTTTGCATCAGGTACAATTTCTTGGTAGGCCGCCAATTCTTCTTCGTTCTTAATAGTACCATCGGTCTCTATTAAAAAGAAAGCACCGCCTTCATACCCTTCTGCCAATGCAGATACCAAATCCTGATCATTACTATGTCCGGAAATACTACTATCATCAAAATAGATGATTTTGTTACTACCGCTCATTTTAGTAATAACATTTTCGTTTTTGGTATATGTTAAACCGGCATTCCAAGAAAATTTACCCGAATGGCGATAGTTCATGGCAAATTCCATACCCTTATTGGTCATATCGCCCACATTTAGCGTAACCTCAGCATTTTGACCACCACCTGCAGTAGGCGGCAATAATACTGGGAATAACATATCTTCTTTCTTGGTTTCATACATATCTGCGGACAAGGTTAACTTATTATCAAAAAAGCCCATGTCCAAACCTCCGTTCAATGAAACCGAAGTTTCCCAGCTTACCAAAGGATTGGCAAAACCAGTTTGGGTAGCCCCTAACAATAAATTCTGATTGTCTCCAGCACCAAGTACATAATCATTATCTAATGTAATAGTAGGTGTATATGTATAATCTGCAATACCTTGGTTACCTGCTGTACCTCTACTTCCCCTTAGCTTAAATGAGGAAACGGTATTCTTAATAGGGTTCCAAAATTTCTCTTCGGAAACGTTCCATCCGGCAGATATAGAAGGAAACACACCCCATGGCTCTTCTTTAAATTTAGAAGACCCATCATGTCTTACAAAAGCATTCAACAGATATCTTCCTTTATAGTTATATTGTAAACGGGCCAACATACCTATTAAAGTGCTGGTACGATCTTGTGTCCATTGGTTGTTACCCGACCCCACATTAGGGTCTGCCGTAGCACCATTTAATACGGTTATATCATTGGAAGCCAAATCGCTCTTCTCCGCAAAGAATTCTGAGTAACTGTACTTTTCCGATGAATATACACCCGTTAAGTTAATGTTATGATCCCCAAAACTTTTCTGGTAATTGATAATGTTCTCCCAAGTAGACTTTTTGGCCAAAGAACTTAAATTTCTAATTCTTGAACGTTGAGATGTAACTTCTGTACCATCATCTCTATACGCGATAAATTTAGGGTTAACGGTAATTCTAGTACCGTTGTCATAACTTGAGGCCACCCTTGAAGTGAATTTAAGGTTATCTGTAATATTGTAGGTAACACTTAAATTTCCATCAAAATATTGATTCTCTTGATTATCTTCTTGCAAGAATTGGTATCCTAAAGAAGAAAGGTTGTTAGCCCCGCTACCATCTCCTGCATTTTCTAACACGCTCGTATTTGGATCTATAAGGGGTTGATAAGCGTTATACCCTATTGCATTTCTTAAAAGTCCCCAAGGCTCATACTCCCTATCTTCTATTCTAAAGGAAAGGGCCGTAGTTATATCCCATCTTCCTTTTTTAAACTGTGTATTGGCCCTAACGTTGAATCTCTCGTAACCTGATTTAATCACAACACCTTCTTGATCAAAATAGTTTCCAGTAACATTGTACGTAAGACCGTCTTTACCTCCTGATAGCCTAAGACTATGGTTTTGGATAGGTGCCATATCATTTTCCACCACACTCACCAAATCTGTATTATTGGTAAGGAAATGAGGACTCTGTTCTATGGTAGTCCATGTATTACCATATCTTCTATCACTTAACGCTGCGGATTGAACAAAAGTCGTATATAGTCTATCCTCCACGTTCAACAAGGGCGTTCCGGAAGTAATATTTTGAAGACCATAATAACTGTCTACCGCAATTTTCATTTGTCCTTCTTTACCCCTTTTAGTGGTAATCAAGATTACACCGGCTGCACCACGAGTACCATAAATTGCCGCCGAAGCTCCATCCTTTAGAACATCTATGGTTTCTATTTCATTGATACTTAATTTTGGATCTCCTTCAAAAGGAATACCATCTACAACATATAGTGGTCTATTGGCCCCGTTAATGGAAGTAAGCCCCCTAATCTGTACGTTAGCTTCCGCTCCAGGAGAACCCGAACTGGCCGTTACGTTTACCCCAGCAATCTGACCTTGTAAAGCGGCACCTATATCGGATGTTGATGTTTTCATTAACTCTTCCGACTTCACTTGCGCTACCGCACCTGTCAATTCCTTCTTTTTCTGGGCCCCGTAACCAACAACGACTACTTCATCCAACGCGGATACATCTTCTTGCATCGTTACGTTAACCGACTTTTTTCCGCTGATGGCGACTTCCTTGGTTTTGAATCCAATGTAACTGAATACCAATACGTCACTAGGTTCTGCCTTTATTGAATAAAGACCATCAAAATCTGTAACGGTCCCGGTATTGGTGCCCTTGACCACCACACTTACTCCCGGCAAAGGCGTATCATCTGCAGATACGGTACCACTAACTGTTTGAGATTGTGCTATTGCCGTACTTAGACAAAAGACCAAGAACAATCCCAACCGAAAAGCGTGGGATTTAAAATGAAAAATGTTTTTGAAATTCATATAATTTTCTTGTTAAATATTAAAAATGACCAATGAAACCATGAAGTAGGTTTAACCTTGTTAAGAAGGTTGTATTCCAATTCAAAACCTATATTATTTTCTGATTTCATTGTATCTAGACCATACATTCCACCCCTCTTGACTGAGGACTTAAAAATGAGTTGGTTTTAAGCTAAACCAATTATTTGCTCAAAAGGAAATGAACACGATGTCCATTTTTTTTAGGAATACATGTTAAGAAACACCTGTTCTAAAATGGGGGGAGGGTTGTTGAGAGGCGAGTGATTTTTTCTTTCCATAATACGAGTTGGTTTAAAATGAGTAAAGTTTGTTTATTAGATTACCAATTAAGTGCGCTATAAATTTTCATATACACTGTAATTGGTGTCCAAAATAGAGATATTGTTAATTTACTCCTAAAAAAAGTGCTTGACAAAAACTTGACAAAACGTTTATTTTCTACCAACAACACCTCCTCACTCCCCTATCTACAAAGCTTTTTGAAAAATTATATGGTATAGACAACTCTACAAAAAGGTCAATTAGAGAAATGTTAAAATTAAGGGGTGAAATCCACAAAAAAGGGAGGTAAATACGTATTAAAAATGAATAATGAAGCCTATAAACTATGGACTTTCGCTAAATTCCTATCGGCTTTAACCATTCTCTATATTACCCTAGAGCAATTGGAGAAATAAGCCAATTAACACGCCTACTTTGAGTATAACATATGGTTTAGAGTATAACATATGATCTGTAGGAGACCTCTTTAAAACCTAAAATTGAATAACATACGTTAAGCAGCCGCAAGTCTCTATCAATCTAAAAATCCATTGCATTTTATTTCCAAAAGACATAAAAACAATACAGATTAGAAGGTTAGTTTAAAAACATAAGCATGTTTTCCTTTCGGTTCTTTGGGTAAATTAATGTGTAATCCGTCTTTTTCTCTACTAAATTTTAGTTTTTCCGTAGACCCTAATAATTCAACGGACTTAATTTCTCCTTTAAGAAGATTCTTCTCCTTTCCCAAAGTTCTTATGACCGTCTTTCCATTTTTTGGCCAATCTAATTGTATAGCGTACAACGTGTCTCCCTTTTTTGTAAACCTAATATCATCGGCTGTGTTATCCGGGTTCTTTCGTTCACTTAGATGACCTTCAATTACCTTTGCAGGCCCTTCCCCATATACTTCCCACGGACGCGTGCCATATATGGCCTCTCCATTGAGCTTTAACCACTCTCCTATTTCCAAAAGGCGTTCTTGTACCGGACCAGGTATTTCCCCGTTTGCTTTGGGGGTAATATTCAACAACAAACAACCATTTTTACTTACTACATCTACTAAAAAGTCTATAATTCGGTTGGCACTTTTGTAATCCGGGTTGCTTATATGGCTCCAAGCTTTCCAATCAATAGAATCATCCGTTAACCATGGAAAATCCTTCATTTCACTCATTCTGGCCCGCTCAACGTCCAGCACTGCGGTACCTTTTGCAAAATCATAGAATTTGTATGTAGCAACTACTTCCTGCTGGTTCCTTTCTGCATGATTATAGTAATAAGAGAGAAATTCTTTTCTGTACGCTTCATCAATAACATCCATTTTATTATTGAACCACACCAAATCTGGATTATAGTTATCAATGATTTCTTTTAACCTAGCTAACCATTCTTCGTTGAACTTTTTATCACCTACGGGATAATATCTATCTGAACCTTCATCTAATTCCTTTGTGCTCAACGGATACTGAAAATCTCCTTTCTTTAATTTTGGACCATATAAATCTGCATATTCCGGATTTGATGCGTCTGTAGATTCATCCCAAGTAGGAAACCAACCAAACAACCATTGGCGGTGGTAGGTTGCAATAAATTTCATGTCCCGCTTTCTTATTTCTTTTGCCAATTCTCCCATTATATCCCGTTTAGGCCCCATATTTTTAGCATTCCAACGGGTGAGTTTACTATCCCACATGGCAAAGCCATCGGCATGTTCGGATACAGGACCCGCAAACTTGGCTCCTGCTTTTTCAAAGAGATATGCCCACTGGGCTGCATTAAACTTTTCTGCCTTGAACATGGGAATAAAATCTTTGTACCCAAACTCGTTTAAGGGGCCATAGGTTTGTGTATGATGCTCATAAAAACGTTTTCCCTGCTTGTGTTCGGGGTTATTGGGCGATGTATACATCCAATGTGAATACCATTCATTCTCATAAGCTGGCACGGAATAGGGTCCCCAATGGCAATAAATACCAAATTTTGCATCCCTAAACCAGTCTGGTGTTTCATGCTTTTTCAGGGATTGCCAATCTGCCTCATAACTTTTCTCCTGAGCAGCAACAAAATTAACCGCCATCATCCATACCAATACAAAAATCAAAGTCCTCATAGTTTCAAAATTTTCATCAACATTAGGAATACAACCTTATGCAAGTTTTTCTCTTTATAAAATTAGAACTTATGGGGTGTTTTCAATACCACAAATGTCTTCTTTAGGCTATGTTGAGTTTATGTAAAGTTCTATTTGAACAAAATACCAATATAATAATCGTATAACTTCTATTTTAAAAGCCTTATATACCCAGTTTTACAAGACTATTTAGGTCTAAAAAATTATATTTCCAATGCACCGCTAGTTAGATAGTATATCTTGATTATTTTGATAAATAGAAGAAATTAGTTACACTTGATGTTACCCATTCTTTATATCTTGAACATTTATGATTTGATTCTTGATACAAAGTTGTATTTATGATTATGGTTAAGGACATTTAAAAGTTTGAGGTATATGTTTCATACAAAAAAGCTAATGCGTTATTATATTCTTATTGGTTTTCTCGTTGTCCTTGGGATAAAACTCAGGGCTCAAGATTCTTCTATTCCTCTAAACATCCCTATTGAAGATACAGATACGCTTTCCGCTCAGCATACTACAAAACAAATAGATTCTTTAAAATCCGTTGTTTCGGCCAATTTAGTCAAGGGAGATACATTAAAGTCCGTTTGGACACTATTAAAATTGATGGATGTCTACAGTCATCAAGCTCACTATGCCCAAGCTTATGAAACTGTATGGACCGCCCTTAGCCTAGCGGACAATTCTGAAAATGTTGTGGTTAAATCCCATATATACCGCAGACTTGGAGCTATGTACAGTTATAATAAACGTAAGGAAGAAGCTCTTAAATACTTGCAGATGTCCCTTGACATTATGAAAAAAGCGGTAGAAAAAGGCACCATGCCCAAAACCTCCTTATCACAGAACTATTATACCTTTGCTTATACTTATAGAGGGCTTAATGAACCTGAAATGGCAAAAAAGTATTTGGATAGCTGCTATGCACATTATGGTGATACACCCGATAAAATTGCGCTACCATTCTTAAAATTTGAAGAATCTTATGTTCTAAGAGAGGAAAAAAAATATGATGAAGCTTTACAAATGCTTAGTGACATAGAACCCTGGTTTAAAGATAATGTACCTTCTTACTTGGTTCTCATTTACGCGTACGTGGCAGTGGTCCATAAGAGGTTAGGCAATATAGATAAGACCTTGGAATATTATAAAAAAGCCATTGCCATTTCGGACAAGTACCAGAGTCATATTGACTTCACTCCTTTTATCTACGAAAAACTGTCCGAAAACTATAAGTTGAAAGGAGATTATAAAGCGGCATATCAATCCTTGGACAAAGCAAAAACCTTGAACGCCCAGTTTTTTGATGGAAGAAGTCAAAACAATATTCCTCTTATGGAAATTAGGAACGAATACCGGGTAGAAAAACAAAGACAACAAGAGGTTATACGCCAGCAACGTATGGAAAAGTTGGAGCAGCAGGATAAAATCTTACTGCTTCAACGTATAATTTTGGGTACTTCGCTCATATTTGTAATCATTATAGGCTTTGTTTATGTAAAACATATTCGCTCCAAACACAAGGTTGAGAAGCAGTTGATGCAAAAAACAAAAGCGCTTGAAATGGAACAGGCCCACCAGCTTTTGGAAACCAAAAACAAAGAGTTGGCGGCATCTACACTACAACTAGTTGAAAAAGATGAATTTCTAAAAAAGCTAAAAACCGAATTAAAAGGCGAAAACGGTAATGTAAAAGTCTCTGAAATCAATAGAGTCTTAAAGTCAATATCTGTAGGGAACGCCAATAACTGGGAAGAGTTTAAACTACGGTTTACAGATGTTAACAAGAACTTTTACGAAAAACTCAATAACGCCTATCCCAACCTTAGCCAAACAGATCAAAAGATATGTGCTTTGATCAAATTAAACCTTAGCAGTAAAGACATGGCCAGATTATTGGGGATATCTACCAAATCCGTTCATACCACAAGACATCGTTTACGCAAAAAAATGGGATTGCAACGCAGTGATAATCTGGAGGAACTAATTGCATCTTTATAAATACCGAGGTAGCGCTTTTAAGTAGTATTACGCCGTAACAGTTATATCGGTCACGTTTCGTATTGAAAACGCTAAAACTAGCCGTTTTATAAGGTTATTTTTGCATTCTAACAAACCACACTATGAAACTGAAAATCTCTCTTTGGCTTTTACTGGGCTCGTTTTTTTTATCTGCCAATCTAAATGCGCAAGCTCTTAGCCGAGAAGAAATGCGCGACACCATGCAGCATATTCCATGGTTTACCATTCACAAAGACAATTACTTTGTTACGGGTATACCCACTAATAAACCCATTAATAGCTCTACCGCAAATGCCAAATACCAAGTTAGTTTTAAACAGATTATTACCCGTAGTATTTTACCGTGGGACACCTATCTATACTTAACCTACAGCCAAAAAGCTTTTTGGGATATCTACAAAGATTCATATCCTTTTAAGGAAATCAATTTTAACCCCACCATAGGTGTTGGTAAAGCTTTTTATGACTCCGATGATAGAATTAAAGGACTGGCCAATCTTGTTTTTGAGCACGAGTCCAATGGTAGGGATAGTATTTTTTCTAGAAGTTGGAACCGACTTAGCCTGAAATATTCCACTCTTATTGGCAAGAAAACACTCCTTCATGTAAAAGGATGGTTGCCTTTTGGCTATAAATCAGGAAATCCGGACTTGTTGGATTACGTAGGGCTGGGAGAAGTGAGCCTATCCCATGATTTTATTCCTGACAAACTTATATTTGAGGTAAAGGTCAGAAAAGGGTTAAATTTAGACACTAGGGGGATGATTCAGACCCGGCTTCATTATCGTCCTTTCAAACACAAATCCAATCAATACATTATGCTGGAATGGTTTGCCGGCCATACAGAAAATCTAATTAACTACAAGCAGTACAACAGCATGATCCGTGTAGGATATGTTATTAAAAGTAATGAATTCAATATCCTGAAGAAAAACAGAAGAACTCCTTAAATCCGAGGTTACTTGCATAAAAAAAGCCCCTTTTCAGGGGCTTTAAATTTTCCGCAAAATAAAAACTATCTCACGTCTTCCAACGTTTTAATAGTCTTAAGGTCGTCCATCAACCAATCGCGTTGTTTTCTAATTACCGCAGCGGCTTCAAGGG
Source organism: Zobellia sp. 1_MG-2023 (assembly GCF_030549125.1). NCBI lineage: Bacteria > Pseudomonadati > Bacteroidota > Flavobacteriia > Flavobacteriales > Flavobacteriaceae > Zobellia > Zobellia sp. 1_MG-2023. Next base: position 72,738 of record NZ_JAUOSY010000004.1, on the reverse strand, counting down.
GTAAATGTGTATCTCCTAATACTTCATTATACTCATCAATAGCGGCTTTGTCACCACGTATAGCTTCCTCCAACATAGCCTCATCACTATCGCCCGAAAAGAATGTTTTAACATCCATCCAAGCCCTATGCATAGCTCCGGTAACACTTCCGTCTATGTCATCTCTAGTTTTTAAGGCAGGTGCCGCAGCTTTCAATTCTACAAGAAAGTTTCTGCGTTCTATAGATTTATTCTGGAAATAACTCTTAAGCCCTATTTCTTCTGAATTCTCAGCTGCTTTTTCATACCCTTTAATGGCATCTTCGTTCTTTTGTATAATATCATTTATACTATCTTCAATTTCTTTTATATCGTTATTCATATCTCTTTTATTTTTCCGGTAACTTAAACGCCTACCGTTTGACGTACATTCAAATTTAGAACAAACCTTAGCCTTTGATCAATGCTAAAGGATAAGGTTTGGACGCAATGAATTTTATACTTTCTATGCCACCTTTTGCACGCTTCCAAACCTTACGATACAGATGTAATCTTCGTTTTCAAGTTTGCATTCGCCCAAACGTTTCATGTTTGCCTCTGTGGCGATGTATTGAAAGAAACTATCCTGAGATAAACTTCCTATTTGACTAATATCATCTATCCCTGAAAAAAGTGTTTCTCCCGTAATTCTGTTCTTAATAGTATACTTGTATTCAAAACCCTGCATAACCTTTCCTTTTAATTAAACACTTACTAGCTCAACTCATAAAATCAATGATTCTCTCTTCATCTTATGAGCTTCCGTCAAAATTATTTTATGGAATAAAATTTCATGATCACTTTCAATTGAAAAATGAACTTAATTGATATGAAATAAGAAAGGCATTCCGTATTGGAATGCCTTTCTTATTTCTTTAATTTTAATTGAACCTGTACTAATTTCTTGCTACATCGCTAAGTAAGAAATCTTCCACAGGCCTTTCATGCTGCTTATGGAGTACGGAAATATCTCCGGTGGTTTCAAATATTACTGCTTTAACTTCGGAGAGCTCCGTTACATTGGCCTCTCTTAACTTGGCCCGTAAATCGGATTTTGCAACACGGCCTTTCCGAAGGTTTTCTTCCAAAATAATTTCACCGTCCATAAGTAGTAATGGGGTGTTGTCCATTAGCTTCTTAACAGTGTCATTCCGTCTGGCAAAAGCGGCTCCCATTTGCAACAAATAAACTGTTACAATACCAACAATGCCATCTGTAAGACTAACGGATTTGGAAAGTATTGTTGTAGCTATGATTGACCCGACGGCAACGGTCATTGCAAAATCAAAACTCGACATTTTAGAAAAACTGCGCTTGCCACATATTCGTGTCATTAAAATCACGGCTATATAAATTCCTACTGCCGTGATACAAATGGCGCCAAACGCTTCCCATGAAAATTTAAACCACTCCTCCATAAATTCAGTTTTTCAAAAAATTGATACTACCTCTTACCTATTATTTCAAATTGCAAGTTGAATCTAATTTAAATCGCAATTTATCATCCAATTAATACCAAAACGGTCCGTAAAGCGTCCAAATAATGCGTTCCATTCGCGCTCCCTTAGTTCGTGATGTATACGACCTCCTGAAGACAATTGCTCATATAGACTTTCCGCTTCTTTCCTATCATTAAGGTCTATACTCAAATGAATCTTTGTTCCTTCAGTTAGCGGTGTATCCGGTGCGGCATCATATGCCATAAAATGAATGCCTTTACCTTTTAATTCGGCGTGTTGCAAACGGTCACGATAAGAAGAGGGTACATCTATCTTTTTATCGGCATAGGTCTGCCTGTTTTTTATTTCGGCGTCAAATAGGTCTGCGTAAAAATTAAGTGCTTCTTGGCAATTTCCATCAAATGCTAAATATGCTTGTATTTTCATTGTATTGAATTTTAAAATTTACAGCAAGTTATAGGAACTACACCTTCATGATCGATTACATCGCACTAATAGTTAACACAAAAAAATGGAGCATTGAGCTTCATACTTTTATATGATAATGCTATTTATAAAATCGAAATTTCAGATAGCATTTGCACTAATAATGATTTTTTTACAGCCAATCAATTCTTGGCCTCTTCCCTAATTTTAGCTTGAAAATCAATAATTATAAGGATGGAATGTCTTGAGCAACTATTAAAGGTGTATGTCATTAGCGAACTGAGATGCATTGAAGGTGCGGTAAAATCCAAAACGCCCCTTATGCGAATGTTTATGGAGCAATGCGCTATTGAGCGGTCCAACTTCATTCTGGACATTTGGCATACTGCCATAAGACAGGAACAGAACGTTGAACTCTCTGAACTTTACGCATGGCATAATCAATTATATGGCAAGAATTATTTAGCTGTTACTACAGGCAGCAATATTAATATAGACTTGCTACACAGAAAGGCTTTGGAAATTTGTGAGTGTATGATCGATATGGACCTACCGGACAAATTAACCATACTATTGGTAGAGCATTACACAAAAATCCAAGGAGACCTTCTTGCGTTAGCTCACATAAGAGCGCTAACAGAAAATTAGAAAACCTGATCATTCCAATGTTAAACATTACCATAATCCTTTAACTCAACAAGAACCCCATAAGAACATCCCTTAAAATGAACTTTATATGAAAGCTGATAAAAACACAAGCACAAAAAAAGAAGAACAACTAAAGAAATCTACTGTTGATTATGAGGGCAAGCCCTTAACCACTAGGCAAGGACTCAAAGTAAACGATACAAACAACTCTTTAAAAGCCGGGCCGCGAGGAGCTACGTTATTGGAGGATTTTCTGCTACGTGAAAAAATTCACAACTTTGACCACGAACGTATTCCAGAGCGAATTGTTCATGCCCGAGGAAGCGGAGCACATGGCTATTTTGAACTCTATGAAAGTATAGAGGAATATTCCAAAGCCGGTATTTTTACCGATACATCTAGAAAAACCCCTGTTTTTGTGCGGTTTTCTACCGTTGCAGGATCAAAAGGTTCTACAGATTTGGCAAGGGATGTAAGAGGCTTTGCCGTAAAATTTTATACAGACGAAGGTACTTGGGATTTGGTTGGGAACAACATGCCCATCTTCTTTATACAGGATGCCATGAAATTCCCTGATTTAATTCATTCGGTCAAGCCTGAACCACACCAGGAAATTCCGCAAGCAGCCTCTGCCCATGATACATTCTATGACTTTGTTTCACTTACACCAGAAACACTTCACAACCATATTTGGGTAATGAGCGACAGGGCCATACCGCGTAGTTATCGTATGATGGAAGGATTTGGTATACATACATTTAGACTTGTAAATAAAGAAGGTAAAGCTCATTTTGTAAAATTTCATTGGAAACCAAAATTAGGAGTACACTCCGTTACTTGGGACGAAGCCGTTAAAATTAGTGGCGCGGATTCGGATTTTCACCGAAGAGATTTATGGAACGCCATTGAAGCTGGAGAATATCCTGAATGGGAACTAGGGTTACAAATAGTTCCAGAGGAAGATGAACACAAATATGATTTTGACCTCTTAGACCCTACCAAACTAATACCTGAAGAAATGGTACCTGTTAAAATAGTAGGTAAAATGGTCTTGAATAGAAATCCGGAAAATTTCTTCGCAGAGACAGAACAGGTTGCATTCATGCCAGGAAGTATTGTACCAGGTATAGATTTCACAAATGACCCTCTTCTACAGGGCCGGTTGTTCTCTTATAGAGATACCCAACTCTCTAGATTGGGTACACATAATTTTCACCAGATACCAATTAATAAACCTGTGGTAGAAGCTCGTAACAACCAACGGGACGGTCATATGCAAACCGAGATTCCTAAAGGACGAACTGCTTATTTCCCAAATTCAATTGGTGGTGGTTGTCCATACCTGTCATCTGTTGAAGAAGGTGGTTTTGAATCCTACCAAGAGCGTATTGATGCCAAGAAAATTAGAACTCGGAGCGAAAGTTTTAATGACCATTTCTCCCAACCTGCTCTTTTTTATAGAAGTCTTTCTGATTGGGAAAAAGAACATGTTATTAGCGCCTACTCTTTTGAATTAGGTAAATGTGACATCAAGCATATAAAGGAGCGAATGCTTTATTTAATTGATAAAATTGATTCTGATCTTGCTAAAAAAGTAGCGAGCAATTTAGGTATGAAGGTTCCTTCTTCCATTAAAGAACCCATAAATCAAGCTATTGGTGCAGATGCAGATGTAGAGGCGCAACAGCCATCGGAGAAGAAGAACTATTTGGATGAATCCCCTAAACTTAGTCAGGCGAACACTAATTTCAGTTCTATTGCCACACGGCAGATTGCGGTTTTGGTAGCCGATGGTTTTAGTATGAGCCAATTCAAGACCGTAAAAGATGCTCTGGAAAAAGAAGGCGCCATGATTAAATTAATTGCACCGCACGGTGGTACGGTCACTTGTGATGAAGATATGGAGCACCAAGTTGATGCGGCAATTATGACTACGGAAAGTGTTCTATTTGATGCTATTTATATTCCTGGAGGCAAATCATCTATTGATGGGCTATCGGCACAGTCCAAATTTACGAAGTTCGTAAACGAAAGTTATAAACACTGCAAAGCTATTGCGGTAAGCGGCGAAGCCGAAGATTTCTTCAAGAATACCGCCATTACGGATATAGAAGGTGATGAAGCGATTTTTATAAATGGCAAACCAGAAGAGTTCATTAAAGCTATTGCTAAACACCGTAACTGGAAGAGAAGAGAAAAAGCGGAAAAAATACCCGCTTAAGTTTAACCTTAAAAAGAAAATATTATGACTAATGAATATGCAAAGCACGAAACAGACTATATAAAGAGTTATGAGAAATTGGGGTATACCGACTCATACCGATTTGTAAAGGGAGAATTAAGAAGTACTAAGACAGATAAGGCATACGCTGCAAAAGATATTACTATCGTAAAAGAGCACCGTTATGAAGGAATGAGCAATCCCTCAGATATGTCATTGTTGTATGTCATAGAAACTAGTGATGGTGGTAAAGGTACATTGCTTGCGGGTTATGGCCCCAGCGCAGATGCAGACCTCTACGAGTTTTTAGAAACCATTCCTGAAGAAAATATCAAAGACGAAGATTTATTACCGGCAGACGCTAAGTAATTTATCTATTCCCCCATTGTAAAAGCCCGAAGTATTTTGCTTCGGGCTTTTCTTTAACTTAAACGGAAGGGCAAAAATCAAGACGAAAACATCCTATTGAAACGTCTTTGGCAATAGAGATAAAATTTCAATCAATAGAACGACCTACAACTGTATGAGCTTTTTAATTTTGAAAAAAACAATCTCCTAAGAATATGCCTAGATTATTAGCTAAGAAGAAAAGTTCCATCAAAACAAATACAACAAAGAACGCCCTAAAAAGAAACCTGAATAATTTAAATAGACAGGTTAGGGAATTAAAAAGAAATTTTGAAAGCAATTTCCCTAAATATCCTTCAGCTAAATTTGAAGCAGTCAGGGAATTCAATATTAAATTGGTTCGTGTAAAATCGCGATTAAACCGCATTGCTACCTTAGTTTCTCAAAATAGAAAAGGAGCCCGTAAAAATCTTGTTCGTGTCTCCCGAGAAATTCAGACTCTAAAAAATACTAGGCACAATCTCTACGAATCCTAACTAGATTATTGCGCTTTTTCAGCTACTATTAACAGCCTGTTTAGGCGAGTCTTTTCTGATTACCCGTCCAAACAAACTTATTTCGTGTGCGTACACAAAAACAAACCCTATAGTTTTATAAGACTAGAATTATCCTTATATTTGACATACAAATAATTCAACTACAACCAACTAACCATGGTAGCTCTAAATTGCCGCTACACTCATAAATTATTGTATTGAAAACAATTAAAGATATTGCCGAAGAAGCTAAAGTTTCTACCGGTACGGTGGACAGGGTTATTCATAAACGCCCAGGGGTCTCTCCAAAAACCAGGGAAAAGGTTCAAAAATTACTTGACAAGTATGACTTTGAAAGAAATATATTGGCAAGCACCCTGGCTTTCAAGAAAAAATACAGAATTGCGACTCTAATTCCCTCTGTCGTATCTAAAAACCAATTCTGGCACGGACCACACTTGGGTATGAAGTCTGCCGCCAAGGAAATAAAAAAATATGGGGTTGAAACCCACCGCTTCTTTTTTGATCAATACGATTTAAAATCATACGAAAAGGCACTTGATAAAATTCTGGACCTGAACCCTAACGGGGTGGTTTTTGCTCCTTTCTTTTACAACACATCTCTTGCTTTTGCCGAAAAATTAAAAGCCAAGGATATTCCATTTATTTTTATAAATATTGATTTGGATACGTCTAACAAACTAACTTACATTGGCCAAAACGCACAGCGCAGTGGGTATCTGTGTGGTAAGATGATGGATTTAATCACCAAATCATCTGGACATATCGCTGTTTTAACTTCCCAAAAAAATGTGGACAGCCATTTGGCCATTGAAACAAGGATTAAAGGGTTTCATGATTACTTTGAAAACAATTCAAATACGAATCATATAAAAAAAGTTCTGATTGATGATTTTGATTCGAAAAAAGTAGAAATCGCGCTTTCCGACGCCCTTAAGAAGGATGAAGCTATCTCCGGAATCTTTGTTCCCTCCAGTGCTGTTTTTACCGTTGCCCAATACTTTGAAAAGAAGAATATTACGCATATTCGTACGGTAGGGTTTGACACACATTTAGATAATCTTAATTACATTAGAAAGGGTGCCATTGATTTTGCCATTGACCAAAATCCTTTTGAACAAGGCTATATGGGATTAAAAATACTTTGTGAGTATCTATTGTTGAACAAAACGCCCAAACCCAAATATAACTCGCCCATAAACATTGTTACCCAAGAAAATGTTGACTACTTTGATGTAGCGGAAACCATTGAATACGCTGTCTAGGTAAAGTTTACGAAAAGTATTTTTCGTACAAAATGTTACATGAAAAAAATTCTGCTTTTAATCCTTTTTTGCGCTGCATGTGCCGCCAATGCACAACACTCTATTGCCAGACAATGGAACGACGTTCTTTTAGACGCTATTAGAGTGGATTATGCCAGACCCACGGTTCATGCGCGTAATCTATACCATAGTTCCGTACTCATGTACGATGCCTGGGCATTGTTTGATGATACGGCCCAAACCATATTCCTTGGCCAGACTTACGGTGGTTACAATTGCAGATTTAACGGAATTATACAACCAACAGCCATAGATCAAGCTAGGCAAGAAGTTATGAGCTATGCACTGTTCAGGTTATTAGCCCATCGTTTTTTTACTTCTCCCGGTGCAAATGAAACATTGTCCAACATAGAAAACCTGTTCCTGTCCCTTGGCTATGACCCACAATTTACCTCTACTGATTATAGTAACGGTTCATACGCTGCGTTGGGCAATTATTTGGGCAATGAGATGATCAAGTTTGGCGAACAGGATGGAGCTAACGAAACGTTTGAATATGGTAATCAACTGTACCAACCTACCAACCCTCCCTTGGTACTGGCAGAATATCAAGATATAACCAATATTGACCCAAACCACTGGCAGCCCCTGTCTTTTGACCTTTTTATTGACCAATCAGGAAATTCCGTTCCAGTCTCCATACCGGATTTTCTAGGACCCGAATGGGGTGCCGTAGTGCCGTTTGCACTAAATGAGGCCGATATGCAAATTAAGAACAACGGTTTTGATTCTCATTTATATTTCAATACTCAAGAGCCTCCCCAAATAGAAAATTCCATGGGCAACGGAATTGACGACCCTTACAAGTGGAATTTCACTTTAGTGGCCGCTTGGTCTGCGCATCTAGATCCAGAAGATGACACTGAAATAGACATCTCTCCGGCCAGCTTGGGCAATGTAGATATTGACACCTACCCTACTACGTTTGAAGCTTATAAAAATTTCTATAATCTTATGGACGGAGGGGATACCGGTCAAGGTCATAACCTCAACCCACACACCAACCAACCCTACTCCCCTCAGTTTGTAAAGCGATCGGACTATACGCGAGTCCTTGCCGAATTCTGGGCAGACGGCCCCGACTCCGAAACACCACCGGGACATTGGTTTACCATACTCAATTATGTAAGTGACCATCCATTGGCGGATAAAAAACTTAAGGGTGAAGGTCCCACTTTAAATAATCTTGAGTGGGATGTAAAATGTTATTTGGCACTTGGTGGAGCCATGCACGATTCGGCTATTGCTACTTGGGGCATTAAAGGATATTTTGATTATGTTAGACCTATATCGGCAATTAGGTATATGTCAGGAAAAGGGCAAAGTAGTAATCCTGCCTTACCCAGCTTTGATCCTCAGGGCATACCGCTGATTCCAGACCTAATTGAACTAATTAAAGAAGATGACCCCTTGGCTGGCACTATGGGTGAGTTTGTGGGAGAAATCAAAATCAAGGCATGGCGAGGCCCCGATTTCATAAACAATCCCATAAGCGATGTAGCAGGTGTGGGTTGGATTTTAGGTACGCATTGGTGGCCTTACCAACGCGGTACTTTTGTTACACCTCCATTTGCAGGCTATGTATCCGGACATTCTACCTTTTCCAGAGCGGCCGCAGAAGTAATGACCCAATTAACGGGAGATGCTTTTTTTCCTGGTGGCATGGGAACGTTTGACATTAAAGCCAATCAATTTTTAGTATTTGAAAATGGCCCTTCAGAAGATTTCACCTTGCAATGGGCCACCTATAGGGATGCTTCGGACCAAACTAGCCTTTCTAGAATATGGGGCGGTATACATCCCCCAATAGACGATATTCCTGGTCGCTTAATAGGAGAGCAAATAGGAAAACAGGCTTTCGCCAAAGCGGAACTTCTTTTTGGTAACCCAACTTCGGCTGAGGAAAACGAAGCTAACACCATTCCATTTCCTATTCCATTTGAACAAGAAATAAACCTTGCTACAGATTTGCAAGGCCCGTGTACGGTGCTACTCTTTAATATGAGGGGGGAATTGGCCCATACCGAAAACATCGACTTTAATATTTCCTATAAAATTAACACTCATGGGCTTTCCTCTGGGATGTATATTCTAACTATAAAGAATAGCGAGGGGGCAATTGTTCATAAGCAAAAGGTGATTAGAAGGTGAGCTTTTCTTATCATAGTCTACAACCTTTCTTTTTTCCTGAGAACAAACCAACAAAAAAGGTCCGCATAAATAAATCATACGGACCTTAAAAAAAACAAAAACAAACTGCTTACGGTATTCTTCTCTACATTGAGAAGTTATAACTTAGGTTCCCAACCTTGGGCGTATTCACGTTTCCACCAGTCTTTCATAACCTTTTCGTTATTCAAGACCTTACCTGTAGCCTTATCAATTTTAAGGGTTTCTCCGGCATCTTGTGCCATATTACCCAGATGACAAAGCATGGTAGAGATACTTGCATCTTTAATATCAGAATTGAGGGATTTATCTTCCCTGATTCCAGCAAAGAAATTACCTACATGGTTCACATCTAGACTGCCACCGCCTTGAGTATTGGTACCTGTGCTTTGATCCCCTCCTTCTTTTATATCCTTAATTTGGTTTCCACCTAAATCATACAATTTGTAGCCTCCCCTACTTAAAGTTATAATTCCTTTACTTCCGTAAATGGTAATTCCCCTCCCTGGTTGGTTTGGAAGGATTTTTCCTCTACTATGGCCTGTCCACGTGATAAATTTATCATCACCAAACTTATAGGTTACCTGTTGGTTGTCTACAAATTCCCAATCGTCATCATATGCATATTTCCCTCCGAAGGAAGTTACACTATCCGGTAAATCAACTCCTAAAGCCCATCTACAAATATCTATTTCATGAGTACCATTGTTATGAACTTCGCCAGTACCCCAATTTTTAAACCAATGCCAGTTGTAAGGATGAATGTTATCTCTATAATCTTCTCTAACGGCGGGCCCTTGCCACATATCCCAATCTAACGTTGAGGGTACAGGAACTTTATTGCCTACACCAATAGAGCCACGATTGTTAGAATAATAGGCTTCACCCTTAAAGACATCTCCGATGATGCCTTCATTGATTTCTTTTACAGCTAAGGCAGAAGATTTTGCCGAACGCTGTTGGTTACCCATTTGAACTTTTTTACCATATTTCTTTTGGGCCTCTACGAGCAGGTCGTTTTCCCAAGGGTTATGGCTACAAGGCTTTTCAACATATACGTGTTTACCGGCCTGTAGCGCCATTATGGCCATTGGGGCATGCCAATGTTCCGGTGTAGCAATAAATACGGCATCTACCTTTTTATCCTCTAACACTTTTCTAAAATCCTTTTCCACTTTAGGTACGTAACCTATGTTTTCTTTACACCAGAGATTATGCTCTGCTATGATATTATCATCTACATCACAGGTATATATAATTTTAGCATTCTTATCGGTATGAATGGCCGCAATATGTGCTTTTGCTCTACTTCTTACACCAATGATAGCACAATTAATATGGTCATTTGCACCAAGTATATTGGCATGGGCCATAGAAGGTAAAACAAGTCCGCTAAACGATAAAGCCATTGAACCCGTTGCGGTTTTCTTTATAAAATTTCTTCTACTAGTCATTACTTATCTTCTTTAGGTGTTTTTATTTGAATGTTTTTAAAGCTAACTCTATCGCCATGATCCTGCAATAAAATCTGACCCTTGTCCAACTCTCCAAAATTGGGCCACTTGGCGTATTTACTTTCCGAAACCAATTTTCTGTATGTATCGCTTTTACGCTCATACTCCAAAACTTTAGCTCCATTAAGATAGTGTTCTACATGGTTATCCTTGGATACAATATATGCTGTGTTCCACTCCCCTATTGGTTTGATCGGTTTCTTTGGGTCTGCTTGAATTAAATCATAAAGCGAAGAAACGGTACGGCTACCATCATGGTTTCCTTTTTTTGCATCCGGATGTCTCTCATCGTCTAAAATTTGGTATTCCAATCCAATGGAAGAACCTGCACCTTTATTTAGTTCGGTATCTACATAGTACTTAATTCCGCTGTTAGCCCCTTCGGTCAACTTAAAATCAACTTTAAGTTCAAAATCGCTATAAGCTTCAGTGGTAACAATATCTCCTCCGGCAGCAGACTCTTCTCCACCTGAAGATAACACAGTAAGTATGCCATCTTTTATCTCCCAGCCCTTATCAGGGAAACCTTCCAACTTGGCACCTCTCCAACCTTCGGTAGTTTCTCCGTCCCAAAGTAATTCCCAACCTTGGTCCTTTTCATTTTTTGTAAGCTGGTTGGCCATATTTATAGCTGGCAACGGACTCTTTTGAGCATATTTCTGAACATCGTCCGTAATAATTTTGATATTCTTCCAAACGATTTCGGTTCCCGGAGTTTTGTCCTTTCCTATAGAATGAACCTGTAAACCAATAAAACCACTATCTGTCTGCGTATCTATCAAATGGGCTGCGGGTACACCATTAATCCATGTTTTTAACGTATCGCCAATAGCTTCAATCCGGTAATGGTTCCAGTCATTTTGCTTAAAAGCCTGTTTTGCCTTTGTATTGTCATCATCTAAAGGATGTAACCAACCCCTACGTGCCTCATCGTAAATCCCGGCACTCCATGCCCGGTCTGATGGGTCAATCTCAATTTGATACCCATGGATTCTACCGTTCATATAATAGGGAAAACTATTACTACGGATTTGAATTCCAGAATTCATCGACGGGTCTACTTTATAATCCAATTCCAAGATAAAATCATCGTACATTTTATCTGTTGTCATAAATGAGTTTGGAGTGTTGCTAACCGTAGTTCCAACGATAGAATTATCCCTAATTTCATAAATGGCCTTTCCGCCTTTTTGAGTCCAACCGGTAAAAGTTTCTCCATCAAAAAGATCTGTCCATGGTAGGGTTTCTTTTTTCTGGGCCTCACAGCTTACAAAAAGACTTGATGCCATTAGTAGCAGTGCACTTTTATACCCAAAGGTCCTTAGTTTACTTACGTTTAAATGCTTCATTTTAATAGTTTAAAATTGTTTTGATGTTTATGATTTTAAAATTTTTCTAAGATAAGTTGTGTTTCCACTAACGATTTTTAACATGTAAACCCCGGCCGGTAAACTCTCGTACCCGCTAAGCGTAATTGAACCATTGGCGGATTTACTATTTATATATTGATTACTAACTATATTCCCCAAAACATCACTGAACACAACGTGCACCTCATCTTCAAATGCATCTTTGGAGACTATGCGCAAGGTGTTATTAAAAGGACTAGGATATACTACCATTCCCAACCCTTCCAGATTCTCTTCATATGGAACCATTACTTGTGAACAATCTTCTGCTTCCGCAGGGTTCAATACTAATTTAGTTAATTTGATGGTGTTAATTTTGTCGTCATTAATGATTTCTTTGTAAACACCTGGATTGCTAACTGTTTCACTACCGATAACAATTTCATCACCTTCACAAATCTGAATGGTTTCAAAAACTCGTTTAAAAACACCTTCGTCTTCTTTTATATAGTAATCCGAATTAGCCTCCAAATTCTTGAATACTTCTTGTTTTAGCCCTTTTGGCCATTGTACCACCAAACTGTCTATTGTTTCAATTTGATCTAAACCAAAGTGAACCACAGAACTATGAACGGATAAATAACTACTCCCTCCGGAGACTTCTCTTATTTGTTCTTTTCCATCTGTATAAATTTTTACCAAAGCACCATACCCACTTCTATTATTCTCGGTGCCTTCTAGCTTAACTTTTAACCAATTAGACTGTTCATTGCCTGTATTCATATAAACCTTTGTGCTTCCACGGTTTTCATCGCTCACACGAATATTGGCTGTAACAATATCTAGTTTACCATCATTGTTCAAATCTCCATAGGCCATACCCCTAGCCTTGTTTGGCTGACCGGTTACGAGTATATCCGAAATATCCTCAAACCTTGTTTCGCTTCCAAAACCTAAATATAACAGGTTGTTCTGTGTATCGTTGAGATTTAACAATGACCCTTTTGAAGCATAGATATCTAAATGTCCATCATTGTTTACATCTAAAAAGGCAGTACCCCAACAAACACCGGTTCCATCACTCACTTCTATATCTCGCGCCACATCTACATAGGAAAGTAACCCTTGGTTTTGATACAGTTTATTATGACCGATATTGGTTACATAATAATCAAAATGTCCATCTTCATTAAAATCGCCCACAGCTACCCCCATGCTATTCATAGCTGCGTTCATACCCGATGAATCGGAGATATTACTAAAATCCTTGTTTGGGTAATTATTAACCAGAATTTTATTGGGTTCATAAAAATCTCCAAAATCATTTAGAACAAACAGGTCTTGATCGCCATCTTGATCTACATCCGAAAAAGAAGAAACTAAGGTTGTCCCTGTTTCATTGGGCGCCAATGGATTATCAATCTGTAAAAAAGTACCATCCCCATTATTCTCGTAGAAAAAATCAGCTAATGGACTAGTAATATTTTGATCAAAAGGGAGGGCATCATAAGCCACATAATTACCCACATAAATATCTAAATCACCATCTAGATCATAATCTGCCATAGTTGCCGTCATACTCCAAGCTTGTTGGTTTATACCCGCTGATGGAGAAATGTTGGTGAACGATTTGCCTTCCAAATTTTTTAGAAGATAACAACGCGCTCCTTCTGCCGTAGTAATAAAAAGATCGGTAAACCCGTCATTATCTATATCTCCGGCCACTACGCCCATTGTTTTTATACTTCTAAATTGGGTGATTCCCATTTCTTTGGTCACCTCACGAAACGTATCGTTTCCCAGATTTTCATAAAGTTGGTCGTTTTCATCTCCTCCCGTAAGATAAATGTCTTCCAATCCATCATTATTAAAATCAAAAATAGCAACGCCTCCTCCCATGGCCTTTGAATCCGACATATAATGCTCTATTCCAAGGGCTTTTGACTTTTCCTCAAAATCTTGGGCGTGAAGAGACAAGCTCAGTAAACTGAACCAAAGACTAAGGTAAAATGTCATATCTCCCATACGTTTCCGATAACCTCAAAAATTTGACATAGGGAAAACTCCCCATGTCAAATTCCTTTAATTTACTTCTATTCTATCTAACCCTCATTAATATCCGGGGTTCTGATCTAAATTTTTGTTGGCCTCAACCTCATCTTGCGGTATAGGCTGCAACATATACCTGTCCGGAAATGAATTGCTAAAAGCTGGATCTTCAAAAACCGTAAACGTAAGCTGCGCAGGGTCAAACACGTGCTGTGGACCAGAATCTCCAGAGGCCGGCACACCGTTACGTTCAATTTTTATACCATGGTATGTAGCATTCAAAACGGTAGAAGCTTCGTCCCAACGAATCAAATCAAACCACCTATGGTTTTCAAAAACCAACTCTATCCTTCTTTCCTGTCTGATTTTTTCACGCATATCCTCCTTCGAAAGTCCGGCTGGCAATTCAGGCATAAAAGCCCTTCTCCTAATTCTGTTTACAGCTTCGGTTACCGCTGCACTAGGCCCATTGGCTTCATTTTCTGCTTCGGCAAAAATCAATAATACCTCTGCAAAGCGTATTTCTTGCCAAGCCGTTTTACTCACTCCTTCAGGAGCGAATCCTAAAGATGGATCTACGAATTTTTTTACTAAATAACCCGTAATAGAAGCATTACCGTCACGTATGGTTCCCGGCCCTTCATTAAATCCGTTCCATTCCATATCTATAAAAGGTTCACCACGTGATGGAGATACCTCTGAAAACTCGGAGCCATGATAAAAAATAGAGGCGTAAAACCTAGGGTCTCTGTTTACATACGGATTATTCGGGTCATAACCAGATCCCGCATCTTCTACAGGCAGGCCATTGGTCATTTCAAAATCATCTACAAGTTCCTGCGTAGGATCGGTCTGTCCACCGTTATCATTTCTCCAGCGTACCGGCCAGTTTCCACGATCAAATTGGTGAGATCTTTCTGGTGGCAAGAATAAAATTTCGTAAACTGTTTCTACATTGCCTCCCGTTGACAAGAATAGATCACCGTAGTTTTTAATAGCTTCTTCTATACTCGCAGGATTTGCCCCGTACAGCTCTAAACCGTCATTTTCAGGACCACTGATTAATGAATTGGCCAAGGCCGAAGCATCCTCATATCGTTCTGCGAACAACATGGCTCTTGCATTTAAGGCAATGGCTGCCTGCTTGGTTAACTGGCCTGCTTTAACTTCGGATTTATTTGGCAAGCTCGCAGCTGCAGCAGTCAGTTCTTGATTTACAAATTCATAAATTTCAGGTCTTGGTGTTCTAGACGGAAACAAATCTTCATCATCCAAACTTTGAGGTTTCGTTAATAAAGGTACACCCCCGTACCTTCTTGTTAAGTCAAAATAAAACCATGCCCTAACATATTTTGCCGAAGCTTGTGCGGTAGCTTTGTACTCCGCATCAAAATCCGACGCTTCCAAACCGATAAGAAATTCGTTTACTTGGCGAATGGCCGTATAGGCCCCATCCCAAATATCCAATCCTCCTAAATCCAATGGGTTCATAGAACCTACGCGGACTACAGAATTAGAAGGCACCCAACCACTTTTGGAACGGGCCTCATCTGAAATGGAAGCTAGTAAGTAGTTGTTTCCATACCCTCCCCCAGGGCTGTTGTATTGCCCTGCCGGCAGTTGACCTATAATATTATTTAAAAATGCCTGAGCTAAGGATTGATCTTCAAAAACTGTTGATGCGCCCAATTGGTCCGTTGGTTCCTTATCTAGAAAATCGTCGCTACAAGAGGTCGCAAAAGCAAGACCGAGCGCTAATATTGTTACAATCTTTTTCATTTTGTTCACTTTAAGTTTTGTTTTTTAGAAGCCTACATTTACACCAAAAGAAATAACCCGTGATATAGGGTAGAATAATGAGTTCCCTTCGGTTCCTTCCGGGTCTCCTAAAGAAATGTTCGTAAAAGTCAAAAGGTTGGTTCCTGACGCGGTAAGACTTAATCTCTTAATGCCATAAGCTTCCAATTGTTCTGAAATAGATGTAAAGTCATAACTGATCTGTGCACGTCTTAATCTTAAAAAGGAAACTTCTTCCATCCAGAAATCACTGGTTTGGTTGTTGTTGGAGTTTCCATCCGGTAATATTCTTGGATATTTGGCATCTGGGTTATCTACCGTCCATGAGTCGTTCAACGCTTTAAAATTGTTTCCTACGTCCAATAAGAAACCTCTTGGTGTTACCTGTCGGGTATAATCCGTGGCACCTTGAAAACTAAATGCTAAAGAAAAACCTTTGTACCCTAGTTCTGCATTAAGACCATAAATAACCCCTGGCGTATTACTTGAACCAATTAAGGTACGGTCATCTTGATTTACCACTCCATCTGGCTGACCTGTTAGATTTCCATCCGCATCACGACCGTTTATATCCTTATATCTGATATCTCCCGGAGCCAACTCTCCAAACTGGGCCGGACCGTTAGCAATCTCTGTTTCATTCTGGTACAGTCCATCTGAAAGATAACCTACACGGGCACCTATTTCATTTCCGGTAAGACTAGCTCCTGGAATAACATCTGCAGGCTCATCTATAAAAACAATCTCGTTTTTGGCCAATGTTAAGTTGGCATCCAGGTTATAATAAAAATGTTCCCCTATGGATTGTTTATTTCTTACGGTAAACTCCCATCCCCAGCTATCAACTACACCTAAGTTTTCACTTGGTAATTCCGCGCCAAAAGTACCTGGTACGGATAAGCTTCTTTCTGCAAGAATATCTTCGGTTCTTTTCTTATAGTAATCTACTTCAAGTCCCCATTTGCCTTCTAAAAATTCAGCTTCTAGACCAATATCCGTAGTAGTAGCGGTTTCCCAAGTAATGTTGGGGTTAGGTATTCCTGATGGACTTATCCCTTGAAGAAAAGCTCCATCGGACACATAACCACCTTGAAAATTAAATCCAGTGATATATTGAAAAGGGTCTACCCTATCGTTACCGGTAATACCCCAAGAACCCCTCATTTTTAAGTCCGTAATTACTTCGGAATCTTTCATGAAATTTTCCTCGGAAATCCTCCAACCGGCAGAGAATGCCGGAAAGTAACCGTCACGACCTTCTTTTGGAAAGATATAAGATTGATCTAAACGTAAGTTGGCTTGAAATAAATACCTGTTTTTATATCCATAATCCACACGGGCCACATACCCTCTTCTGGCGGTTTCCGAAGCACCTCCAAAGTTTTGGTCGTTATCTACCGCACCGGCAAAAAGCTCTTGAATGGCCGGAGAAAGAAAACCATCTCTATAAGCGTTAATGTTGTCCGACTTCTGTTCTATCTTCTCAAAAAGGGCCAAGGCCGATATTAAGTGATCACCAAACTCTTTTTTATAGTTAAGGCTTAACTGCGTGGTCTGTTGGGCAAAGTCTCCTCTGCTTTCATCCAAATAACTCAAATTATCACTAATATTTGGAATATATTCACCCGTTGCTTCGTTCAATTGGTAAGAAGTATAAGGAGTAAAGAATACCTTTTGTTTGGTAACGTTCCTATCATAAGAATACATAGCTTTTGCCGTTAGCCCGTCTATACCGGGAACTTGGTATTCCAACTGAAAATTGGTTTGAAAATAATCGCTATCTCTTCTATCACTACCATTTCTGTTGGCATCCCCAACAGAGTTACCACTAAAACCATCAAAACCAAGCGATCCTGAAGGAAGACCTTCCGCTCCTGGGCGGCCATCTACAAAGACAGGAAATAATGGATTTGCCCTCAAGGCATTGGAGAATATCTCTCCATCAACATCTGCGGAACGCAAGGTGTTTTCCAACCTTCCGGCAATATTTAAACTAAACTTTAAACGATCTGTAATATCCGCATCTACATTTGAACGGATACTACTTTGCTTAAAGCCTGCATTTTCATACAATGCTCCTTGGTCTAATAGACCATATGAGAAGAAGTAACGCAATTTTTCACTACCTCCATCTACGGAAAAATTATACTGTTGTTGAGGAGCAGAGTTTCTAAGGGTTTCGTTCCACCAATCAAAACTTTCTACTGTTCCAGCTTCCGCCTGTGCCACCAAATCATCATATGGCAAAGCATCGGGAGCAGTTCCTCTATTCAAGAAAGATTGTCTAAATGCCAATACGTACTCGCTAGCATTCATAAGTTCTGGTCGTCTAGTGGGCGACTGAAACCCATATTGACTAGAAAAATTGATAGAAGGCTTTCCTATTTTACCTCTATTGGTCGTAATTAAAAGTACTCCGTTTGCAGCACGAGAACCGTAAACCGCAGTAGAAGCTGCATCTTTTAACGCCGTTACACTGGCTACCTCAAACGGGTTTACCCTTTGGTAAGGACGCTCAACACCATCAATTAAAACCAAAGGACTATTGTTACCCAAGGTGCTGCGGCCCCTAATCTGGAACTGCGCATCATCTTGGCCAGGCTGACCTGTAGTTTGAACCGCTATAACTCCAGAGAGTTTACCGGAAAGTGCCGCTGATAAGTTTGGTGGAGGCGCTACGGTAAGTGTTTTACCTTCCACTTGAGAAAGAGACCCGGTAACATCTTCCTTTTTTTGCGTACCGTACCCCACTACTACTACTTCCTGTAGGCTTTGCGCATCTTCGCTTAATGTAATGTTCAGGGTAGATTGGGAGCCTACCGTAACTTCTTTAGACGCAAAACCCAATGAGCTAAAACGCAATACTGCATTTGCATCTGCTACTTGAATGGTATAATTACCGTCAAAATCCGAGACTACACCATTCGTTGTTCCTTTTTCAACAACGTTAACCCCTGGCAAAGGCACACCGGCATCATCTGTAATAACCCCGGAAATAGAGGTTTGTACGGCCAATGTATTTATCTCATTTTCATTAAGGTTTGGGGTAAGCCGTAAATTGTCTACCAGCGGAATATTCCTGCTGGAGGCCGTGGCATTGGCATTCCCCATTAAAAGCAAAACAAACGCAAAGGACCCTAAACGAGACGTAAAACCCGGAAAGGAACCTGTACGCAAAATTCTTGCAGATCGGTTTTTTCTTTTCATAATTTAAATTGAGTTGGTTACTAATATTACATGAGTTGTTTACTAACAATACAATTGAGTGGTATTCATAATGCATCTTGAGATTTTATTGCTGCACGCTTCTCTATTTTAAAAAATCAGCTCATAACAGCAATTTGAGATTTTACGAGTTAATTAATTGACAATCAACCAAATAAACACCCGTAATTGTTAATTAATTCTCAAAATTCATAGTAATATTTTACGAATGTAATTTTCTGAAATCAAATAACCTAGTAAATTATGCTAAAATGTGTGCGCACACATATAATAATCGTGCACGAACACGATGTAAATATTATGATTCCGCCAAATACAGGTGTATAAATTACCGAAAATGTTAAAAGTCCTTCCTATACAACAAGGTTATTATCATACCTTATTATCTGGAATAACGCCCTAAAATTGTACTGAAAAATTCATTTGAGTTAATATCAAAAGTAATCTGAGTCCGTTTTTCACCACGGATTTATTATTTTGGCCCCAATCATTTCTTTTGTTAATTAAAGTCTAAATAAAGCTCCAAACCAAGTTCTTTTAACGTACATAGATTGGCTTTTAAAATTTCTAAAACAGAATGTATTCTGACAGATATTTTAAGGCAACAAATTATTTAGGACCAAATAAACTATAAAAATTACTATGACTCTCAACCTTTATTTAGCGGATGACGATACTGAAGACCGTGAACTGTTTGTTGAAGCACTTGATGAAATTGATGTTTCTACTCAAGTAACCCAGTTTGATAATGGTGTGGACCTTATGGACGACTTATTTTCTTCTACTGATTTGCCCGACGCCATCTTCTTAGACCTGAACATGCCCCTCATGAACGGTTTTGAGTGCCTTACAGATATTAGGAACTTTCCTAGGTTTGATGATATTAAGGTAATCGTTTATTCTACCTCTTACAGACAGCGAGAAGTAAACCAATTACAAACCGATGGTGCCAACCAGTATATACAAAAGCCATCTTCATTTGATGACTTAAAAGTAATGCTTCAAAAAAGTTTGGTTTCCTTAATTGAAAAAAATACTTCGGCTATAAACCCTAGTGAGTTTGTTATATTGGTCTAGCTACATATAGACCTCCGATTTTCACAAATTCCATTGACCCAAACGGTAATTATTTTACTCTAAAAACTTCCTTCTTTTTGCATCATAATTTCAATGAATAGCGGCAATTTAGGCTTAGAACGACCTGTATTTTTGTATCAGAATTTAAGTTTAATTTAAAACTATTGATATGAAAATCACAAAATCAATTTTAATAGCGGCAATGGTACTTTTCTCTTTAGGTACGTATGCCCAAGATCAAGATGACCAAAGAGTAATGGCTGATGCCGAAAAAGCTAAAGCAAAATTGCAGAAAGCAGATTATGGACTAGACCAATTTTTCAAAAACGCACCGGGATATGTCGTATTTCCTAATGTTGGTGAAGGCGGACTTATCGTTGGTGGTGCATCTGGTAATGGTGTACTTTACGAAAACGGAAAAGCCGTAGGTATGGCAGATTTAAAGAAAGTAGACGTAGGATTACAAGCTGGTGGTCAAGCGTTAACTGAAATTATATTCTTTGAAACTGAAGATGCCCTTAACGAGTTCAAACAAGGTGAATTTGAACTTTCTGCCGAAGCTACTGCAGTAGCCCTTGAAAAAGGAGTTGCTGCCAACGCTAATTATGATGACGGTGTAGTTGTATTTGCCAAGCCTAAAAAAGGATTAATGGCAGACCTATCCGTAGGTGGTCAAAAGTTTAAGTATACGGACATGGAGCTAATTGATAAGAAATAATTAGATTGTTCACTCATATGAAAAGGGGCCTTACACTTGTAAGGTCCCTTTTTCTTTGTACACTTTTTTATTTACTCCCGTTCGTAAAGATGGACTTGTATGTACACTATCCTCTCCTAAATTTTGTTTTCAAACCTTTTAATCTATCATATCCATAAGATTAATATTTAGGCGATTAGGGTTATTTTAAAAACCCTTTGAGACCAACTTCCAATTCAGATTCGCATTATTTTGTACTGAACAATATGAGCTCCTTTGCTTATACTAATTACAGATATTATGGAAGCTATTTTAAATAAAAGTGCGGGTATGGGAGCCATCTTAACAGAAGACGGGCCTACTACCTTTAGAGTTTGGGCGCCCAATGCAGACAAGGTTTTTGTTATTGGCGATTTTAACGATTGGAAAAAAGATGATTTTGAACTGGAACACGAAGAAAACGGCTACTGGGCCGGTGTTACGGATAAGTGTAAAGAAGGTGATGAATACAAATTCCTCATTCTAAACGGGTCCAATGAGTACGAACGTAACGACCCCTATGCCGTAGAGGTTACGAATAGTAATGGGAATTCCATTGCCAGAAAGCTGGATTTTGATTGGGAAGGAGATGATTTTCAAATACCTAATTGGAACGAACTGGTTATTTACGAATTACATGTAGGAACGTTTAATCGTAAAAAACCAGATCAGGTAGGTACTTTTGAAGATGTCATTGAAAAACTGCCCTATCTAAAAAAATTGGGAATTAACTGTATTGAGTTACTGCCCGTGGCTGAATTTGCCGGAGGTATTTCTTGGGGCTACAATCCGGCACACCCTTTTGCCATTGAACAGGATTATGGCGGACCGGATGGTTTTGCAAAACTTGTAAAGGAAGCTCATAAGAATGGTATTGCGGTAATTATGGATGTGGTCTATAACCATTTTGGACCTTCGGACGTAGATCTTTGGCAATTTGATGGTTGGCATGAAAATGACAAAGGAGGAATTTATTTTTATAACGATTACCGCTCGGAAACCCCTTGGGGAGATACCCGTCCGGATTACGGTCGTCCCGAGGTTAGAAAATACATCGCGGACAATGCTATGTTCTGGATAGAACAATACCGTTGTGACGGTTTGCGTATGGACGCCACCTCGTACATTAGGTTTGAAGGCGGTGGTCTTGGACTGGATACGGAAATTAATGAAGGTAATATTCTTATGAGGGATATTAACATGCAAATTCAATCTAAATATCCACACATTCTAACCATTGCCGAAGACCTTAAAGGAGACGACAAAGTTACTGATGGGGCCGAGTACGGAGGATTGGCATACGGCTCTCAATGGGATATGAATTTTGTACATCCTGTGCGGGAAGTACTCACCATGATAAACGATGACGATAGAGACCTACAGCATATCGTAAATGCGTTGACCTATACTTATAGTGGTGATGCCTTTAAGAGAATAATTTATACGGAATCGCATGACGAGGTAGCCAATGGAAAGGCTAGGGTTCCTGAAGAAATACAGCCGGGAGATGCCGAGAGTCCGTTTGCGAAAAAACGTGCCATTTTAGGTATGGTACTTACCTTAACAGCTCCTGGAATTCCCATGTTGTTTCAAGGTCAGGAATTTATTGAAGATGAATATTTTCAGGATACCGAAGCCTTGGATTGGGAAAAATTTGAAAAACTAAAGGGCATCAGCAAATTGTCTACGGACCTAATTGCACTTAGAACAGGAAAGGCAGATCGTACCAACGGCCTGCGAGGGCAACAGTTAGATATTGTTCATTTTAATCAGGACAATAAAATCCTTGCCTATATGCGCAGTAGGGATTCCGACGATAACGAACCGGTATTGGTAGTTCTTAATTTTGGGGACAGGCCATTTGAGGAATACGGAATTGGGGTTGCCGAAGATGCCGATTGGAAATTAAGGTTCAACAGCACCTGGAAAGGTTATGATGATGATTTCTCAGAGTTGGAAGTAGAAGATATGGAAAAAGTAGCGGAGTCTACAGATGAAAAACCATTTACTGGTAAGATTACGATTCCTGCTTATGCCGCATTAATTTATACAAAATAGCTTTTAGTAAATTAAGAGTCAACAACTGCTCTATAGGGATAAGGATAAGTACTTGTTTCGCAGAGCAGTTTTACTTTTCATCTGCCCTTTGCCCTACTATTTTAGAAACTATTATGATCAAAAAAGATTTGGATAGCAGCTATAGCCCATAAAAGTGTATCATATATTACCAATACTTAAAAATAAACTCTAGGGAATGGTCATATTTAAAACTTTTATGCCCTTGACCCTTTAAAACAGAAAAAAATATGAAATATCTTATATATACCCTCATAATAGTATTGATAATTGGATGGATTTTAGGATTTTTGATTTTTAAAATTCTAGGAGGCCTTATTCACCTATTATTGGTACTGGCCGTCATTCTCATAATCTATAACTGGTTTATAGAACGAAAAAAAAACTAAATAACAAAACACCAACCTCTTAATTATGGCTTCAGGATTTTTTGCATTACTAGATGATATTGCCACACTCATGGATGACGTTGCCGCTATGAGTAAAATTACGGCCAAGAAAACAGCAGGTATTCTTGGTGATGATTTGGCCGTGAATGCCGAAAAAGCTTCCGGATTTATGTCCAATCGTGAGATTCCAGTGCTTTGGGCCATCTCCAAAGGTTCTATGGTGAATAAATTAATCATCCTGCCCGTAGCCTTTCTGCTCAGTGCTTTTTTGCCCTCTGCCATAATTGTCGCCTTAATTTTAGGAGGATTGTACTTGGCCTATGAAGGTGCGGAAAAAATCTATGAAATCTTCGTGCCCCATCATGACGAATCGCATGAAAAACTGAACGCGAACATGACCGAAGCAGATATCCTTGCTTTGGAAAAGGAACGCGTAAAATCTGCCATTGTAACGGATTTTATACTTTCCGTAGAAATAATAATCATTGCGTTGGGCGCAGTAGCTGCAGAACCACTTTCCATACAAATACCGGTAGTTTCATTAATTGCCCTTATTGCCACCGTTGGTGTTTACGGCATAGTGGCTTTAATAGTCCGTATGGATGAATTTGGGCTAAGGCTCATCAACCTAAATGAGCGGGACAATAGCTTTTCGGACTATATGGGTAGATTCTTGGTAAACGCTTTGCCTTGGGTAATCAAAAGCCTTTCCGTTATAGGTACTTTAGCCCTTCTATTGGTTGCAGGCGGTATTTTTGCCCATAACATTCATTTTTTCCATGACCTTTTACCGCAACTTCCAAGTATCGTTAAAGAATTCTTGGTAGGCCTTGGTGTTGGTTTTGTGGTCTTATTGGTCGTTAAATTGGTAATGAAAGTTGTAAGTCTTTTTAAAAAGAAAAAATAGGCTACTACATCAAAACGGTGTGGGGTTTTAAATCCTATAGGTATCATTGGTCTTCTTTCTGTATGACATCCATTTCCTGTTGAAAAAAGCTACTCAGCGGGTGACTCCCGTATTGTGGTGCAATGGCATCTTTGTACTTCACCCCTCCCGCTCCACGGTAAACAGTTCTACGGTTTCCTCTTTGCCCCTAAGTGGTGTATTTCCCATATCGCGGGGCTTTAAATGG
Organism: Zobellia sp. 1_MG-2023; assembly: GCF_030549125.1. Taxonomy (NCBI): domain Bacteria; kingdom Pseudomonadati; phylum Bacteroidota; class Flavobacteriia; order Flavobacteriales; family Flavobacteriaceae; genus Zobellia; species Zobellia sp. 1_MG-2023. Next base: position 48,221 of record NZ_JAUOSY010000004.1, on the reverse strand, counting down.
GCTGGCAGCCGTAGTGCTTCTATCAGCCTTTGGGACACTAGAAGGTCTACTTGGTAACTGTTACAAAGCCCTTGTATACGGGCCGTAGTATTAAGAACATCTCCAGTAAAGATAATCTCCTTTTTTAGGGCACCTATTTCTCCGGTGGTTACCTTTCCATAATGCAGTCCGGCCTTAAAACGAGGCACTACGCCAAATTTGGTACGGTAGGCTTCGGTCTTGGCATCTAGGCTGTCTTTCATTGCAAAAAAACAACGGATACAATTGTTGTTCTTTATGCCCGCTTCAAACGGCCAGGAAATCACAATTTCATCGCCTATATACTGGTAGACCTCACCTTCATGGGCCACAATGGCATCGGAGAAATCCGAGTAATAGGACTTCAGCAATTCAAAATAGGTAATATGGCCCAGCTCCTCCGCGATGGTGGTAGAAGATTTCATATCCAGAAACAGGAACACCCGTTTCTCCTCCACAGGTTTATGGTATTTCCCCGTGAAAAAATTCATAAGTACCCCATGCCCCAGATTATCACTGATCTCTAAATAGAAGAGCGACAAAAACAGGCTGACCACCAAAGAAATTAAAGTGCTATAAAAATCCATGCTCAGTAAAAAATTCATGAACTTCTGTAGCACAAGAGAATCCCACGGAGGCACCTCTAGTTCTATACTTGCCGCCAGCGGATAGGTCAAGACTATAACGGCCAAGATAAATAGGAGGTAAAACCCCATTTTATAAACGATTTTCTTTGCCAGACTCCGGTTCTGGAACAGCTTGCCCAACCAGAATATTTCAATACACCCCATTAACAGCCCCACGCAGCCAACGGCAATAATGGCAAAAACAAAAACCTCTAGCGTAAGCGAAATGGATGTTTCCGGGTTTATATTTTCATTACCCGTTACGGCCTCCTGAATAAAAAGAATAAACAGCCCCAAAACCATATGGATAATACCAAACGGCGCAACACGCGCTAGGTTTCGCTTCATTTTTGGAGATAGGCCGGTTTTCATGGTTGGTTTGTACGATAACTGTGCACTAAAGTTATAATCTTTTTTAAAACCCGTGCCGTACAGAGCAGCCAAATAAAAGCTGAGCCGGCCCTTGGCGGATTTAACACAAGCGCATCGCAACCCTTTGGCCAATTTCACATCTATCTAAAGAACCTAAAACACATATGTACCAATGAAAAGAAAATTCATTTTTTTATTTACCGCAGTTCTTTGCAATGCATTTTTTATTTCCTGTGAATCCGATAACAGCGTAACCTGTCCCGAAGATTATACGGGCGCTCTGGATACCACCGAAGAAAAATTAGTGGGTAAATGGGTGCTGACCGCTATGACGGCCGATACGGAAATTGACCTTACGGACGATAGCGAAGAAAACCCCAGCGAGGACCTTTTTGCCCAGTACGGCGATTGCCAAAAAGATGCCAGCTACACCTTTAGCGCCAACAGGGACTACACGTACGACCAGAGCCAAAATGCGGCCGATTGCGATAACAAGGTCGTTTTGGGCGGTACGTGGAAGTTGAGCGGAGACCTGCTTAGTCTTACCGGTAGCTGTAACGTTCAGAACATACCGCTAAATTTTAAAGATGACGACTCTGCCTATACCTTTACGGATACGTTTAATATCGTAGACGTAAACGGACAAACCACTCAGGCCAAGGTTACGTTTACCTACACGGCTCAATAACGGCTGTACGCCAAAACATACGCCCTATTCTATGGGCACAATTTTGCCGGTTTGGAACACCCAGTTCTAGCCGGCAAATTTGTTTTAGGTTTCTTTGGGCGGATAACAAAGCAAATGGATTTCCAACAGAACATTACTCCCATATAAACCACAGCGCTTGCCTATAAAAGTCTCTAAATTTTTAACTTTGTTCTACCCTAAAAATTTGGCGGTGCCTTGCTGCCCAATTTTAACTTTTGCGCACTAGGTTCCGCGTACGGATAGTATAAAATTTGCACATTCATGATCAGAACACAGCTTACAAAATTGGCCCTTGCCTTGGTACTCACCATAACTAGCTTGCCCCTTAGGGCGCAAGATAATTTTAAAGAAACCTTTGCCGAAACCAACAGACCTGCTTCCCAAAATATTAGGGTTACGCTAACCGATGCCCAAGACCGTGCGGCTACGGTGCCCATCACTATCCTAAAAGGAAAAAAAGAAGGGCCGGTATTTACCATCCTTTCCGGGGTGCACGGCTATGAATATCCGCCTATTATAGCAGCACAGGAATTGATTCAGGAACTGGATACGGACCGGTTAACGGGCACCGTAATCATTGTGCCCATAGCCAATACCGCTTCCTTTTTCTCCCGTACGCCGTTTAAAAACCCCCAAGATGATGTGAATTTAAACCGGGCCTTTCCGGGGGATGCCTCTGGTTCCATTACCCAAAAAATAGCGGCCATGTTCACTACGGATATCATTCCGGTAAGCGATGTTCTTTTGGATATTCACGGGGGCGATGCCAATGAGGACCTCCTCCCCTTTGTCTGTTATTACAACAACGAACAAAAACCGGAACAGACGCAATTGGCACGCAAACTGTCCAAAGCCAGTGGGTTTCAGTATATGGTTACCTATCCGTACACCTTAAAAGATACGGACCCTGCCCATTACGCCTTTAAACAGGCCGTACAGGACGGAAAGACCGCATTGAGTATTGAGAGCGGTAAATTGGGTAACGTACAAAAAGAGGCCGTTGCCAGCATAAAAAAAGGGGTGTACCAAATGCTACATAAAATGGAGATGTACCAAACCAAAAGCAGCCCTGAAAAGCCCATTGAACTGAACGGGCAGGCTTATGTAAAGGCGGAGACCAAGGGCGTATTTTTTAGCGACCTAAAAGCGGGAGATTCTGTAAAGAAGGGCGATATTCTAGGGCACACCAAAGATGAATTTGGGAATACCCTAGCCGAAATAAAAGCGCCCCAATCAGGGATTATTCTTTATAAAATTGGAACCCCACCCGTAAATGTGGGCGAAACCGTATTTTGTATCGGGTACAACCGTTAAACGGTGGTAGCTTTCTACTCACCCTTTTCTTTATGAATTCCAATTGCATAAAACACTAGAAGAATAAACTAAAGCTAAAATTGAATTGGTTTGATAGTTCTAAAACAAACTACCTACTATTCAATATAATTGTTAGGCTTAGTTGCCGGGTTTGCGTATTTTTATAATACACTAAATCAATCTGTTATGGGACAAGATAGCAAACCTCCAACTTCCTTTTGGCTCGTATCTTCTTTTGCCATTTTATGGAATATCATTGAAATTTATTTTAGTTCCTATGAGCTTAATTTTCTACAGGAACATTTAACTACCGAGGAGTTTGATAAAATGCAATCTCTTCCTAGTTGGTATATTGTTGTATTTCTCATTGCCCTATTTGCCGAAATGCTAGGTAGTTTTATGCTGTTTATGCGAAAGAAAATTGCCTCCAATTTTTTTGCCCTATCACTATTTACGCTGCTTTTTATAGAACTGTATTGGCTACTGGTTTTTGACATTAAAAAAACCTCGGTTGTATTTTATGCCATTATTCCTATGGTGGTTATTGCAATTGCCACATTCCTTTATTTCTATAGCAAACGGGCCACTAAAAAAGGTTGGCTGCAATAAACAAATTGAATTTATAGAAAACACAACGAGAACAAACGGCCCAACAGCACATTTTTCTAAAGTGGGGTGAAGAAGAACTGCCAAAAAATAATAAACCCATAGAGAACGGAAATTTAGAACCACCTTCTTCTCTTTTTTATACCGATGAGCTAAAACTAGCCCGTTTAGAAAAAACGTTTTACCCTACCCTTTACCGATAAATTCTTACACTTAAACGAATAGTGTATTTCTTACACGACACTTACGGTTTTCTGTAATCGTATAATGGTTTTTTGTGTGATATTTAAGCACGGTTTTAAGAAAAATTATCCATTTTAGTTAAAAATGATAAGATTTTTTGAGATAGTGTAAAAAATTGAAAATAAATAATTGAATACAATTTCATACTTTAAATTTCATTGAAAAATTTAATAAAATATGTGGTCAGATAACGAAACATCAGAAGATTTACTTGGCTTTAAAGTACATGCAGACTTATTGATAGATGTCATTAAAGATGATTCTGTATTACCAATAACAATAGGTGTATTTGGAGATTGGGGAAGTGGAAAATCTAGCATCCTTAAAATAATTCAAGAACAATTTCAAGACTTAAATGGGGAGCCAAAAAACGATGAAACACTTTGCATTTATTTTAATGGGTGGACTTTCGAAGGTTATGATGATGCAAAAGCAGCTTTGTTAGATTCTATATTAAAAGAACTGGAAAACAATAAAAGTTTAAGTGATGAAATAAAAGAAACTGTAAAAGAAAAAGCAAAAAAACTTTGGAAATCAATAAACTGGATGAGAGGAGCTGGTATGGTTTTAAAAAACGTAGCACTTCCTGCTGTATCAGCCTATTTTACAGGAGGACTAAGTTTAGCTCCTTTTGCTATGCAAAAACTATCAGAGTGGAATCTTGACAGTCCCAAGAAGTTAATAGAAAAACTAAACTCAGAGGAAGGAGAAGATTTTTTTAATTCATTACAAAAAGAAAATGAGGAAGAAAAGACCTCTAGTAATCCGGTAGCAGAGTTCAGGAACGACTTTATGGATTTATTAAACACAACAGCATTCAAAAGATTAGTAGTGATAATTGATGATTTAGATAGATGTAAACCTGAAAGAATAATTGAAAATTTAGAAGCAATTAAATTATTTGTGAATGTTCCAAAAACTGCTTTTATCATAGGTGCTGACCCTAGGATTGTTAGACACGCAATTGAATTTAAATATGGAAGTTCCAATCCTATACAAGATGACAATTCAAGAATAGTTGATGATTACTTAGAAAAACTGATACAACTACCCTACTCATTACCTAAACTATCAGAGCCAGAAGTTGAAACTTATATATCAATGCTTATTTGTAAAAGAGAAATTGGTGATGAAAAATTTAAAAACATTCATTATGATTTTCAGGAATTTAGAGTAAAAGACAAATACTCAACCTACGGTTTATTGAATATGGAAACGGTTCTTCCTATAGAAGATTTCGAAAAAGTAAAATCCAATGTTATATCAATTCCTTCATTAGTTCCTCTTATAACCCAAAGTTTATATGGAAACCCTAGACAAATAAAAAGGTTTCTTAACACGTATATTTTAAGGCAAAGATTATCAGATGTAGCAAAGCTTAGTGATTTCAACACGTCTGTTTTAGCAAAACTTATGCTACTAGAATATTCAGAAATTAGACTTTTTAGACAATTGTTCGATTGGCAATTAAATCAAGATGGGATGCCAAAAGAGATAAAAAGTTTAGAAGAGATTTGTAATGGTGATAATTTAGGAAATGAGTTACACGAGATAGATAGTGCAGGTTTTGGTGACTGGAGTAAAGATAAAATTATTAAATGGCTTCAAATTGAACCAAAACTATCCGAAATAGATTTGAGAGATTACTTTTGGATTTCAAGAGATAAGATATCTACATCTATTTCAGCATCCAGTTTAATTCCTCCTATTGTAAAATCCTTGTTTAAAGAATTAAATCAAGAAATGCCTACTGGTACAAGGAAGAAAATATTTAACGATAAATTTCATTCGTTAACTCCTCTAGAAAAAGATGCTTTCCTAAATCTACTATCAAATAACGTTAAAAAGAATCCAAAAGAAAAAATCGGTTTTGAAATATTCAATCTACTTGTAGATGAAAACATTGATAATGTTGCGTCTTATTATACCGAGACATTAAAAACACTGAATAAAAACGAAATAGAAGCATCAGTTGGTCTTAGTTTGAGAAAGTATAAAACACACCCTGAATTAGGGGAGTCTTTAAATGAATTATTTAAAGACAATAAAACTAGAGCCAGCAAATCTTATAATCTAAAAAGCAAATAAATATGGGAACTTCAAAATCATTTTCTGATGCACGACATGCAATGATGCCTAATTGGAGTGACTTAAGCACTTCTTTAACAACAAGTTGTGACTCTGGCCCAATTCCTAATGTAAAGAAAAAGAAAATTTTACGGAATTATGTTACTGTAATTGGAGGAGCAAACAAAGCGGGTCGTGGAGGCTCAAAAATTGCAGGAAAAAGTGGAATTAAAACAGGAAAAAAAATAGGCAGTTTTTTAGGAGCATTTACAAGTTCAGGAAATAACCTTCGTCAAACTTTAGAAAATACTGGATTAACAGATTTACAAAATAAATCAGTTGAAGATGTAATAAATCATTTAATCGAATATTGTTCTGGTACTGCATCAACAATTGATGAAGTTGCTGCAAAAGAAGCTACAAGAAAATTACTAGAGGAACTTGTTTCAAATGCCCAGAGTATTGATGAAATGGAAGAAATATTATCAAATAAATTTGATGAATCCTCTTCAGAAGATATTATTATCCAATATTTTGGATATTATATTTATGAGCATTTAGATAAATGGTTTTATGAACATTTGATAAAGAAAAAAAATCAATCAGACTGCAACAACCTTTTTAGGGAGATAAAAGACTTTATTTTTGAAAGTTTAAAAGGTGTGCAACGTGTAAACTCATTACAAAAACTTGATTGGGGTTCTGATGATGCTGACAGATTAATAAAAAATATACAACAAGATATATTAACTGTATTTGAATAATTATGAAAATAAATATCCAACTTAATGAAGCTATTGGTGGAAATTTTTCAACCATCAAATTGGTTTTTAATAACCCTAGAAATGATCATAAAGAAGAAGAAATAGAGCTAACACTTCGAAGTTTTGATATTGCCTATGATTTAACAAATGACACAAAATCTATAAAATTTGATTTGTTTTTAATCTCAGCATTGGTTTATGGTATTGATAACCTTTTAGATAGAAAGTATTGTTCTGATGATGGATGGGCAAGAGAAATAGAAGTTGTTTTCCCTGTTTATAACCTTGACAAATGGCAAGGTCAAGAAATCATACTACAAGATGCATTAAAGTTTTTAACCGGAGATTACTGGTCAATTAATTTTAATCTGAATACTATTCAAAATTGTTATATCGATACAAAAAAGAAAACAAAAAAAAATACAAGGAAATTTAATTCTAAGAACATAAAAGAAACTAGTTTGTTTTCAGGTGGGTTAGATTCTTTAATAGGAATAATAGATATACTTGAAAGGTTAGATAAGGATGAAGAAATATTGTTAGTGTCACACTTCGATTTCAAATCACCAGGACCAAGTAGAGATCAAAATATATTATTTAAAGCATTAATAAAAAAATACCCTAACAAGATTCAAAATAATTGGATACAAATAAAATTAGCCCTGAATAGAAAAAATTCAATTGGTGAAAAATTTGAAACTGAAAGCAATTACAGAAGTCGTTCATTTTTTTTTATTGGTTTAGGTTGTTTCCTTTCACCATCATCAAATTTAGTTATTCCTGAAAATGGAACAATTTCTATCAATTATCCACTAACACCCTCTAGAGTAAGTTCACTTAGTACAAGAACCACTCATCCTTATGTAATTTCTAAATTACAAACCTTAATTAAAAATCTAGGTATCAATATTGAACTTCAAAACCCCTATAGTCTTTTTACTAAAGGCGAGATGGTCGTTAATTGTATGAATTCAGCCTTACTGAATGTAATTTTAGAAAACTCTACATCCTGCGGCAAACCCGGTCGAAAACAAACTTGGAAACGAAAAGATACTAATCATTGCGGTGTTTGTATGCCGTGTATATATAGAAGAGCATCACTGAACAAATCCGGAAAAGATAATCAAATTTATGGTAGTGATATCACTAAGCCTTTATCAACGAATAGTTTTACCGATATGCCTGCATTGATAAATTACCTAAAAAAAGATATTAGTCTTGAACAAATGAAAAGAGATATATTAATAAACGGTAGCATTCCTCTAGAAAATTTAGAAGAATATGCTGAAATGGTCCTTCGCTCGAAAGAAGAAGTATTAAATTTGTTTAGAGATAAAGGAAATCCTTTTGTAAAGTCAGAATTAGGAGTTTAATGATTGTAGATACTCATTGTCATTTTGATTTATATCCAAATCCCAAAGAGGTTATAAACGATTTAGAAAGATTAGGAATAATAACTATAGGAATGACCAATTTACCTAGTCATTTTAAAATGGGGTATCCTCATATCAAAAACCTAAAAAAAATAAGGTTAGCTTTAGGTTTACATCCTTTAATGGCTTCAAATCATTCTCAGGAACTACCATTTTTTATGAAGTATCTTGATTATACTTCTTATATAGGAGAAATTGGATTAGATTTTTCAAAAGATGGAATTGCCACAAAATCCATTCAGATAGATAGTTTTGAAAAGGTTTTACAAGCTGTTTCAAATAAACAAAAGATAATAAGCATACACTCTAGAGGTGCAGAAAAAGAAGTACTACAAATGCTCCAAAAATATAAAATTGAGAATGCAATCTTTCATTGGTATACTGGAGGTTTAAAATTAATCGATGAAATAGTAAGTTTAGGATACCTCTTCTCAGTTAATACAGCAATGATAAAATCCACTAATGGTCAAAAAATAATAAAAAGAATACCGAAGGAACATATTCTTACAGAATCGGATGGCCCCTTTATAAAACATAATAACAGAGTTGTTAAATCATCTGATATTACTATTGTAATAAACTACCTTAACAAAGTAGTGGAATCAACCGAAATGGAAAAACAAATAACTGAAAACTTCATGAAGTTAGTGCAAAAAATAAAATAAGCCGAGTACAATTAAAAACTGATAGGAATGATAATTAAATTCTTAGTTTAACCTCGTCCACCCCCCGCTAGCGCTCGTTTGTAACGCGTGTTCCACATGAGTATACAAGTAAAACCTAATCTGTATTAGACCAGTAGCTCAACCCAAAAACACCCAGTTACATGAGCACAATGCATACTTCATTTACGCTATCTTTGTTTTTCATACCTAATCTGTCCCAAAATGAAAACGCAACTGCTACCTACCCACTTCTACAATGTATTCTTGATAGTTTTTCTAATAGCCTACAACCCTATTTTTGCACAAGAGAATTTAGAAAACAACAAGATGGTAACCACTGTTTTCAAAGCCTTTAAAAAGAACAACGAAAAGAAAATTTTAAAGTGCTTGCCTACCAAAAAAGATATTGAACACCTTGTTCCGCTAATTAAAGAAGCACGACCGCAAGAAACCATTCCTGCAACAGATTCGGTATTAGCTAATTTTAAAGTGGAGCTAATTAAAAATTTTAGACAATTGATTAAAAAAGGTAACTCTTTTGGTGTGCAATGGGAAAATATAGTTTTAACGGGAGTCCGTTATAATGTTAATCCATACCGGAACCTACTTGTTGAGCGAGGAGATATTACGCTAGAATGTACTAGTGGAGCTATAGAATTTCTTTTGATCATAAAAAAGTCCATCAATATCCGCGGAAATTGGAGAATAATGAACCAAATGAAATTTAGGATACTGTAAACTAATGCATTAGAATTTTATGTTTGAGAAACTAAAAGAAGTGTTTCTATTCCCAAAATAGATTTACACCTTTAAATAGAATCCATTTAACTATAAAAAAAACAAACCAAATTGGATAATAGTATTATTGGAGTTGGAGCGGCAATTGGTATTAGTTTCTTTATACTTAATAAAAGGAAAAGGCCATGGATGAATCCTAAAGTAGTATGGCTATCCTGCATAGGGCTTTTAGCAATGGGGCTTTACGGGTTTTTGTTTATAAAACCAGAACTAAGACAAGACCGTACTATGTTTTTCGGGTTTTGTGTACCCATTGTTTACTGGATTTTTGATCGGATTTTTAAGCGTATTAGCGAAAATATACATCAGAGAGATTTTATCCTTTTTTTGAGGTATTCGGACGAGATTAATCATGGTTTTGGAGCAAAAAACCCTCATGTAAAAATATCTGATAAATTTTTCTCCATTGGCCTTTTGCTAATTATTGTAGTGACCCTAGTAATTGGGATGAGCATAATAAACACATAAAGAAGTGCTGCAAACACCATAATTTATACAGACTTCGGGTTTTAGAACTAAGGTCTATGTATACTTACAAAGTTGCACTACTGTGTTTCGTTTTCAAAATAAAACTATAGCGCTTTACTCATTTTGCAGACCGAAAACTAATGGTATCTTGTCTCCGCAATATGATTTAGCATAAACCGTTTTATACTTAAAATCAACTTTTGAAGAAGCCAAAAGACAAAAAAGGCCTAATCGTTTTTTCGCTCATTTTTGGAGTTATACTAATTGGTTCTTATCATACGTGGCAAAAAGAAGCCTCTTTAAGTAAACATAGAAAAATGACAATTGGAAAAGTAACCGATTTTAAATATCGTAAAAAAGGGTTTATAGATTACCAATTTTACGTGAATGGGGAGCTTTTTGATACAAGTGACCCTGACGACGCAGGCTGGCCAAACTATATTAGAAACGCAAAAGCTCAGAAACAACACTTTTATTTTGTTGAATACGACTCTACCAACCCATACAATTCTAAAATACAAATACAACGTAAATCAATAGGAACAAACACCTTATTTAAAGATAGTATTCCTATAAAAGCTACTATAGAACAAATAAATAGCATTTCTGATTCTTATATGGATTTGTACATTAGTTACGTTTACCAACAAGGTAGATTTAAATTCAGAACTAGAATTCATAAAGACAGTTTACCGTGCGGAACAGTAGCTAATTGTGAACAAGGAGAGATTGATCTGACAATATCTAAGTACTTTCCAGATGCGAATAACCTTTATTTTAAGAGTTATGATAGAATGGCCATGAAGAAATCTAAAGAGGAAAGAAGATAAGGACCCCAACGTACGTTACATAGAGACGTAGTTGCTGATTATGCCTGTAACTATACTCATATCCATTAAAAAAACAAAATGAGAAAATTCAGCATTGATAACTTCCCAAGTATAGGCGGTGTTATGTGTTCAAAAATGATAGTTGAAGAGAGCTACAAACCTTTGTTCATTTTCAGAGAAAAACCAACTAATGAAAACGATAGCGGCTGGCGTATTTTTTCAGGATTTGAAAGTGACCAATACTCCGAAAATGCTAATAACTTCGGTATTTATGACCCGAAAACCATTTTAAAAATTGACAATTCAATTTCAGAACTACTATTATACAAAGGAGTTGGAACAGTATGGGAAAGAGAACCTAATAAAGATTGGTATGAAGTCTTTGACTATCCGTTAGAAGATGATTTTATGATTGAAAATCAATTAACCGAAAATTGGAAACTTTCAATTAATAACCTCTTTATTAAAAATAAAGATGAAGATGGCATCATGTTTACCACTAATGACAAAACACTACGCTTAGATATTTGGAACTACGATGGTAAATCCAAAGAAGAAATTCTTAAAGAAAAAAAAGAAGAAATCAGCAAAAGAAATGCTGAGAACAAGGTACTAAAGAAGTATCTACTTGATCAAGGAAACCGAATTAAAATAGGTTATCACATTAAAGAATATAGCCAACAAAAAGATATAGAATATAACTTAATCTGTGGCTTTTGCATTGTTGATAATGAAGTATTGAATGCCTTTTTTTATTTTGACAACGAAAGTGATTTGGAATGGGCCTTAAATACTTGGAAAATGATAGATTACTTATAAAAAGGTAACAGTTACACACCTGCCATAAAAGCTATAACCAATTCTACCTCCATCCATGCTGAACGGTGAACCAACATTCCTAGAATCTCCTACACACAATAATTAGTAAGAAATATCATCAAAATAAGTAAACATATAATGATAATTTTGCGATATTTAGTGAAATTTTTGGAGCGACCTTTAACGATTACTGAAGTAGTTAAAGTGTGAACCTCTATTTTTATAACCCTCATAATGGAAAATATGAATTGCCCTTCATGTAAAAAAGAATATCTAGAATCAGTAGATATTTGCAGTAATTGTAGATATCCCTTTAGCGGAACTGAAAAAGAAAAAGCCATTCATATTGGAAAGTTTATCAACCAAAAAGGCGTTTTAGTTGATTCTGAAGCTTCAATAGAAAAAAGTCAGAAAATACTTTATGGGGTTACCGTTATCAACTTAGTATTTCTTGCTATAGGTTTCTTCAATGGTACATATCCATTACTACATATTTTACTCAATGCTGTACTAATCGTTGTATTTTTATTCTGTGCTTATTTTATAAAAAAAAGTCCACTTATGCTAACCATTATTCCTTTAGCATTATTAATCGGTGTTTACACCATCAACTTCATTGTCGACCCGAATTCAGTTTTAAGGGGTGTAATAATGAAGCTGTTTATACTGGGAAGTCTAATCTATAGCATATACTTAATTAAATCTGCGGAAGGGTTCAAGAAAAATTTTGGGTTGAACGGATAATACAATTCCTTTACTCCCCTATATATTAGGGAATAACATGCTTCTGGACACAATAAATCTAAGAATGAAAATTATTTTAATTCTAGTATTACTTTTCACGGTTCATTCAACATATGCCCAAGATTTTTACGAATCTACCTGTGATTGTATCAATCAAATCAAGGATAAATCCAATGAAAGTGAATTAGCCTATAGAACCAAAGATTGTTTAAAGGAATCGACTACCAATCATCCCGAAAAAGTCAAAAAAATTTTAGAAAATTTCGCGAATGATAATCCTAAAAAAAGCTTTGAATTAACAGAAAAGAATACCTCTTACATATTATCCGAAGGACTAAAAACCAATTGTCCCGAATTTGCTAGAATTGATTCCCTGTTTACTACACTGCGAAACAATTCTGAAAATATTATCGAAAAAGTGGCTGATGACATTTGCACTCAGGCAAAAATTGAACCTAAATTATCAGGGCAAGTCGTTGACAGAATTAGAAAAAAAAGTATCGAAAAATATTTAGTCAGTATTTATGGGCAATATAATCTTAGTGATAGTTTAGATTTCAGCCGATTTGAAAATGATCTTAATTTAGAGCTTGAGGAAAACTGTGATGTTCCTAATAAGTAAGAAAATAACGTTTCTTAACCAACCCGTAATACAAATTAGGCATACATTCAATTAAAGAAATACTAATGGACATTGAACCCTATTAAGAACTCAATCCATTTCAATAAGATTAAATTCTCCTTGCTTTTTCAACATACCAATTAAGTGATGTTTTATAGTTTGCATAGGATTGGAATCAACCACAAAATCCGTAGAAAACACGAGGAATAATTTATTGTTTTGCTGTACCCATATCCAACTAATGAACTTAAAATGTATTTCTCGTTCCCTATAATTTTGTAGACTCTGAAAACAAGAATTAGCGGTGTCCTCATCTTTAAAAAACCATTCTTCTACCTTAATATTTCCGTTAGGATTTTCTTCGTTTTTAGTTAAAAAAGAAACGTTTAATCGGGTTGCCTTTGTAAAATCTCTATTATCAAAATCTTGGGCTAAGGTTCCCGCAAATCTTTTGGCTTTGTAATTGTTCAGTCTTCGCTCTATATATTCTTCTCCCTTTATATCGCCAGCATCTTTATACGCTCTGTTTAAGCGTTCATTAAGCTGTGTTAATTGTTCTACAGCGTCTGTCTGAACACTATCAAATAGAACAGTGAACACCTTAATGGGAGTCTCCGTAACACTATCATTTTGCACAGTTGATTGCTCAGGAATCAATTTGCTTTGGTTGTTAGCGCTTTTACAACTACAAAACGAGAGAACACTAAATAAAGTAATTAGTACCTGTTTCATTTTTACACTGTTATTAATGAAGGACGTGTGGCACTTTCATACTCAACAGTCAATAATTGACTATTGCTAATCTGAGTTAAGCTATTCTCTCCCGTCAGATTCCTAATTGTATCACTAAATCTGTCCCATTCACCACCACCACAAATTTCTATGCACCCAATTGAACCATAGCCCCCAGAAATAGGGTTACTAGGACCTTGGTGAATAAAAAACCCATCATATACTCTCCATGCATCATCGTCCATTGTACTTATATAATCCCATGTTAGCGTATGTGTTTGAGCATCGGCTAATCCCACAACTCTAGGTCCTTCCGTAGTTGTTCTATGTACTCCAAAACGTATAGCCTCAAAATCTTCGATCACCGAATTATTTCCGGAAGTTTTACCCTCAATGCTAACACGGTATAAAGGGACTCTATATAAAGTAGAAGGTCTGTTTGGTCTATAAGGATAACTCGTTATGTGTGCATTCCCTAATGTTAGATTTGTAATACGAATGGTAACGGGTCTCATGCTTAAATAGTTTAAAAAGTCTACGAATTATCAGCTTGCTTGCAGTAGCGAACCATAGCCCATATAACGGTTGGAATTGACTAATATACTGATTTCTGTTTACTAAAATGCGCTAAGAAGACCAAAACGGGGTTAGCTTTTGATATAAAAAAATAAATTAATCAATACCCCAGATGGCACAAGCATCATGCTAGTGACTAAGCCCCCCCGCTAGCGTTCGTTTGCAACGAGTGTTCTACACCGTTGCAAGTAACCGTAAGGCCTTTTGATGGTTAAGAACAGGTTCATGACCAGTGCTGGTAAAGCTTTTCACAAGAACATTCAACCTTAAAATAGAAACTTAAATTGCGCACCTAACTTTAACTAACAGAGAAAAGACCAACCAAACCAGGCAGAATTACACCTCTAAAACCTAATACGTCAATCCAAAATAGTCCATAAGCTCCTCATAGCTCATTTTCTCAAAGTTAGGCCGCTCAGAACGCCCAGCAAGAGATACGCCCCCAGGAATCATAACGTACTTATATTGTGGTTTGGCTATAGAGGAACCGGTTAATTCGTGGTCGCTAAGGTCTGTATCGTCCGTAGAGGTGACTTGAAATCTTATTTCCCCCCTATCATCAAAATGAATAGCGACAAAATACCGTCGTATGGCAAAACCGGAGTGATCAAAAACTAAAGGTAATTGGTATACAGCATTAGAACTACTTCTATAAAAGCACAATACAAACCCACCATTGTCTAAAAACTCTCTGGTAAGCCTAACCTCATCTACTTTCATACTTTTTGACCGTGCTCCATCCAAATAACTAAAATCTTGGTCTAGCCAATCGCTATACATAACGTTTGCGGTTCCTGTTTCTCCCTGTTCACCTGTATCTCCTTTTGGTCCTTGCTCACCTTGTACGCCCTGTTCTCCAGCAGGCCCCACGGGCCCAATATCTCCATCCGCACCATCTTTTGAACAAGATGCCAATGTTAGGGTCAACACCATTAATCCGCTTGCTAAAACTCTCAGAATAGTTTTCATAATTTTTATTTCTTTAGATTTTACACCTATTTATGGCGCGAAAAATAAAAGGTTAACCTGTAGAGAGGAAAAAAAGAAAAGAGTAAAATTCCTAGAAAAGAAAGGAAGTTGTGGCTTATTAAGGCCAAGCGCATAAACTGTGGTAGAAAATAGAAATAAAGGGCACTAGCAGTCTGGAATATTTAATTTTCTTTGCTGCGGGTGTTAGCCTTACCATTCTTTTAATATTCCTGTTTTTCCCTCAAAATGAATTTAGTTTTAAACTAATACCAGCAAGTTTTCTTCTTATGGTCCTAATCATAGGAATAGGGAGAAAATTCATCAAAAATAGAATCGCCGAAATCCTTGAGGATATCGTAAAAAACAAAACTTAAAATCTTCGTTACCATACCCCTATCATTAAAAAAGTTATTTTGTTTTTATATGTGAAAGATATGTGCTAAATTTAAAGGAACAGCGCCCTAAACTACTAGCATACAGTAGTATATACAACATCTTAATTACTTAACCACCCTAAATCTAGTCGTATGGAAAAACTTATACGCGGTAGTATCTACATAGACATTTTTCACACCATTTTTGGCGTGGCCGGAGCCATATACTATTATGCACAAGGCCGTTATGCAGCCGGTAGCGTTTTAGCACTTATAGGTATCGTATACTTGATAAAAATTTTGGATCCTTTCTTTAGAAAGCAAAAGTCTAATTTTCAGGAAACCCAAGGGTGAGCACCATCTTAAGCTCATTTTAATGAAACAAAACCGACTCTGGAATTGCTTCTTTGGCAAATGTTGGACCGTTCCATTCAAGATTAAATTGTGGCTTTCCCTTTTTACCGCTTCTGTAATACAATGAAATGGGATGCAATCCGGCTTTTAGCCTGTATTGCCCGCTCATCTTGGAGTTTTTTGTGTACCCATAATCCGCATCAATAACGGTAGATTCGTGAATACGTAGAACTCCTCCTGCATTGGCACTTAGGTAAAAAGTATAAACTCCGTCTGCAGGCACCTCTATATAGCCTTCAAAATAAAGCACTTTACTATTTTCCGAAATTTGGATTTCAGGCGATATTTGCTTGGACACTCCGGTTTCCGATGGTGTTAGTGCCGCTACTGAAGGAACCCAAGGGAAATTCCCCTCAAAGGATTTCCATGTCACACCTTTTTTTAAATCCTTTGCCAATATGCTGGGAACCAAGGCCTGGTCATAAGGACGGACTGCGGTAGAATTGGGCATACGCTGCTGCAGTACACGCGCTTTCATTTCTTGCTGAAGCTCCAAGAAGTCACCCGAACCCGCCAAGTTCTCCGATTGTTCCATATCCTCGATTACATTGTAAATTTCAAAATCATCATTCTCTGACTTAATATCGTATCGGACACCCACATAATCACCCTTACGAATCATCTGCATTTGGTTTCTACGACGGTCTCTTAAATCGACACTAAAATCATCATAACCCGGAGTTTTTCCGTTCTGAAAATATTCCACATAAATAGAACTGGGTGACTGATCTCCCTGGCCCGTTAAGGAAGGTAATAACGAGGTTCCGTTAGATACCGCTGGAGCAGGAATACCGGCCACTTCGGAAAAGGTAGGCATCCAATCATAAGATATACTGGGGCTGGAAACTACCGTGCCCTTCTTTATGTGTTTAGGCCATCTGGCAATAGTGGGCATACGTAGACCTCCCTCCCAACAGTCTCTTTTAATTCCGGTAAAAGGTCCGTAGCTACCAAAAAATGTTGGTACAATAGGCTGGTTTTCCAAATAGGATTCCACCGATGGGCCATTATCCGAAGTAAAGATTACCAAGGTATTATCATCAATTTTTAAGTCTTCTAAAAGTTGAAGGATGTCACCTACGGCCGAGTCTATCCTGCGGGTATCCGTTGCATATCTCTTATAAACGTTCGTCCACGGAACGGGCTTTTTACTGTTCTCGGGAATGTAGGTGGCATCAGCATAATCCGGGTGAATCCAAGAATCTACTTCGCCACTGGCCGTATTTATCATTTTACCGGGTTCACCAAGCCATTGCAGCCCACCGTTAAGTCCGCCTCCTTTGGGATATGCCTGTGTGGGCAGTTCCAATACCGCATGCGGTGTGTCATAGGCCAGATACATGAAAAAAGGTTTGTTACCTTCCTCGCTCTTTTTATGGTCTACAATCCATTTTTTGGCTGCGGCGGTCCATAAGTCTGCGGTATAGGATTTGTCCAGGTCAGGAGTTATGTTGGTCCTGTTTTCATAAACCTCTTTGGTGCCACGGTAAATACCTTCTTTTGGATAATGCTCGTGCCCATCGCCATGCCTTATATATCCCAAATAATAATCAAATCCTTGGTTTAAAGGATGCGAAGGCCAGTTGGGGGCTTTCCCCTTTCCCTGCAATCCCCACTTACCTATGGCCGCTGTCTTATAATCCGCTTCTTGTAAGATAGACCCTAATGTATGGTTGTAAGCCAAAGCCTTATCAAACTGATTGTCCCTGATATTGGCATGCCCTTGACTTTGCCCTAATAGTAACGATGCCCTAGAAGGTGCGCATACAGGCGCCGCGGAATAATGGTGTGGCATTAACGCTCCTTCGTTGGCCATGCGGTCTAGGTTGGGCGTAAATTCCTGGGGCGCGCCATTTCCGTCCTTGGTTGTCCTTTGCTTTTGAAAAAGAACCCCTAAATCGCCAAAACCCAAATCATCCGTTAAGATGAAAATGATATTGGGTTTTTGATAGGTATCCGAAGAGGTCTGCGCGTTTAGCCCCCAACCTATACCAATCATTAAAATTCCGATAGTCGCGATACGTAGTTTGGTAAAGTGCTGCATATATTCCTATTCCTAGTTATGATTTTTTTATTTGAAAACGAAGGTGGTCACAGACTTTTTGGGTATCGTGAAGTTACCGCCTTCTAGTTTCTCTAAATCTTTATATTGCAAATTCTGCTTGTCATCTGTGATATAGCTACGACCTTCTCCATATGCTTCAACTTCTATCGGCAACTTTAAATCTACGGACGCTTCTGTCTGGTTTACAGATACCACCACCAGACTATCATCTTTATTTTTATATGCTGAAATCAATAGCCCCCTCTGTAAGGTTTCAGTTGAATTATAGTGCTCGTAATCAATAGAAATACGCTTTGCTCCAGGGCGGATGAACCTGGCATAATTCCCCAAAGCCCACAACAATTTTGAATCATAGATAGCACCATCTTCCCTATTTTTATCATGATAGACCAAACCGTCTTTAAAGTCATACGGACTCATAGCCAGCCACCAGTGCCACATACTGGCATTAGCAATAGTTAGATCGGCATGGATAACCCGTGCCACATATAGGGCGGTCTGCATACCCAAACCCTTACCTTTTCCTTTAATTTCCTCGTTGTTTTCCAAGATGCAATATTCACTCATCCCGTATGCCAAGAAAGGATATTTTAAAAGCTTTTCCGCAATACGTTCCCTTTCCCTTTTGAGCTTTTCTATAGGCCAGGTGGTGAAATAACTATGCGCCGCGACTTTAGGGTTCAGCGTACTTAAGTTTCCTAAATAATTGGGACTTGAAGGACTGAAGAAGGTTTCAATCTGATTACTTCTATTGTTGTGTTTCTTTTTGGTTCCAGTGAGATAATCAATGGCTCCCGCTTCCGTAATTTCTAATTGAGCCGAAACATGTTGGAGCCGAAAAACAGAATCGATAACCCTAGCGGCAGAGGCCAACTCATTATTGTTCCAAGGAGAACCTTCTTGACCGCCTTTCCATTCCCATTGTGGTTCGTTAAACGGACTTATATAATCAAAATCTACTCCTACACTATCCTTAAAATGATGAAATACATTTACAAGAAAATTAGCGTAGGTACCGTAATTTTCGGCAGCCAGATTCGCCGATAATCCATCATCCGAATGCCCTTTCCCATTCTTTGTAAGCTGAATAGGCGGACTGTTTACAAAAGCAATAAATTGCTCCACTCCCCTCTCCTTCGCAGCTTTTAAAAACCACTGTTGTCCTGCCTGTTTTTTCCAGTCGTATACACCTTGACCCTGTAAAAAACCTTCCGTTCTTCGCCAAGGGTCCTTTATGCCACTATCATCCCCTTGAGCTGCACTTCCCGCTCCAATATTAAATCGCCAAGCGGATAGCCCAATCCCCTTTGGGGAACCTTGGTCATTTATCTCCATACTAAACAACCAATCCGCTATTTGGTTTCGTTTATCATCGGGCCATAATCCCGTGAATTGGGCCGCCCATGCATCCGAAGCCGCAAAACTATGAAGGGTCTGGTACTCGATATCCTTATCGATTTTCACTTCAACGGAATGCTGTGCCATTCCCTTTCCGCAAATGCCAAACACAAATATTCTCAATAACAAGTTCTTCATGTACCTCACGCTTCTTTTCTTTATGTGTTCACTACTTGCCAGCTTTGGTGACTTTTAAAATACTTCCGTTATTTCTGAAATGGCCATTTCTAAAATCGCCCTCACAAGCATCCAAAAGTTGGCTTTTCAATTCTTGTAATTTCTGCGGATGTTCTTTGGACAAATCTTTGGCTTCCTTAAAATCATTGGGCAGATAAAACAGTTCAAAAACATCCTTATCCAAATCTGTTCGTATTTTCCAACCTTCATTGGTAATTAAGGTGGGGCCGGTATAGGAGGAGTACACCACAAACTCATGTTCCTCTCCCAAATTTTGCCCTATCAACTCATTGTAAAAGGAAATTCCATCAGTATTCACCGGTCCTGAAAAGCCAACAAGTTCCGCTACGGTAGCCAAAATATCATAGTTGGCTATTAGCTTATGAGACGTTCTTCCCGCTTCTATTTTAACGGGGCATTTAATGATCAAGGGAACCTGAATGCCACCCTGAAGGTTACTTCGCTTCATTCCGGCACGCCCCCCGTTTCCGTCAAAAACATCGCCGGACAAATGACTGTAGTATTTATGCTCCACATCATCAAAACGCTTGCCCGTTTTTATATTGGAATACGGTTTTTCTACACGCCCTTCCTGTGCATAATAAATTTCATGTCCATTATCGGCCGTAAATATGATCAAGGTATTATCATCAATTTTAAGCTCTTTTAACCTTTGCATAATCTGCCCCACATTGTCATCCAACATTTTTACCATAGAGGCATACTCCTTTTCAATGGGCGTTAAGCGGTCGTCATTTAGAAAATCCTCATGGACTTTAGGAATGGCCACAGGGCCGTGAGGTAACTGCGTGGGGAAATACAGAAAAAAAGGCCGGTTCTTATTGGTGCCAATAAAATTGAGGGCTTTGTTCATGAATAAGTCTTGGGAATACTGCACCTTCCCATCCATAAGCTTTCTTTCCTTATAATTTTCGGGTATTTCCGGTTCACCGGATTTACCACAGTTGGCCAAAGTGTTCCCTTCTATATGTACCAGTTTTCCCTTTTCAAATAAAAATGGAGGATAAAACCCATGTGCACGTACGTGATCCAAATAACCATAATAGTAGTCCCAACCGTGTCTTTTCATTTGATAATCTGTAGTTGAAAAACCCCATTCCAATTTTCCAATTTGTACCGTTTTATACCCAGCCTCCTGTGCCACCTGCCCTAAAAACAATTGATTATCAGGTATTGGTGTTAACGCACTATTTACCATATTTTCAATTTGAGCTTGACTCAATTCTCCCGTACTTATCTTCTTATATAATGTGCCCGGTGTAATCTCAAAGCCCTGTTCGTGACTATCATGAAGGCCGGTAATAAGGGATGCGCGTGCCGGGGCACATAACATGTTGGAATAGGCTTGGGTAAAACGCATTCCTTCTCTGGCCAACTGGTCTATGTGAGGTGTCTTTATAATTTTTTGTCCTTCATGCCCTAATAATCCTATTCCCAAATCATCGGCATATATAAGAACAATGTTGGGTTGTTGAACTGTAGTATCGTTACTTTTATATTCCTGCGCATAGCCGCAAAACAACCCAATAAGCATGACAAAAATGATCATATATCTTTTCCGAAACTGTACTACATACTTCATATGAACAGAATTAAATTAAATGGCGTCTAAGCTATTTTCTATTCCTTCTACCACCGGTATAGAAAGTAATCTATAACCTTCCTTTGTATAATGTACATTACCCGAGCCAGCGGGGTGTTTCTTGTGAATCTTTTTGGAAGTACGATTAAGCGGGTTTACCCGTATCCCATGTTTTTTCATGACCTCTAACGCCGCTTTATTATATATTTTGTCCGATTTTACAAAGCGCCCCACTTCGCCTTTAGGCACATAACTGGTTGTGGCAAAAATGAGCTGGGCCCCTGTCTTTTCTAAGCGAATTACCAGCTTTTCTAAATTTGCGGCATACACTTCTGGAGTATAGGTTACCGTACCCTTTATTTTATCTCTGTTCCCCACTTCCTTTGAATCCGGATGGCGGTAGCATAAATCCCACAGGCCCCAATTAAAATGGATAACATCCCATTGGGTACCCCCTAACCATTCCTCCAATTTCTCAAGCCCCGTACCCGTATGTTGGGCATTTCCTTCATTATGAAATACATTGGCCCTATCCCGTAAAGCCGATTTTACATGTGGCGTATAACCTATAGAAATGGAATCACCTATGATGAGAACATTAGGTTTAGTGTCCTGTTCAAAACCGACTAAAATTCCGCATAGTGCGATAATTAGAAACAATTGTTTTTTCATTTTCTGTAATTTTATTGGTGATGAAACTCTTGCTCTCCACTCAAAGTCCTATTCTTAAATCAAATAAAGAGGCCCAAAAAAATGGACCTCCCTCAACAAAAATTAACTAACTCTAAATCACAATATTATTTTACGTTCAGATAGGTTTCTTGGTTAAATGTAAACACTTCTGATGGCGTTCGTGCCTCTTCAAACAAGGTCTTCATTTCTTCTATAACTTCAGGATGCTTTTCTGCCAAATTATTTTCCTCGGCAACATCCGTATTCATATCATACAGTTCAATGGGCACATTTGGCCCACCAAAAACGTTATATTTTACCGCTTTCCAATTATCCTTACGAATGGCCTGCCTACCACCCTTTTCATGAAATTCCCAATACAGATATTCATGATTTTCCTGCTGGTCGTTATTCCCTAAAAGAGTGGGCAAAAACGAAATTCCGTCTAAACCCTCTGGAGTTTCTATACCTGCTATTTCCGAAAATGTAGGGAACACATCCCAAAAAGCGGATACTAATTCCGTGGTTGACCCTGGTTGAATTTTTCCCGGCCATGACGCAATCATAGGAACACGGATACCCCCTTCATACAAATCCCTTTTTGTTCCCCTAAGCGGTCCGTTACTGTTAAAATAATCAGGGTCTGCGCCGCCTTCCGTATGGGGTCCATTATCCGATGTAAAAACCACTATAGTGTTCCGGGCAAGACCCAACTTCTCCAACTTGGCTACAATTTCACCAACTTGTTCATCCAAGAGATGCACCATGGAAACAAATGCCGCATGCGGTTCTTCCTGTGAACGGTAAGGACCTTGGTTAAATTCTGGACCATCATCCACACCCTCGTAAGGGGTCTCCGGTGGAAATTTGCCACTATACTTTTCCATGATTTCTTCAGGTGCCGCCAATTCCGCATGCGGAATAATGGAAGCTACATATAGAAAGAAAGGATTGTCCTTGTTCAACTCAATAAACTCCAATGTTTTTTCATGTATCAATTCTGGAGCATACGTTCCTTTATTTGCGCCCTTGTTACCATTAAGTACCAGAGAGTCCTTATTGGCCCATAAGTGACCCGGGTAGTAATTGTGCCCCAAACGCTGACAGTTATATCCGAAAAAAGTATCAAAACCTTGATTTAACGGGTCTCCTTCAGAGCCCGGAAACCCTAATCCCCATTTTCCAAAAGCGCCTGTAGTATAACCGGCATTCTTCATAGCTTCGGCCATGGTAAAAGTATTGTCCGGTAAAGGGTATTGGCCTTCTGGCATAATTTCTTTATTTCCCCTAACCACCGTATGACCAGTGTGCATACCTGTTAATAAGGCCGATCTGGAAGGTGCGCAAACCGTACTGCCAGAATAATGTTGGGTAAAGAGCATGCCGTTCTTTGCCAGCTTATCTATGTTGGGCGTGGCAAATTTTTCCTGCCCATACGAACTTAGATCACCGTACCCCAAATCATCTGCCAAAATATAGACAATATTGGGTCTACCGCTATCGGTTCTTTGGGTAGTTTCGGTAGCTTCATTTGCTTTTTGCCCCTTGTTCTTACAAGAGAAAACCAAGCTTGCCAACAGAATAAAATAAAGAAAATGTTTCATCATGATGATAAGGTTAATAGATGCCACGAAGCATTTAATACTTCGTGACATTTGCATTCAATTAATTATCGGTACCCATTGTTTGTAGGGTCTGATTCTAATAGGTTTGGATTAAGCTCCAACTGATTCTGCGGTACTGGAAGTAACACATGGTACGGCTGAATATTGGCCCCTGGATTATTCCAAGGTCTATGCTGAACAGATTGTACCGTTTCCAACAAAATACCCCATCTGATCAAGTCCATACGACGGTGACCTTCTGCACTTAGCTCAAATTTACGTTCATCATATAAAGCTTCCCTAAATTCTTCTTTGGACATGCCGCTCCATGGCTGGTCCGGTTCAAACGCTCTTTCCCTAACCTTGTTCACGTAAAAATAGGCTGCTCCTGGTCCGTTCAGCTCGTTTTCGGCTTCTGCAGCCATTAAGTAGACGTCCGCCAAACGGAAAACAATATAATTTTCCGGGTGATTACCACGCAAGGAGTTCTCCTGATCTAAATTCCAATTTTTTCGGAAGTAGGGAAAGGACAATTTCCAACCTAAGTATTCAGTTACTATAGTGGCATCATACCTTAAATCTCCCTCTTGCCAGTTCTCTCGCATAGCGAATTCCGGTAAGGGTACGGACCAACCATAACCTGTCATATCCTCGCCTTGAGCACGTAAAAGCCCTTGAAATATATCGACCTTTTTTCCAGAAACCCCGTTTACAATAGTATCGTTATTTCTTCCTGCGGGTTCATCCCTAATACGTGGGTTGTAGTCATCCGTTCTAGTAGTGGATAAGTTTCCGTCATAATCTGCCTCAAAATCTACTACAAAGATATATTCATCATTGTATTGATTGCTAGGATCAGACTGATCAAAAACATCAGAATAATTATCTAACAGTCTGTGTGCACCTCCATCAATTACAACATCGCACTCTGCTTTGGCCAGGGCCCACTCTTGATCAAAAAGATGATATTTGGCCTTTAAGGTTGCAGCTGCCCATTTACTGGCCCTTCCCAAATCATTACCGGAATACGTGCTAGGCAACAAATCAAACGCCGTAGCTAAATCTTCTTTCATAGCACTTCTTATCTCCTCCTTTGGAGTTCTTCCCAAGACCGATCTTTCAAGAACGGGTAATTGCTCTGTATAAAATGGTACGTCTCCCCACAAGTTGGTAAGATGAAAATATGCCAAAGCCCTTAAAAAAAGTAACTCCCCTAACCTGCTGTTCTTGGCATCTTCGGACAAACTTTCATTTCCTTCAATATTGGAAATAAACTCGGTTGTGTTGTTTACCACACGATACAATTGTATCCAAGTACCGTTACCATCTGCCGTTCCTTCCTGAATGAGATAGTTATGGATAGAGCCGTTAACGTCTCTATTAGCTGCTTGGATGTCCGATCCGCTGGTGTAATAATTATCTAATCCACGTTGTCTGTACACATTGTTGTCATGAAGTAATCGGTACACTCCGTTCACCGCCAATTCTGCTTCTTTATCATTTGTAAAAAAAGCATCTGGGGTAATCTCGTCCCGTAAATCTTCTTCTAGAAATTCTTCACATGAGCTTAGAGCTAAAAAGCCCACAAGCAGCATCAAAAATTTATTTGCTATTTTAGTTTTCATATCCTTATTTTTTTAAAATTCTACTTTTAGACCTAGTGATATTGTTTTTGCATAAGGATACTGCCCTGATGCGAAACCTTGGGATACAGAACCAAGGCCACTCCCGTCCGTAAAATTATTTACCTCGGGATCACCTAAACTAAAGTCTGTAAAAAGTAGGAGATTGGTTCCTGTAACATATAAGTTCAAAGAACTGAATACCTCACTAAGTGCACCCGATTCTAAAGGAACATTGTAGTTTAAAGACAGGGTCTTTAGCCTTATGTAAGAACCGTCTTCAATATTTAAACTGCTATTTGGGTTGAAAAGACTATTAGAAGGACCCGCTCTTGGAATATCAGAAGTTTCGTTTGACCCTGCCATCCAACGATCTAAAACTATTGGATCTACGTTTTGTTCGCCTCTACCAAAATAGGCCGTTTGTGTTCTTATGTTGAAGATTTCTGCACCATAACTCCCGTGAAAAAATACATCTAACGTAAGATCCTTATAAGTAAAGGTATTTCTAAACCCACCATAAAATTCAGGAATAGGACTACCCAATACTACAAAATCCTCATCGTTAATATTAGAATCACCATTTAAATCTTCGTACCTAGGACCTCCGATAAACGATCTCCCTTCCCTACCATCTGCAATAATTTCATCAGCAGATTTGTAGGTTCCCAAGTATTTTGCACCAACAAAAGTTGGTAATGCTTCGCCAACAATCAATCGTGCCGAATTACCTCCCTGGTTCCCTGTTGACTGTAATGAAATATACTCCTGACCATCCAGCTCCAATATTTCACTTTTGTTGGAAGAGATGCTTAGATTGGATTCCCACTGGAAATTTTCATTTTCTACATTAACCGTATTTAAACCAAATTCAAAACCACTGTTCCTTACAGAACCCAAGTTTTGTAATTGAGTGGTACTATTTGCACCAACCTGTCCTGATAATGCCACAGCTAACAAAAGATCATCTGTTGTCTTGTTGTAATAATCGGCCTCAAAAGATATTCGGTGGTTAAAGAAACCTAATTCCAGACCCAAATCCAGCTGCTTGGTAGTTTCCCAACTTAATCCGCTACTAGGAACATCGCCTACTACCACGCCGTTGATCAATGAACCATTAAAGACCGTTGTTGTGTTGGAATAGGTAGCCAATGAATTATAAGCTGCTACACCTTGCTCTCCGACAATACCGTAACTACCTCTAAGTTTAAAGCGATCTATAACATTGGAATCTGCCATAAACTCTTCTTCATCTACGTTCCAAGCAGCCCCTATGGAAGGAAAAAACGCATACTTATTGCCCGTCTCAAATACCGAAGACCCATCATACCTGCCCACCAGAGTAAGCAAATATTTACTCTTGTATCCATAATTTACACGACCCAAAAATGAGCTTAAGGTACGTTGTCCATAACCAGAACCTACTACAGCGGTTGAGGCATCACCCAATGCCAAATTATTGAAGAGTACTACATCATTTGGAAATTGATCCGCCTCAGTGCGAACACTTTCATTGTTATCTTTCTGCCAAGTAAAACCACCTAATAACTTTATAGAATGATTATCAAGGTCTAAATTGTAGTTAAGTGTATTCTCATTTAGTATACTTTTTGTAAAATTGGTATTAATTCTACCAAAGCCACCATTAACTCGTTCCGGTAAAATTCCGGGTAAATAGTTATTTTCTTTTACATAATTTAACTGGGCACCAAAAGTAGATTTGAAAGAAAGGTTTTTGGCCAGTTCATATTCTACATAAGCATTGGTTATTACCTGTGTAACCAAGTCATGGTCTACCCGTAATTGGATATCTGCTTCTGGGTTACGTTCCAGTCCCGCGCTAATAGGGTTCTCAAAAGAAAAGCTCCCATCTTCCAAATAAACCGGACGTGTTGGTAATACATTGGACACAATATCCGAATAATTGACCTTATTATTTTCTACTTTGTAGTGGGTAATATTAGCTCTTATACCCGTCTTGAACCGGTCTGAAACCCTAACATCAAGATTGGTCCTAAAGTTTACCCTTTCCAAACCAGAACCTCTTAAAACCCCTTTTTGGTTGAAGTAGTTTCCTGAAATAAAGTAATTGGCATTTTCAGAGTTTCCCGTTACAGAAACATCTGTATTGGAAATGGTACCAGTTTGTTCAACAAGATCTAACCAGTCCGTTGTGGCCGTTGTCTCAGGATTCAATACCAATGGTAAAGAAGTATCCGTAAACCCAAAACCATCTGCTCCCGGCGTAAATTGGTAAGACTCGTTTTTGTAATCAACAAATCCTTGGCCGCCTAAAATATTGATACGGTTGGCCGTTTCCTGAATACTTTGGTAATGGTTAATAGCTACGACCGGCTTACCGGGCGACATCCCTTTTCCATTTTTTGTTGTGATGAGAATAACACCGGAAGCTCCCCTTGTTCCGTAGATGGAAAGCGCCGTGGCATCTTTAAGAATTTCAATGGATGCAATATCGTTTACGTTAATGGTGTTCAAGTTAAATCCGGTTCCTGCAATAAAACCGTCAATAACATATAAAGGATCGTTATTTCCGTTTATGGAACTATTACCTCTAATACGAATGGTGGAACCTGAACCTGGAGTACCGTTATTGGAGGTTACTTCTACCCCTGTAGCTCGCCCCTGCAATGCCTGGTCTACCCTTGCTACCGGTTGGTTTTCCAAAACATCGGATTTAACCGATGATACGGAAGACACCAAATCTTTCTTAGTAGATGTACCGTAACCAATTACGACCACTTCGTCCAGAAGGGCCACATCTTCCTGCAGTACAACATTAATAGTAGTGTCATTTCCTACCAAAACACTTTTGGTAACAAACCCCAAATAGCTAAATTCTAAAGTAGCACCCTCGGATGCCTTTATAGAATAGTTCCCGTCAAAATCCGCAACGGTTCCTACCGTGCTTCCCTGAACCAATACATTAACACCGGGAAGAGGTTGGCCAGACTCATCCGTAATGGTTCCTGTTAAATTTTGCTGCGCCTGAAGCGATACCAGACTGAAAAACAGCAGTAGCAATAACATTCTTTTTAAATTCATAATGGTTTATGTTAGTTATAATTAATAGCCTTAAGTTGAGTTGTTGAAGGCCTATGGTAAATATATTGCAGGGTTGGATCGTGGATATCTCATAATGGTACACTTATGTTGCATATTGCCATTTTATGGGCTTTAAGAGACCTTTTTGCAACATATATACCCTATATTTAGTACATGATTTAACCTTATTTTAACTGGTCAGCATTAAAACAAGGGTAACACTCCCTAGAAATACTTTTAAAAAACACCTTAAATCAAAATGTAAACCTTCGTAACCACACCAACCGATTACTTTTTATGAAGCAAATCCTCCCCCTTTTTCTTTTTGTTTGTTACTGGATAACTGGCAGTGCGCAAAATGCACAGGCCTATTTTCATGCCCTACATATAGATGATAGCCGTTTTAACAAAAAAACGAATGTGGCATATGAAGACCACTTGGGGTATTTATGGTTGGGGACGGATAGCGGCCTCTACAGATATGACGGACATGCATTGGTAGAGAACCAATATGACGTGTTTGATGAGACATCTATTCCCAATAATAGCATTAATTCTATTATAGAAGACAGTTACGGGAATCTGTGGATAGGAAGTGAGAGCTATTTAATATGGTACCATAGAAAAACCAATAGTTTTAAGGGGTTCTACAAGAACAATACTACCGTAATCTTAGGAAAATCAGAAGATGGTACAGTCTGGGCCAATTTGCGAAATACAGGCATTGTTAGAATTACCCCTAAGGAGTCACTTCCTGAGATTACATTCCATACACAGCTCAACTATCAACAAAAGAATAGTATTTGGACCGGAAATAAGGCTGTAAGTGACTTCTATGAAGACATTTTTGGTAGAAGTTGGTTTGCTACGCCCAAAGGGATATTGGCATTGAATAAGAAAGAGCAACTTATAGATACGGAATTCTTTAAGAACACCTCGCATCTTATACCCGCAGAAAACAACACCTTTTTGGCAACTACCGATGAAGGCATGTTTCTTTTGGAATACAGAAAAGAACAATTTGAAATCAAGATTTTAGAAAAAATTGATGGTTTCAAAGAGACTCCAAAACCAATGGAATTCACTTCTTTCTCAAAAGACCAAGAATCCGGCACCTTATGGGTGAGTACTCAATCTGGCTTATACAAGGGAAAAAAAGTGAATAACTCTTATGTTTTTAATTATGTAGAAGAAGAGCTGCAAACGAACACCAATCCCTACGAAAACCGCATTAATTCTACCATTATAGATAAGTACAACAATCTATGGGTTACCACCAATAAAGGTATAAAGAAACATATTGACAGAAATTCGATTTTTGGCTACACAACCCTTGGTAAAGACTTGAGCAACCGTTTTACACAAGACCTATTAATGTTAGGTAACAATCAATTATTAGTGACATTGGACAGGGACGGACTGTACAATTTTGACCTTAAGAACCATACCAGAAAATTATTGGCACCTGCCGACCAAGATTATAGTGTCATTAAAAAAGATTTTTTCCAGAAAGAAATACTATACGGCACCGGTAACCACCTTTTACTTTCCAAAAATTATAGTTCAAACCCTGATAAGGTACAATTTGACACTTTAAAAAAATACCACTACAACGTACGCGATGTTGTTGCCTTAAACCCAACCGAAATATGGGTAGGACTTTGGGGTGGTGGCATTCACATTATTACCCCCGATACCACAGTTAATACCTTTAAAAAGAAAGTAGTTTCAGCCCTTTTTGGAAAAAATGTATCCGTCATGCATTTAGATCAAAGTCAAAATTTATGGATAGGAACACGTGGCGATGGTTTGTTTAAGGTGAATCTAATTGATGAGGAAATCAAAACATTCAATCCTTCTTTTGAGAACGGCCTAAGCTCAAACGCCATTCTATGCCTGCTTGAGGACAAAGAAGGGAATATGTGGATTGGTACCAGAGGTGGAGGTTTAAATTTTTACGACAGCAAATACGGGAGCATTACCAGCTATGGGAAATCTGAAGGTTTGGTATCTACTACTGTTGCGAGCGTTGCAAAAGATAAATCCCAAAACTTATGGTTGAGTACAAGAGATGGTATTTCCAGATTTGATATCACGGAAAAAAAATTTGTGAATTTTGGAATTGAAGATGGTGTAACCGAGAGTCACTTTACCTTCAACTCTCAAGCCGTAGCCAATAATGGAAAAATATATTTTGGGTGCCCTGGTGGTTTCTTCTCCGTTACCCCCAACAACTACAAGAAAGCTTCATTGGTTCCGAATACCATCATAACCAGTTATACCATTTTTGGAGACTTAGACAAATCCAATAGTTCAACTAACGAAAGTCATTCCAATAAGTACTTGAATACAGCGGACAGCCTTAGTTTGGAGCACAACAAAAATAATATTGCTTTTGAATTTTCTACATTGGATTTTACCGCTCCCAATAAAAACCAGTTCGCATATATGCTAGAAGGTATAAATGATTTTTGGCATTACACCAAAGCCTCTAACCGTAATGCCAACTACAATGACCTGCCTCCGGGAGATTATGTGTTCAAAGTAAAAAGTTCTAATAGTGACGGGGTTTGGAACGATAATCCTGCCACGTTTAATTTTACAATTAAACCTCCCTATTGGAAAAGTAATCTAGCTTATGTCATCTATTTTCTACTTCTAATTACTTCTATCTACACTACTTGGCTCGTTATAAAAAGATGGTACAAACTAAAGAAAAAACTAGTTGCAGAAACGGTAAGTAGAGAAAAGGACAATGAGATGAACCGAATGAAAATGGTGTTCTTCACGGATATATCCCATGAATTGCGTACACCACTTGCCCTAATTCTTGGTACCATAGAAAAAGTGGTTAAAGACAAAAAATTCACCCTAAGCCCCATTACCTCCCAGCGGATATACAATAACACCCTTAGAATGCATCGGCTGATCAATCAGCTAATGGATATTAGAAAGTTTGATGAAGGCAAATTGAAATTACATATCTCTAAAAACAATATTGTCAAGGATATTGAAATCATAAAGAATGCATTCAATGATTTTGCTAAAATCTACAATATAGACTATCAGTTTAGCACCCAAGAGAAGGAAATCATAGGTTGGTATGATGTAGATATTCTAGAGAAAATTCTTTTTAACCTCCTTTCCAATGCCTTTAAGTACACCCCTAAGGATGGTGATATCAAAGTTACCCTAAAACAGGTTTCCATTAAGGAAAAGCGTAATTTCAGAAAAAAAATACGCACAGGAGATTACATAAAATGTAGCGTTAGGGACAATGGTATAGGTATTCCCCAAAAAGATATTGCCCAAATTTTTGACCGCTACTACCAAGCTACAAAAAAATACAGTAACCAAATTCCCGGTACCGGTATTGGAATGGAATTGGTACAAAAACTAACGGAACGTCATTATGGTACGATTGAGGTGGAAAGCGAAGAAAACGTTTTTACGGAATTCACGTTCTACCTGCCTATAAACAAAAACAGATATCATAAAAAAGAGCGTATCAACAGGGGTACACCACTTACCAAAAATTTTATAAAAAACTCCGAATTTCAGGTAATTGAAGAAGTTTCTACACAATTGGAAACGAAACCAAAAGAAACGACCGACAAAAAACCTAAAGTGTTACTCGTAGAAGACAATCATGATTTGCGTTCAATGGTGAGAGATGAGCTAAAACAAGATTTTAATATCATTGAAGCTTGCAATGGTCAGGAAGGGTATGCCACCTGTTTATCGGAAAAACCCGATTTAATTATTTGCGATATCCTTATGCCGATAGAAGATGGTATTTCTATGTTAGGTAAGTTAAAAAACAATCCGGATACCAAAACCATTCCTATTTTTATGCTTACCGCTAAAAACTCCGAAGAATCTAAAATAGAGTGCCTTAGTTTAGGGGCAGATGATTACATTGAAAAGCCTTTTAGTCTGGAATTCGTAAAGTGGAAGGTAAAAAACACATTCAGTTCACGCGAAGACCTTAAGGACAAATACAGTAGAATTATAACGCCTGAGCCGTCAGAATTAAAGGTTGATTCCAATGACGAAAAGTTTATTCGTAGACTCATAGAAATTATTGAGGAATTTATAGATGATAGTTCTTTAAACGTAGAATTCTTAGCATCAGAAGTGGGCATGAGCCGGGCCAACCTCTATCGCAAACTCCAAGTTATCAATAATGACACTCCAGTTAACTTCATTAGACAGATTCGTCTAAAACGTGCCGCACAGTTATTGAAAAACAATAAAATGTATATCTCGGAAGTCGCCTATATGACCGGCTTCAATAATCAAAAATACTTTAGCAAATGTTTTAGCAAAGCATACGGAGTGAGCCCTACAGAGTATAGCAAGCTACATTTTCAAGAGACAAACACGAATGTTTGAGTAGACAAATATCAAATACTTAACTTTTATTAAAAACTGCACATTTGTATACCTTTCTTGGACTATTGCACCCCTTGCCCCCGTAGATGAGATGTATATTTACGGCTATGATTTACTACAACAAGATGTGTAAGATAGCATACAACGCCATACACTTAACCAAAAAAGGAAAGATGATTAGCCGTACTATAAAAATTTTGTTCATATCCCTTCTACACTTGGCCATACTGCAATGTAAACCGGCCAAAACAAAACTCCAAGATGCTAAAAAACCCAATATTGTTATAATCAATATAGACGACCTTGGTTATAAGGATCTAGGATTTATGGGAAGTGAATATTACGAAACCCCAAATTTAGATGCATTTGCGAAAGAAGGTATGGTTTTTTATAATGCCTATGCAGGCGCGGCCAATTGTGCTCCAAGTAGGGCATGTCTCATTTCAGGTCTAAACACGCCTAGACATGGTGTTTATACCGTAAGTCCATCTGATCGTGGTGATATAAAAACAAGAAAACTGATTCCAATTAAAAATACGGCCCATCTTAAAGATACTATTTTCACCTTGCCCCAA
The DNA here is from genome assembly GCF_030549125.1 of Zobellia sp. 1_MG-2023. Taxonomy (NCBI): domain Bacteria; kingdom Pseudomonadati; phylum Bacteroidota; class Flavobacteriia; order Flavobacteriales; family Flavobacteriaceae; genus Zobellia; species Zobellia sp. 1_MG-2023. The sequence goes on along the minus strand of NZ_JAUOSY010000004.1, from coordinate 14,884 downwards.
ATGCTTAAATCTGCGGGCTATACCACCGCTAGTTTTGGCAAATGGCATATTGGAAAAGACCCTAACAAGCAAGGGATTGATTATAACATAGGTGGAAGTGAAAAAGGTCATCCAGGCAATGGCGGATACTTTTCTCCTTACAAAATAGATCATATTACGAACGGCAAAAAAGGAGAATACCTTACCGATAGATTAACGGACGAGGCCATACATTATATCAACAAAAATAAAGACACCACATTTTTCATATACATGCCTTACTATACCGTTCACACTCCCATTATGGGAAAAGAGGACCTAGTCGCTAAATTTAAATCGAAAAAAGGGCAAAACGGACAAAATAGACCCGATTACGCGGCAATGGTCTATGCTATGGACCAAAATGTGGGCAGACTTCTAAATACCCTAGAGCAAAATGGGCTGGAAGAAAATACGCTAGTCATTTTCACCTCGGATAATGGTGGGATACGGTCTATTTCAGAACAAAACCCATTACGCGCAGGTAAAGGCTCTTATTACGAAGGTGGTATTCGCGTTCCTTTGGTTATAAAGTGGCCCGGAAAAATTAGGCCAAATTCCACATCAACCGCAACGGTGAGCAATTTAGATTTCTACCCTACACTACAACATATTACAAATCCTAAAGAGAAGGCCAATTTACTTGATGGTATAAACCTTGAACCTATCTTATACGGAGAACAGCCGGTTGCACGAAATCTCTATTTTCATTTCCCCATCTATCTTCAAAAATATAACCAACTAAATGATCAAGGCAGAGACCCTCTTTTTAGAACACGACCAGGTTCTGTAATTATTTCTGGGGAATGGAAACTGCATGAATATTTTGAGGACGGTGCACTTGAGCTCTACAACTTAAACACGGATATTGGTGAAAAAAATAATCTGGCAAAACAAAACCCCGCTAAGACCAAAGAACTATACGAACAATTAAACAGATGGCGCAAACAAACAAAAGCGCCAATACCTACTACAGTAAATGAAGCATATGACCGTAATGCAAACCATTAGGAGTTTAAAAATTGGAACTTAGATGTATTCTTACGGGTTATGGCAGCCCTAAAGCTTAGCCCCATAGGCCAAATCGCCCGCATCACCTATTCCAGGAATAATATAACCACGTGCATTCAATTCCGGGTCTATAGCCGAAATCCACAATTGGGTGTTTTCAGGGAACACCTTTTGCACATGGTCTACCCCTTCTTTTGCCCCAATAACAGAAACAATATGTATCTGCGCCGGTGTACCATGATTTTTAAGTGCTTTTAGCACATTTTCCAAAGTTCTGCCCGTTGCCAACATAGGATCGGCAAGTACCAACACTTTACCTTCTAAAGAAGGTGCCGCAAAATAGTTCACGATTACCTCAAACTCATCTTGGTCTCCTTCATGGTGTCTATATGCCGATATAAAGGCATTCTCAGCCCCATCAAAGTAATTCAACATTCCTTGGTGTAATGGTAATCCCGCGCGTAAAATAGAGCATAGAACCAATTGGTCTGTGGGCAATTGCATTTCTTTCGCGCCCAATGGGGTGATAACATTACTTTTATTAAAGTGCAAGGATTTACTCATTTCATAGCTGAGTATCTCCCCTATACGTTCAATATTCCGTCTAAAACGCATAGTATCCTTTTGCAAGTCCACATCCCTTATTTCTGAAATAAACTTGTTCATGAGCGAATTGTGTTCACCAAGATTATGGACTGTCATACTTTGTGTTTTATTGATATTGAGAAATCTATTTTAACAAAGGTATCCTACTTTTTTAATAATCTCAAAAAGTAGGATTAAATCGTCCTAGAAGAATTTAAACCAAATAAAAAAGGGCATTGCCATGCAACACCCTTTTTCCAACCATCTAATTAATACTTGCTAAAAACCTTTATCGATTCCCCAATTCAACTCAGGTATTATTTAGCTAAATAGATATTGTTATTTGTCCGTATAAAACTCTATACTCCACATGCCCCTTACTTGATTTACATCATAGCCAAGTGCCATATCATTAGGATACAATTTGTTCAATGCTGTCATAGTCTCTGGCATTACTTGCGTATTAGGTGTTCCATGACATTGTAAGCAAAGTGCATTGGTTACAATTGGGTAATAAAAAGACACCTCTCCATCTTCTGTCTCAACAACAGGCGAAATTTCATCACCAGATGGCAAAACTTCTTTAAACCAGTTTATATATTCCAATTCCTTTGGAGTAGCTTTATTTTTAGGATTTCTTAGTTTGTCCGAAACTCTATTAATAGCAGCATTTTTCATCAATGAAACGCTATCCGTAATTTGTATAGCCTTAAGATTACAAAACCCAATGGCCCCGACAGTTCCTTTTTCCTGAATAGCTTTTGTAAGGCTTTGACCTAGTGCTTTTTTAGCTTCTTTTGCATAGGCCATGCCTATGGATCCATACACTTTTTCCGGTCCTGGGTTTTCATAACAATTACAATCCTCTAAATCTGCTCCTGCCTTGTGCGAAGATTTAAAATGTTCATCAAATCCTTCTGGTCGTTCCAATTCATTGTTGTAAATGTAATCTGCTATCTGCGTCAAAGCATCCTCACGATTGGGCAAATATGGCATAGGCCCAAACTCTTTGTGTGCGGCAGGTATCTTGGTTTCTGTCTCGGGATCATTTATCCACTTAATCAGAGCTTCCGTAAATTCCTGTTGAGAAACGGTAGAATCTATATAATATCTTTTAATTGCTTCCATGGGAGGTGCAAATCTCTCCGCCACTTTTGCTTTTGGATCATGACATAGGTAACATTCCCGCTCCATAATTACCTTCCCTGGATGCGATTCTTGAGTTTTAGCACTCTGCGTTTCATCAATATTTTGCGCAGATTCAATTTTAACCTTCTTCGTTTCATTACAACCTGTAAAGAAAATAATGATCAATAGAAAAATGGAGTACTTTTTCATTTTTGGTTGAATTAGATAAAATTAAATCGCATTAAGAATTCGACTTTACAATTTGTACAATGTCATTTTTTTGCAAAACACCTGATTGCCTCCATACTTGCTTTCCGTTCTTAAACAAAATCATTGTGGGTACGCCCCGAACATTATATGTGCCTGCTAGCGGTTGGTTCTTATCTACATCAATCTTTACTATCTTAACATCTTCTCCCAGCTCATCCTTGACCTGTTTTAAAATTGGCGCCAACATTTTACAAGGGCCGCACCAATCAGCAAAAAAATCTACTAATACCGGAGTGTCCGAATCTATTATATTTTTGAAACTGCTTTTCATCTTTTTTAATTTCGATTCATAAAATTACTTAAATAACACCTCAATTTAACTGACTTTTATCATAGTTTACATAATTTAAACCTGTTACATTTACCCGATTACAAAAAGTGAACGAGGACATAATCTTAGTCGGTTTTAAATAGATTACTTTACGCTTAACACCTTTAAAAAACAACCTCTAACTATCCTTTAAAAGTTGTAGATAAACATGAAAAAAATAGCCCCATTATTGTTGCTACTATGTCTTGGTTGTTCCTCTGCTAGTTTGGTGGAAAATTGGAAAAATCCGGATATTGTTCTGTTCGATGCTCAGAAAGTACTTATTGTAGGTATGACCCAAAACCAAAATGCAAGAGAAAGTTTTGAGGCCAAATTACAAAAGGAATTTACCAAAAGAAATGTTGAGGCCATGCAGAGCTTGGATGTCTTTGATGTTTCTTTTACCAACTCCAAAAAATCCGAAAAGGAACTTGATGCCGTAGAGCAAAGTCTTTTGGATAAAGATTTTGATGCCATACTATTTACCAAAATCACCGGTTCCGAAAATCGGGAAAGTTTTTTGAGTGCTATTTCAAAATTGGATAACTACAAGGGTAGATTTAACGATGATTATCTAGAAAATCAAGATATATTCTATGACGATAATTACTACGATGATTTTAATATTTACCATGCCGAGACTACCCTCTACTGTATTTGTGAAGGCAAGGACCGATCTATGATTTGGCGAGGAAGTATTGATATCTCCGACCCAAAGAATATTGAAAAAGCCGTGGACGACTATATTCAATTGGTCGTTACTGCAATGGAAGAGCAAGATTTAATTTTTAGGAAAGACGAATAGACCACAACGGTTTAATCTCCTCTCTATATCTATCACTTGGCATTGCCAAAACGGATTCTATTGGTTACATTTATCTACGTAACCAACTCTATCCATGCAAGACTTACAGTTAGATATCAATCCAAAAGTGGAATCTGTATTCGCTAATTATCCGGATTATGTGCGCCCTCAGATGATAGCTTTACGAAAACTGGTCATAGACACCGCCAAAGCAACGGAAGGTATAGCCCAATTAGAGGAAACCCTAAAATGGAGAGAACCCAGTTACCTGACCAAAATAGGCAGCACCCTTCGCATAGATTGGAAAGCCAAATCCCCAGACCAATATGCGCTCTATTTTAAATGCACCAGTAGATTGATAGAAACCTTTAAGACCGTATTTAAAGACACTTTTGAGTATGAAGGGAAGAGAGCTATAGTTTTTAAACTGAATAGTGAACTTCCCACAGAAGAACTTACTTACTGCATTAAATCTGCCTTAACCTATCATAAAGTAAAACATTTGCCTACCCTTGGTATTTAATGAGGTATGGAAGAAACCGAAATCTATTGCCCAGCAAACCAACAGGAATGGCGGAAATGGTTAGAAAAAAACCATCAGCAAAAAAACTCCGTTTGGTTGGTTATCCACAAAAGGAATACAGCAAATACCAATCTATCCTGGAGCCAAGCTGTAGACCATGCTCTCTGTTATGGTTGGATAGATAGCACAAAACGAACTATTGATGCAGAGCGGTACAAACAATACTTTTGCAAGCGAAAAGCCGTAAGCAACTGGTCTAAAATCAATAAAGAGAAAGTAACATCGCTCACCAAAAAAGGTCTTATGACCCAAGCTGGCCACAAAAGTATAGCTATAGCAAAAGCCAATGGTTCATGGACTATATTGGACACTGTGGAAGCCTTGGAAATACCAGCTGACCTCGCCGAAGAATTAAAAAAAAGAAAAGGTGCTACAGAATTCTTTATTGCACAAAGCAAGTCCGGAAAAAAACAGCTTCTATATTGGGTAATTTCCGCCAAAAGAAAAGAGACCCGGCAAAAACGTATTCAAAAAATCGCGGAGAACGCCGGTAAAAACCAAAAACCAAAGCAATTCTTGTAAAAGAAAAATTGCTACTTTTAAAAGCTTAGTGATTTTCCCCTACCACCAAAATTCACCATTATGAAAAAACTTTTTTTTCTACTTTTATTTACGCTGAACTTTAGTGTTCTTATAGCACAAGAAACTTCTAAAAAGAGCAGGGTAATCATTCTTACGGATATTGAGGCTGACCCGGATGACACACAATCATTGGTACGTTTACTCCTGTACGCCAACGAAATAGATATAAAAGGTATAGTAGCCACTACTTCTTGTTGGCTTAAAAATTCCGTACACCCGGAATCAATAAACAAAGTGCTTTCCGCTTATGCAGAAGTGCAGCCCAACCTTAAATTGCATCATCCGGATTTCCCAGAACCGGAAGATTTATTTCCATTGGTAAAATCCGGTCTACCTGTTTATGGGATGTTGGGTGTTGGAAAGGATAAAGACTCCGAAGGTTCTGATTGGATCATTAAAACACTTGAAGAGAAAGATGAGCGCCCTTTGTGGATTTCCGTTTGGGGAGGTGCCAATACCTTGGCTCAAGCTTTGTTCAAAATAAAGAACACCAAAACCAAGGAAGAACAAAAACGACTCATTTCCAAATTACGGGTCTATACCATTTCCGACCAAGATGATAGCGGCATTTGGATCAGGGATAAATTTCAAGACCTCTTTTATATCGTAAGCCCAGGTGACGATTATGGTACAGCCACTTGGAATGGTATAAATAGTTTTATTAAGGGTATTGACAATACCGAAATCAGTAACTCTTGGATTTCTGAAAACATACAACAAGGACATGGTCCGCTTGGTGCCTTATACCCTGATGTTGCATGGGGAGTTGAAGGTGACACCCCAGCTTTCTTATCTCTTATCCCTAACGGATTAAATGCCCCTGAACATCCTAATTGGGGTGGTTGGGGCGGTAGGTATGAATTTCTAAGACCTACTTTTTCCGGTCGGAAGAAAGGGAATTCCGGTGTACCCTTTGAAGTTGAAACTAGGGCAATCTGGACCAATACAGAAGATAGTTTTTCTCCTTATCTAGCAAAAGATTATGGTAGAAATGTAGAATTAGACACCACAGTTTTTAAAGGTGATAAAGTATCTCTATGGCGATGGAGAGATGATTTTCAAAATGATTTCGCAGCCCGAATGGATTGGTGCACCCTACCATTTTCCGAAGCCAATCACGCTCCGGTAATCGCTTTAAAACATGCTGACAGAATTACAGTGAAATCGGGAAAAGGCATAACACTTGATGCCTTTGATTCTACTGACCCGGATGGAGATAGCCTAAGCTTTCTTTGGTTTGATTACCCAGAGGCGGGCACGTATAAAAAACCAATAAAAATAGGAGGAACCGAAAATGCCCATTTAGTTTCCTTTGCTGCCCCAAAGGTAGAAAAAGAAATGACCGTTCATATGATTTTAAAAGTAACGGATAAAGGCACACCTGCATTATCTAGTTATAAAAGGATTTTTATAACTGTAAAGCCCTAACCTGCTGTTTAGAGCTGCCCAGACCTTCAATTCCCAACTCTACAACATCACCTTCTTTAAGGTATTTAGGTGGATTAAAACCTAGACCTACACCTGATGGTGTTCCCGTAGAAATAATATCGCCGGGCAATAAGGTCATGTATTGACTGATATAACTTACCACTTCCTGCACATTGAAAATAAAATCGGAGGTGTTGCTATCTTGAAGCGTTTCTCCGTTCAGCTTTAACCATAGATCAAGATTATTAGGATTCTTGATTTCATCGGCAGTGGCAATAAACGGACCTATAGGCGCAAAAGTATCGCACCCTTTTCCCTTGCACCATTGTCCTTCTTTCTCTATTTGGAAAGCACGTTCGCTATAGTCATTGTGCAGTACATAGCCGGCCACATGGTCCAAAGCATCCTTTTCCTCAACATAAGAGGCTTTTTTTCCGATGACAATGGCCAGTTCTACTTCCCAGTCGGTTTTTTCGCTGTTCTTCGGAATGATCACATCATCATTTGGACCAACAATAGCAGAGGTTGATTTAAAGAAAAGAACCGGTTCCTTTGGGATAGTCATTCCGCTTTCGGCAGCGTGCTTAGCATAGTTTAAGCCCACACACACAATTTTTGAGGGGCGTAACAAAGGTGAGCCTAAACGTACATTATTAGCAACCTCGGGACAGTTTTTTTCATTTTCACTCAACCAATTGCTTAGTTTTTCAATGCCATCACCTCCAAAAAAATCTTCGTTATAGTCCGATACAAATCCGGAAACATCCAAGCGTGTGCCGTTATCCAATTGAACTCCGGGTTTTTCATTCCCTATACTTCCAAATCTTATTAATTTCATATGTATGCTGATATTTTATTAGGTTTCTTTATTTATTTTCAATTGCAGTTGTACTATGAACCGTTTAGAGTAACAAACCCTCCATCTATTGGAAAATTGGTTCCCGTAATAAACGAAGCCTCTTCCGAACAAAGATACACGGCCAAATTCGCGATTTCCTCCGGTTTGCCCATACGACCAATAGGCTGGGTTTTGGAAAGCTTTTCAAAGATTTCCTTTTCCCTACCCGGATAATTTTTATTGATAAACCCGTCAACAAAAGGGGTGTGCACCCTACCCGGAGAAATACAATTACATCTAATGCCATCCTTAAGATAATCTTTGGCCACGGAATAAGTCATGGTTAATACGGCGCCCTTGGTCATGGAATAAGCAAACCTATCATTAATACCTACCGATGAAGCTATGGATGCCATGTTGATAATTACACCGTTCGTTTGCTTTAAGGAATCAATACTGGCATACATGCAATTGTATACCCCTTTGATATTAACATCGTACAAACGGTCTAAGTCTTCTTCTTTGCAGTTTTCTAAATTCCCAATATGGGCTATGCCCGCATTGTTGATTAAAATATCTACCGGACCTTTTGCCTTTATGCTTTCAAATGCACCAACTACTTCTTTCTGCACCGCTACATTACAACCGTAGGTATGGGCCTTACCTCCCATATTCTCAATTAGCATTGCAGTTTCCTTTGCATTTTCCTGGTTCATTTCCAGAATATGAAGAACTGCGCCTTGCTCTGCCAGTGCCAAGCAAATGGCCCTACCAATACCGCTACCTCCACCGGTAACCACTGCCAATTTATCTTTTAAACTAAACTTCATAAATAATCTATGCTATTGTAGTTAATTCCTTTTCCCAGTAACTCCCCTTAGGAAAGCTATATTCCGCTAGGTCCTAGCTATAGATAAAATTCTATATGTTGCCTAAAGCACCCCCTGTAAAGGCTCCCCATCCATATCCGTAAAGGCTTTGTTCTCTCCTGCCATTCCCCAGATAAACCGGTAGTTACTAGTACCTGAACCGGAATGAATAGACCACGGTGGTGAAACTACGGCTTCAAAATTTTTCACGGCAATATGGCGCGTTTCCTGTGGTTGCCCCATGTAGTGCATTACAATGTTGTCTCCGGGAATATCAAAATAAAAGTAGACTTCCATTCTACGCTCGTGGGTATGTGGTGGAAAGGTGTTCCAAACACTACCTTTTTTTAGCTCGGTATACCCCATGACCAACTGGCAACTTTGAATCCCGTCTTCATGAATGTACTGGTACAAGGTTCTTTCGTTACTAGTTTCCACTGCTCCTAGCTCTACGATATTAGCGTCTGACTGTGTCGCTTTTTTAGTTGGATACTCCTTATGTGCCGGAGCGGAATTCAAATAGAATTTAGCCGGAGCGGAACCATCCACACTTGCAAAAATTATCTCTTTTGATCCTTTACCTACGTACAATACCTCTAAGTTTCCTAACTCAAACGCTTCACCATCTACGGTTACGGTACCTTTACCTCCAACATTAATGATTCCCAATTCTCTTCGTTCCAAAAAATAACCGGCTTTCAATTCGTCATAAGTTGGTAGTGTAAGGCTCTTAGACATTGGGAAAGCCGTTCCGTACATAAAGCGATCGTAATGTGTATAGATCATTTTAATGGCATCTTCGCCCATTAGATCGGAACTATGGAACTCTTTTCTGATTCTCTGTGTGTCGTAAAATTTGGCATCATAGGGATGCACGGCATATTTAACTTCCATTCTATATTTTTTGATTTAATTATTTAGTTATTATTTTTTGAAGTTCCTCCAAAGTTTTTCCTTTGGTTTCGGGCATCATGAATATGACGAACAATAGCTGTAATACCATCATTCCGCTAAAAAAGAAAAACACAATACCAGGGTTATCAAAACTACCCATGGCTATAGGCATAAATAGGGTTATTAAAGCCGCCAACACCCAGTGTGTGGAACTTCCAAACGACTGCCCTTGTGCACGTAAATTGGTCGGGAATATTTCGGATATAAAAACCCAAATTACAGCTCCTTGCCCTATAGCATGTGAAGCTATGAAGAGGAACAGAAAAATAGGAACCATAAGACCTTCCCATTCTAAAGCGAAAGCTACACCTACCATGGTCAATGAAATAATATAACCAATAGAGCCAATGTACATGAGTACTTTACGGCCTACTTTATCAATTAAATAAAGGCCTAATAACGTAAAAACCAAGTTAGTTACACCAATACCAATACTGCTTAGCAAAGCGGTATTTTCTCCCAAACCAGCAGAACTAAATATCCGTGGGGCGTAATATAAAAATGCATTGATACCTGACAATTGATTGAAAAAAGCAATCAAAAAAGCTAACATTAAAGGGAATTTATACTTCTGGACAAACAAGGCAGATTTCTCTGATTGTTCCTCTTTTAACTGCTCAATGACGGACTCATCCAATTCGGTTCCCGCGAGTTCCAATTGAATTCTTTTTGCCCCTTCCAAATCATTTTTTTTCTCTAACAACCATCGCGGACTTTTTGGAACGCCTATCATAGCAATGGTATAGATCAAGGCAGGAAGCGCTTCTATACCAATCATCCAACGCCAAGGTTCGGACCCAAAATCTTTCAGCAAATAATTGGATACAAAAGCGATTAAAATTCCGAAAACGATATTAAATTGATACAATGCCACCAATCTACCACGGCTTTTGGCCGGTGCTATTTCGGAAACATAGGTGGGTGCGGCAACTGTTGACGCCCCTACCCCAAGACCTCCTAGAAAACGGAAAAACGAAAATAAATAAGGGTCATTTGCCAACCCTGAACCCAATGCGGAAACAAAATAGAGTATCCCAATCCAAAGAAGCGTGTTTTTTCTTCCTAATTTATCACAAGGAATGGAAGCAAAAATAGCTCCTAATACCGTACCCCATAGCGCCATAGACATGATGAACGTACCATGAAAAAGGTCTGATGTACCCCATAAAGTCTGTAATTGTTGATCGGCACCCGAAATAACCACGGTATCAAAACCGAACAAGAATCCGGCCAGGGCCACAACAAAAGACGTAAAAAGTAATTTGGTTTTCATAATGTTTATTTAGTTGGTTGTATGGTTACGGTCAAGGGATCGGCCAAAATTTGAGATTGCTTTTCCAACATGATTTCCCAGTCTTTTAAAGAACCTATTTGTCCGCTCTTATCCCAAGCAAAACCGGCATAATACGTTAGTTTTCCCTGAGGTTCAGCTATAACTAAAAGGTTACTTTGGTCTACCACGTCTGACTTATGGATAATGGCATCCTTTACGATTTTAGGGTCAATAACAATACCTTCCCCTACTTTTGAACTGTCTATGGTTTCCCAATGGCGGAACCAACCTTTCTCTTTATTTACAGCTCCTTCTCCCTTATTTTTATGCAGGGTGATACCTACCGTGTAATTTGGAACCTCTTTATCCGAAGAAAGGCTCACATCAAACTTAGAAAAATTGGAACCTAGATCAAGTGTGATTCGTTTGGTTTCTTTTACACCATACGGACTCCATGGCGCATAGTCCAATTCAAACACCGTGCGTAACGGACCCGCGGCCAATGTTCTGGATGCCGTAAAATTATTGGAAACCAAAAGGCTATCATTTTCCCAGATACCAATACCTCCTGTTCCTCTACTACTTCCAACATGATACGGGTCATAGCCTTCACCGTGATCCTTGTGGTAAGAACCCGGGTTGGTCATATGTGCCTTGTACCATTTATTTATAATAGCCTTATCCGTACGTTTTAGCCACAAATCTATTCCGCTGGAAAGTGTACTTCCAGGAACACCCGCCAATGCTTCTTTCTCCCCAGTGGGGCCGTAAGTCCTAAAAGCTACTTTATCGTTCTCCCACGTATAATCGTCCGTTCTTTCCGGAACTAGACGCGAATAGGCTATAACATTACTTTCTGCAGGAGCAGTTACACTATCTACTAGAATTACATATTCGGCCGTACCGTTAGCTGGTACATGGGCCTGAAAAAGCAATTCATCATTTGTCCCGTCCTGATCATTATCTATCCATTGGGTACGCAAGTATTCTTGATCGCCTACTTTTTTAATGCGAATATTGCTTTCCGAATTATTTTTTAAAAGAGCGGACAAGTCAGCAACGTTTGCGCCCACGACTTCACTCCTAGAAAAGTTAAGGTCATTTTTTACTTCTACGGATACCGTTTTAATTTTAGTGCCAGATTCACAGGATGCAAGCAAACAGAATACTGTTAGGTACGCAAGGTTTAAAGGGTTAGTTAAGTTGATTTTCATGTTTTTTGTTTTGTGTTACTTCGCTATTTCCTCACTCTTTAGACTAAAGATTTTAAAGTTTTCTATAGTCATATGATTGTTGACCGTTCTAAAACCGAAATGTCCTGTTGTGTAAGGGTTTTGATCGTAAAAATCTATGATACGTTCCCCATCCCTATAATATTGGATGATTCCATTGTAAGCTACAATTTTGATCTTAGTTTTCCTATTGGGTTTAATCAGATATTCCTTTTGAGTAAAATCATGTTCTGGTAACAAGGGTCTGTTACCGTCACCCGTATACCTTCTGAAACGGGTTTTGGAATTATCATGTCCGCCAACACCCATATAATACAACCGAAGGTTATCATAATTGGAAAATTTTCCTCCCCGGTTCTCTGAATTCACGAATAAATCATTAGGATGCTCCGTATCCTGTGCCATCCAAAAGCAATTGAGGTCGGATACCCGATCTTGTGGTCCCCCTTCATCAATCACATAAGCTTCGTAGGTTATCATTAATGGGCCTTCCAACTTTTTCTTTAACCAAATGGTGCAACCGGAAACATCCGTGATTTCTAGTTTTCCCTCATTTACTTGTACAGAACCTCCTGGCATTTGCTCTACCTCCCAGTTTTCCAATCCTAGTTGAAAGGAATCCAAATAGGTTAAACTTGCTTTCGCCGTAAGGGTGTCATTAATTTTAACAAACTCATCTTGTGCCATGACGGACAAACACATACCCCATACCAGCACAGCTGACAACACTACCTTAATTTTTGCTCTTCTACTCATAGTTCTTTATATCTTCTTCATTTTGTAACCTGGCCAACCTATATCTAACAGGTCAGCAAAATCTAGAGGCACAAAATAGAAAAAACAAGCTCTAATTCCTCACAATTTCTCCAGACTAACAAAATAAGCGCCCAAAGTGTCTTCTGTATCCAATGTAAACCAAGTCTGCAATTCTGCTTCTCCCTGTTCCAAATCTACCGTAAACTGTATATATTCTTGAGTTTGATCTACAGGTACGGTCTTATCAAAACCCTGTACCTTTAACCTTCTACTCTTCAAAAGGGTTTCCGGGCTTACCTCTCCTACCAAACAACCGTTTTCAACACGCCAATAATTAGGATCACCTTTCCAGCCGTTCAAAGTTCTTGCATCAAATATTTTTATAAAATCGCCTTTTTTCCCCAGAACTTCTAAAGTGGGTTCTCCATCAGCTTCCTGTTTTTTTTCTTTGCAAGATTGAAAACAGATGAGTAACATTAGGGGTATCATACATTGGGTAAGAAACTTTGGTATAGTCATACAGGCCGGATTTAAGAATCTCAAAATTAAATATAGATTTTGGGTATACCGTCCTGTTCTATACTGTCTGGAACAGTACCTAATGATGGTTTAATCAAAAATTGAATTATCTTTTCGCCTTATAATACTTTCGCTAATATTAATTTCCATTTAAATGAAACTAGCTTCAATAGACATCGGGTCCAACGCAATACGGCTTCAAGTGGTCAAAGTTTATGAAGAAGAGGACCTAGTCAGCTTCAAAAACCTACAGCTATTACGGTTTCCTTTACGGTTGGGACACGATGTGTTCTCCCAAGGGAAAATATCGGAACCAACCAAAGAGAAGTTCATCAAACTAATGCGTACCTTTAAGCACTTAATCGACTTGTACGAAGTAGAGGGTTACTATGCCGTGGCCACGTCGGCAATGCGGGAGGCCAGTAATGGTAAAGAGGTTAGCGAGCTCATTCTAGACGATGTGGGCATGAAAATCAACATCATTACGGGCAAGAAAGAGGCCAGTATCCTGAACAAGGCCATAAGACCTACCCTTAAAGACAGGAAGTACGTGCATATAGATGTGGGCGGCGGTAGTACGGAGCTAAATCTTCTGGAAAGCGGTAAACTTGTTCAAAGCAAATCCTTCAAAATAGGATCAGTGCGCCAATTGGCACCAAAGGAACGTACAGACGTTTTTGCCTCTATGAAAGAGTGGGTTCGCTCCACAAGTTTCCATAAATCAAAAAACATAGTAGGGATAGGAACCGGGGGGAATATTAACCGCCTTTACGGACTGGCCAACAAAGCTTCTAATATGGCCATATCCTTTGCTGAATTAAAAGCCCTTAGAGCCTATGTAAGTGAGTTTTCCTATGAACAGCGTATGTCTATTTTAAAAATGAATCCAGATCGGGCAGACGTTATTGTTCCTGCTTCCGAGATTTATCTAAGGGTACTTAAAGAAATGGGAAGCGACCAGATACTAGTGCCCAAAGTGGGGCTAAAGGACGGCCTCATCTACGAACTCTACGAACAGAAAACCCAAAAGAACCTGGACAGGATAGAATACCTGGGGTACCTCTAGACCCGCTTACGAACATATTTTTTATATCGAGTTCCTGTCGATGAAACGGAACGGGTTCTTGACCTTCCCCTTTTTCTTGTCCATGATCATACGGGCAGCGGTCTCCCCCATGGCCTTGAAATCCGTGGAGATACAGGTAATGCCCAACAGTTGCTTCAGCGGCGTGTCGTTATAGGAGATCACCCCTATGTCGGTCCCCAGGTCGAACTCCTGGTTGCGTATCTGGTTCACCAAACTCACCAGGTCCGATTCGCTTATGGTAATGAACAGGTCGCCCTTTTTAAGGACCATATCGTCATAGATCTCGTCCAGCACCTCAAAGTCGATCCTGTGCTCCCCGCAGAACTTGCGGAACCCGTGAAGGATCCTCTTCGGGTACGGGTAGACCGATTCCTCGGGGTAGGTAATGATCAGTTTCTCGTATTTCGATATCTTCCCCAGCCCCTCCTTCAGCGCATGGTAGATATCGTTCTCGAAATCCTGGTAGATCTCTATGTAACCGCCCTTCAGTTCGGGTACGGGGTTGTCCATTATGATCAGTTTGTCCTTGGGGATACGGTCGATCGCCTTGATCGCTTCCGGGGTATGGCTGGCATGCTTCAGCTTCTCGGTCTTGAAATGCGGCATGATCACATAGTAGTCATAGGCGTTCCTGTT
>NZ_JAUOSY010000034.1:0-525 GCF_030549125.1 Zobellia sp. 1_MG-2023 | reverse complement strand
ACCCCTACCTAAGAGAAAAAGTTCCACACAAGACCGAAACGGATAACGAAATCACGGTATGGATAGCCAGGGGCGGAGTAGTAACTAAAGAATTTATATCGCAGTTAAGTTTCATTGGACTACAAACGAACAAGGTTTAACCGTGTATTTCTCTTTTAGACAACTAACAAATAAATAAACCTCAAGTCATTCAAGAAATAAAAACATGTTAACCACCACACCATGACTATAAAACAAAGAGGAGAAAGATTAATTCTCAGGGACAAGGATTATTGAAATCAGGAAGTTTATTAAATTGTGAATCTAAAGACCGTATACAATTCAAAAACAAATATGAAGAAACAGACATCCTCTCCCGTGACACAACCGAAGAGCACACGTTCCAGAGACGTGGCGTCACGGAAAGGAACTCAACAAGCCTTAATTATAGGCACGGGGAACGATAACGGTTATCCCACCGTTCGGGACGGGACAAAAAAAAAGGTCCCGACCAGTAAAACTGATCGGGACCTCGAAGCAAGGCGG
>NZ_JAUOSY010000033.1:0-541 GCF_030549125.1 Zobellia sp. 1_MG-2023 | reverse complement strand
CATCCGGACTATAACCACAACACCATGAAAACTAAAGTAACGGCCGTATTCGATATCGGGAAGACCAACAAAAAGTTCTTTCTTTTTGACGGGAACTTCCAGGAGGTGCACCGTGAATACGTACGTTTTGAAGAGATAACCGATGAGGACGGCTACCCTACCGAAAACCTCAGGGCACTGGAGGACTGGGTAAAGGAAACTTTCGATAAAATCCTAATTTCCAACGAATTTGAAATAGAGGCCTTGAACTTTTCCTGTTACGGCGCCAGTTGGGTACACATAGGCGAAAACGGGAAACCGCTCACGCCCCTCTACAACTACATGAAGCCCCTGAACGGGGATATCCTTGATTCATTTTACAAGGAATACGGGCCCGAGGACGAACTGTCAAGGGTCACCGGATCCCCAAAACTGGGCATGCTCAACACCGGTATGCACCTCTATTGGCTGAAGAGGACCAGACCGGAAACCTTCAAAAAAATAAGATACTCCCTGCACCTGCCCCAATACCTGAGCTATCTGTTCACCGGGGTCCCGGTAA
>NZ_JAUOSY010000032.1:0-612 GCF_030549125.1 Zobellia sp. 1_MG-2023 | reverse complement strand
GGGTTCCGATATATAGGGAAAGAAGACCATTATATCTGTCCACGGGGCAAGGTCATCCCGTTCACCAAGGTGTTCGATGATCACCGTACGGGCACCAAAAAGAAAGAATATCGAGCGAGAAAACCCGTATGTATCGATTGTCCCATAAGAAGTAGCTGTCTGGGCAAGAGCGCACAGGAAAAGAAGTTCAGCGTCACCTATTACCGGGCCGAGTACGAGCGTAACATCAAAAGGGTAAACAGTAAATTGGGCAGGTATATGAAGGGCAAACGGCAGAGCACCGTAGAACCCGTCTTCGGAACGTTGACCCAGTTCATGGGACTGAGGAAGGTGAACACGATAGGGCTCGCACAGGCGAACAAGGTGATGCACCTCTCGGCCATGGCCTATAACCTTAAAAAGTACCTGAAGTTCGAACGGAAACGTTCCAAAAGTGGGGCGGGACGGCTTGATTTTGCAGCCTTGGTAAAAAGTGCGCTTCAATACTTGTTCGGGACTTGCATAAAGCATCTAAATTCGGTGCCTCGATTCTGGCCAGACATAAAAAAAGCCCCGTAAAGAGGCTTATATGAATCCGTTCCGTGGAGAATCAACGGCTTGTGCAACGGTTAC
>NZ_JAUOSY010000031.1:0-624 GCF_030549125.1 Zobellia sp. 1_MG-2023 | reverse complement strand
GGGGTATGGCTGGCATGCTTCAGCTTCTCGGTCTTGAAATGCGGCATGATCACATAGTAGTCATAGGCGTTCCTGTTCTTTTCCAGAAGGTTCAGGAACAGCTCCTCCTCGCAATGGTAGATGAAAAGGCTCGTGTGCGCCGTTCCCCCTATACTCTCTATAAAGGAATTGTAGATGCGCATCTTGTAGGAACTGAGCTTGTTGACCAGGAACAGGATGTTCACCTTGGATATCAGCTTGGTGCGGGCTATGTAGTACCCTTTGCCCTTTATGGAGATGATCACCTTGCGCTCCCTTAGAATACTGTAGGCCTTCTCAACGGTGTCCCGCGAGAGGAGGTACTCCTCGCTGAACCTGTTGATAGACGGGATTTTGTCGTCCATCTTAAGGTTGCCCGAGGATATGTTATGGATAATGGCGTCCACGATCTGCCTGTACTTGGGCACTCGGGAGTTCTCGTCTATGTTGATGAAATTGAATATGTTCATGGGCGATGGTCTTTTCTTTATCGGTGGAACTGCCCCTTGGCGGCACAATAGTAAAGATGAAAAATTATAATCCGCCCAAAATATACATATTTATTTTTTTTGGGCCGAGCGGTACAGTACAGGACGGAAAGCTTTT
>NZ_JAUOSY010000030.1:0-754 GCF_030549125.1 Zobellia sp. 1_MG-2023 | reverse complement strand
AGTTAACCGCACAACGTTAAGATCATGTTCTCCCTATGTGGTTTTTTCGTTAACTTGTGCAACAGGCACAAAACCTAAACGTAATGCTGGGTTTTGGGCTAAGTCTAAAGGTCTGTGTATATTTATTAAGTCCGCAAAATCTTTGGGATTTTGCTCTGGACAAGAAAAATAAATCAAAACAAAAAGATTTCGCTATGTGCGTGGCGGAAAACAAACGCTAGTTTGCTCCCTTACAGTTCATAGCTAAACCGTTGTAATCAATAGCTCAAAAAAAATATTATGCAAGAATCAAGAATACATTCTGAGGGGCAAAATGACCACTTAATATCGATTAAAGAGAAGTATAATAAACTTAAAAACTCTCTGAAACGGAATGTTAAACTGACAGAGGACAAAAAACAAATTGAACTGAAAAAAGTCGAAGAACAGTTCAATAAAGAAAAAAAAGATTCTAAGCAAAATCTGTACTAAGAAAAAATAGCGGACTAATTACTCGGATTTAAAAATAGTTATGCGCGGATGGACCTAACTCAAACGTAACTGTTTCGCTGGACTTCTAACTCCGACGGACTTTACTCAGACGCAACTGTTGTGCAGATGGACTTTACTCGTATGAAAAAATAAGAAAACCCAAAGATTCGTGCTTACTCGAACGTGTCGCTACTGATTACAACAAAGGTAACCGTTGCACAAGCCGTTGATTCTCCACGGAACGGATTCATATAAGCCTCTTTACGGGGCTTTTTTTATGTCT